>NZ_JAMDHB010000008.1:0-192500 GCF_028656895.1 Pseudomonas sp. TNT2022 ID1044 | reverse complement strand
AGAGGAGCGTTCTGTAAGCCTGTGAAGGTGAGTTGAGAAGCTTGCTGGAGGTATCAGAAGTGCGAATGCTGACATGAGTAACGACAATGGGTGTGAAAAACACCCACGCCGAAAGACCAAGGTTTCCTGCGCAACGTTAATCGACGCAGGGTTAGTCGGTCCCTAAGGCGAGGCTGAAAAGCGTAGTCGATGGAAAACAGGTTAATATTCCTGTACTTCTGGTTATTGCGATGGAGGGACGGAGAAGGCTAGGCCAGCTTGGCGTTGGTTGTCCAAGTTTAAGGTGGTAGGCTGGAATCTTAGGTAAATCCGGGATTCTAAGGCCGAGAGCTGATGACGAGTGTTCTTTTAGAACACGAAGTGGTTGATGCCATGCTTCCAAGAAAAGCTTCTAAGCTTCAGGTAACCAGGAACCGTACCCCAAACCGACACAGGTGGTTGGGTAGAGAATACCAAGGCGCTTGAGAGAACTCGGGTGAAGGAACTAGGCAAAATGGCACCGTAACTTCGGGAGAAGGTGCGCCGGTGAGGGTGAAGGACTTGCTCCGTAAGCCCACGCCGGTCGAAGATACCAGGCCGCTGCGACTGTTTATTAAAAACACAGCACTCTGCAAACACGAAAGTGGACGTATAGGGTGTGACGCCTGCCCGGTGCCGGAAGGTTAATTGATGGGGTTAGCTAACGCGAAGCTCTTGATCGAAGCCCCGGTAAACGGCGGCCGTAACTATAACGGTCCTAAGGTAGCGAAATTCCTTGTCGGGTAAGTTCCGACCTGCACGAATGGCGTAACGATGGCGGCGCTGTCTCCACCCGAGACTCAGTGAAATTGAAATCGCTGTGAAGATGCAGTGTATCCGCGGCTAGACGGAAAGACCCCGTGAACCTTTACTATAGCTTTGCACTGGACTTTGAATTTGCTTGTGTAGGATAGGTGGGAGGCTTTGAAGCGTGGACGCCAGTTCGCGTGGAGCCATCCTTGAAATACCACCCTGGCAACTTTGAGGTTCTAACTCAGGTCCGTTATCCGGATCGAGGACAGTGTATGGTGGGTAGTTTGACTGGGGCGGTCTCCTCCTAAAGAGTAACGGAGGAGTACGAAGGTGCGCTCAGACCGGTCGGAAATCGGTCGTAGAGTATAAAGGCAAAAGCGCGCTTGACTGCGAGACAGACACGTCGAGCAGGTACGAAAGTAGGTCTTAGTGATCCGGTGGTTCTGTATGGAAGGGCCATCGCTCAACGGATAAAAGGTACTCCGGGGATAACAGGCTGATACCGCCCAAGAGTTCATATCGACGGCGGTGTTTGGCACCTCGATGTCGGCTCATCACATCCTGGGGCTGAAGCCGGTCCCAAGGGTATGGCTGTTCGCCATTTAAAGTGGTACGCGAGCTGGGTTTAGAACGTCGTGAGACAGTTCGGTCCCTATCTGCCGTGGACGTTTGAGATTTGAGAGGGGCTGCTCCTAGTACGAGAGGACCGGAGTGGACGAACCTCTGGTGTTCCGGTTGTCACGCCAGTGGCATTGCCGGGTAGCTATGTTCGGAATAGATAACCGCTGAAAGCATCTAAGCGGGAAACTAGCCTCAAGATGAGATCTCACTGGGACCTTGAGTCCCCTGAAGGGCCGTCGAAGACTACGACGTTGATAGGTTGGGTGTGTAAGCGCTGTGAGGCGTTGAGCTAACCAATACTAATTGCCCGTGAGGCTTGACCATATAACACCCAAGCAATTTGATACTCCTAGTTGAAGAAACGAAGAGACCAGATTGCGGTGTGTGAAGACGAAAGAACCGAAAGTTCGATCTTGCAAAACACCTGGCTGTCACATACCCAATTTGCTGAAGCGTCGAAAGACGAGTCGGCACACCGAATTTCTTGACGACCATAGAGCATTGGAACCACCTGATCCCATCCCGAACTCAGCAGTGAAACGATGCATCGCCGATGGTAGTGTGGGGTTTCCCCATGTGAGAGTAGGTCATCGTCAAGATTAAATTCCGAAACCCCAATTGCGAAAGCAGTTGGGGTTTTGTTTTGCCCGCAGGAAAATCTGTCTTCCTCGATTTCTATGCAATTGCTCGGAGCGTGGCTATCATGCGGGCCTCATTGTGAGGCGGGACTTGCATGCTGACGTTGTTAAAGCTTCTTAAAGATGGACGATTCCATTCGGGTCAAGCACTTGGTGCTGCCCTGGGCGTTAGTCGTAGCGCTGTGTGGAAGCAGCTTCAGCATTTGGAGGCTGACCTGGGGTTGTCCATTCATAAAATTCGCGGGCGTGGTTATCAATTGGCGGCTCCATTGACGCTACTTGATCCCGCCGAGATATCGAGGCTTTCTCCTTCTTGGCAATGGCCTGTTCTGGTTTTCGACTCTATTGATTCGACTAACGCTGAGGCTCTTCGAGCGATTGATCGTCTCCAGATAGCGCCTTTTCTGGTGCTCGCCGAGCGGCAGACGGCGGGGCGGGGGCGCCGAGGGCGAAAGTGGGTCAGTCCGTTTGCCGAGAACCTTTACTTCAGTCTGGTATTGCGTATCGACGGTGGGATGCGTCAACTGGAGGGGCTGAGTCTTGTCGTGGGGCTCGCTGTCATGCAGGCGTTGCGTGAGCTTGGGATTTCCGAGGTGGGTTTGAAGTGGCCGAACGATGTCCTGGTAGGTCAAAAGAAGATTGCCGGAATTCTGCTTGAGCTGGTGGGAGATCCAGCAGACGTCTGTCATGTGGTTCTGGGTGTTGGGATTAATGTAAACATGCAGATGACCGACGAAGTTGATCAGCAGTGGACATCCATGCGCCTGGAGTCCGGGAGGATGTTTGATCGTAATCAGCTGGTAGCGACACTCGGAGAGATGCTGCAGAGGTATCTCGCTCGTCATCAGGCCGCCAGCTTTTCTGCTATTCAGGCTGAGTGGGAGCAAAATCACTTGTGGCAGGGGCGCGCTGTGTCATTGATTGCGGGTGTAAATCAAATAGATGGCGAGGTACTGGGTATTGATAGTCAAGGTGCCCTGCGATTGAAGGTGGATGGCGTGGAAAAAGTCTTTAGTGGTGGCGAGCTAAGCCTGAGGTTGCGCAATGATTCTTGAGCTCGACTGCGGAAATAGTTTCATCAAATGGCGTGTGCTCGAATCGAATGCCCGGGTTGCGCTAGGTGGTGGGGTCGTGGATTCGGATCTTGCCTTGCTCGCGGACTTGAAACAGCTCAGCGGGTTGGCGCTCAAGTACTGCCGACTGGTCAGTGTGAGGACGCCGGAGGAGACCGGGTTATTGATCTCTCTGCTGAAGAAGTCCTTCGATGTATCGGTCGTTAGTGCGTCGCCTGCACGAGAGATGTCCGGCGTGCGAAACGGATATGAAGAATTCGAGAAGCTGGGGCTCGACCGTTGGCTAGCCCTGCTCGGTGGATTCCATTTGGCGGGTGGTGCGTGCCTCGTATTGGATTTCGGGACCGCTGTCACTGCCGACTTCGTCGCTGCGGATGGTGGGCATCTCGGTGGGTTCATATGTCCCGGTATGCCATTAATGCGTAATCAGCTTCGCACGCATACTCGCAAGATTCGTTACGGGGATCTTGCGGCTGAGCGTGCTCTGGAAAGTCTCGATCCAGGCCGCACTACAGTTGAGGCTGTCGAGCGGGGTTGTCTGCTGATGCTTCGGGGTTTCGTGCTGACGCAGCTTGAATTGGCGCGGGATCATTGGGGGGAGGGCTTCACGGTTTTCCTTACGGGTGGTGACGCAGCCCTGGTCTCCGAGATGGTGCCTGAAGCCAAGGTAGTCCCTGATCTCGTATTTGTCGGTTTGGCTATGGCGTGCCCTTTGGCCTGAGGTTCTTATGCGTTGGTTGTTTCTGCTGCTGCTTGTTCTCAATGTGTTTTATTACATATGGCATCAACAAGAGGCTCCGCTGCGCGCGAAGGATGTAACGCCTTTGAGCTTGTATCGAGGGTCGCAGCAGGATATCCGGCTGTTGAGCGAGACCGAGGTGCCTAAAGATAAAGAGAAACTCGTCCAGGTCGATCCTGGCTGTCTTTATGTGGGTGGCTTTGCGCGTCAGGATGTTGTTCAGGGGCTTGAGCGAAGACTGACAGGCATGGAAGTGAAGTTCCAGGCGTTGCCTCGGGGCAGCTCTGAATCCGCTGGCTATTGGCTGCGCGTAGCCCCTGAAAGCCGGCGCTGGCTGGATGATCTGCAACTGATAAACCTTTCTAAAGAATTCAATGAGTTAAAACATAAAATAATGCCTTGTGAGGGGGTTGCACCCTTCGAATAGTTTGCATAGAATGGCGCCCGCTCCACAGCGAACACCGGAAACGGTGAGCGAAGTGAAGCGAGGTCAACGCAGCTAAGCTCAGGTTTTTAATGAGAAAAATGCTTGACAGAAGGCTGGCATGATGTAGAATGTCGGCTCGCTTAGGAGGGGTTCCCGAGCGGCCAAAGGGATCAGACTGTAAATCTGACGTCTACGACTTCGAAGGTTCGAATCCTTCCCCCTCCACCATTTTTAGCGAGAGCTGTAAGCCTCGCGGGTATAGTTTAGTGGTAGAACCTCAGCCTTCCAAGCTGATGATGCGGGTTCGATTCCCGCTACCCGCTCCAAGTTTACAGGTTTTGCACAGTGTTTCGCTCTTGTAGCTCAGTTGGTAGAGCACACCCTTGGTAAGGGTGAGGTCAGCGGTTCAAATCCGCTCAAGAGCTCCATATAACAAGGCAGATATGAAAATATCTGCCTTTGTTTTAAGGGCTGGGGTTGTAGTCGGTCGCGCCGCAGGGTTGGATGTTTCGCTTGCTGGTGTTGGTGCCGTGCCTGGGTCTCAGAGTTAAATGTTGTAAAGTCTTTTTCGGGCCGGCATAATGGTCGGCCTGATTTTGTTTTAGGTCAGTAGCTCAATTGGCAGAGCGACGGTCTCCAAAACCGTAGGTTGGGGGTTCGATTCCCTCCTGACCTGCCAGATTCACTCGGTGTATCTGGCTTTCTTTTCACAGGATCTTCATAGATGACTCCTAAAGCTGAAGCTCAAGGCTCTCGCTTCGATCTGCTCAAGTGGCTAGTGGTAGTCGCTTTGGTGGTTGTTGGCGTTGTTGGTAATCAGTATTACTCTGCTTCGCCGATCCTGTACCGCGTACTCGCATTGCTTGTGATTGCTGCTGTAGCTGCCTTTGTAGGCCTGCAGACAGTTAAGGGCAAGTCTTTCTTCGTACTGGTTAAGGAAGCGCGCACCGAGATTCGTAAAGTCGTATGGCCAACTCGCCAAGAAACCACGCAGACCACGTTGATCGTTGTGGCTGTTGTCCTGGTTATGGCGTTGCTGTTGTGGGGGCTTGATTCCCTGCTCGGTTGGCTTGTCTCCTTGATTGTCGGCTAAGGGTGTCCCGTGGCTAAGCGTTGGTATGTTGTGCATGCTTACTCGGGTTACGAGAAGCATGTCATGCGTTCGTTGATCGAGCGTGTAAAGCTGGCTGGCATGGAAGATGGCTTCGGCGAGATTCTGGTTCCCACTGAAGAAGTGGTCGAGATGCGCAATGGCCAGAAGCGCAAGAGCGAGCGTAAGTTCTTCCCTGGCTATGTGCTGGTCCAGATGGATATGAATGAGGGTACTTGGCACTTGGTCAAGGATACTCCTCGGGTGATGGGTTTTATCGGCGGTACAGCTGATAAGCCGGCACCGATTACTGATAAAGAGGCAGAAGCGATTCTGCGTCGCGTCGCTGACGGTAGCGATAAGCCTAAGCCGAAGACGTTGTTCGAGCCGGGCGAGTCGGTCCGCGTTAACGACGGTCCGTTTGCCGATTTCACCGGCACGGTCGAAGAGGTTAACTACGAGAAGAGCCGGATCCAGGTCGCAGTGCTCATTTTCGGACGCTCTACCCCGGTAGAGTTGGAGTTCAGTCAGGTCGAAAAGGTCTAACTGAGCAAGCATCCCAACCCCGCAGCCTTAGGCTGTGGGGTTTTGTCGTCACTGGGATAAACGCGCAAGTAACCGGGGAGCCTTTCGAGGCGTTTGAACCCGTAATTGGAGTGCCTCATGGCCAAGAAGATTACCGCTTACATCAAGCTGCAAGTGAAGGCCGCTCAGGCTAACCCAAGCCCACCTGTTGGTCCTGCTCTGGGTCAGCACGGCGTGAACATCATGGAATTCTGCAAGGCTTTCAACGCCCGTACTCAGGGTCTTGAGCCAGGTCTGCCGACTCCAGTGATCATCACTGTCTACAGCGACCGTAGCTTCACGTTCGAAACCAAATCCACCCCTGCTTCGGTTCTGCTGAAGAAGGCGGCCGGTCTGACCAGCGGTTCCGCTCGTCCGAACACCGTTAAGGTTGGCACTGTAACTCGTGCTCAGCTGGAAGAAATCGCGAAAACCAAAAACGCGGATCTGACTGCAGCTGATATGGAAGCAGCCGTGCGTACCATCGCCGGTTCTGCTCGTAGCATGGGCCTTAACGTGGAGGGTGTGTAATGGCTAAGCTGACCAAGCGTCAAAAGGCTATCGCCGGCAAAATCGAAGCAGGCAAGTCCTACAACTTTGTAGACGCTGCTGCCCTGCTGGCTGAGCTGTCGACTGTCAAGTTCAGCGAGTCGTTCGACGTAGCTGTTAACCTGGGCGTTGACCCGCGTAAATCCGACCAGGTCGTTCGTAGCGCAACTGTGCTGCCACACGGCACTGGCAAGACCGTTCGCGTTGCTGTGTTCACCCAGGGTCCAGCTGCTGAGGCCGCTCTGGCTGCCGGCGCTGACCGTGTAGGTATGGACGACCTGGCTGCCGAAATGAAAGGCGGCGACCTGAACTATGACGTAGTTATCGCATCCCCGGATGCAATGCGCGTTGTGGGTCAGTTGGGTCAGATCCTCGGTCCACGTGGTCTGATGCCTAACCCTAAAGTCGGCACCGTAACTCCAGACGTAGCTACCGCGGTTAAAAACGCCAAGGCTGGTCAGGTTCGTTATCGCACCGACAAAAACGGCATCATCCACACTTCCGTTGGCAAGATCGGCTTCGATGCTGTCAAGCTGAAGGAAAACGTTGAAGCCCTGATCGCTGATCTGAAGCGTATCAAGCCAGCTTCCTCGAAAGGTATCTACGTCAAGCGCGTTACCCTGAGCACCACTATGGGCCCAGGTCTGGTCATCGACCAAAGCTCGCTCGACGCTTAAGACAAAGATTGGCGCAAGTGATTGCGTCAATTGAAAAATTGGGGTCCCTGCCTGGCGGGGGCTATCCAAGACCGTAGGCGACGCAAGTCTTAAACCACAAGCCTACGCAGATGGTGCTCCCGGTTCCTTACCGAATCAGACACCAAAACGACATCCGGTTTCGACCAGATGAAACGGTAACAAGCAGGAGTTAAACCCGTGGCAATTAAACTCGAAGACAAGAAGGCCATCGTCGCTGAAGTCAACGAGGCTGCCAAAGTCGCTCTGTCCGCTGTCGTGGCTGATGCCCGTGGCGTAACAGTAGGCGCGATGACCGGACTCCGTAAAGAGGCTCGTGAAGCTGGCGTTTACGTACGTGTTGTACGTAACACCCTGCTCAAGCGCGCTGTTGCTGACACTGAATTCAGTGTCCTCAATGACGTGTTCACTGGCCCTACCCTGATTGCATTCTCCAAAGAACATCCAGGCGCTGCTGCCCGGATCTTCAAAGAGTTCGCAAAGGGTCAGGACAAGTTCGAGATCAAGGCAGCTGCGTTCGAGGGCAAGTTCCTCGCAGCTAACCAAATCGACGTACTGGCAACTCTGCCGACCCGTGACGAAGCAATTTCTCAGCTGATGAGCGTGATTCAAGGCGCTACCAGCAAATTGGCTCGTACCCTGGCGGCAATTCGCGACCAGAAAGAAGCTGCTGCAGCCTAAGGCTCGTCAACTTCTCGCGTTTTTTGTTTTTTTCGATGGTCGCGTAGGCCGTCCCCAATATCAGGAATTAGATTCATGTCTATCTCTCAGAACGATATCCTTGAAGCAGTTGGCAACATGTCCGTAATGGAAGTTGTTGAGCTGATCAAAGCTTTCGAAGAAAAATTCGGCGTTACCGCTGCTGCTGCATCGGCTGGTCCAGCTGCTGCTGCCGCCGTTGTTGAAGAGCAAACTGAATTCAACGTCATGCTGACCGAAGCTGGCGAGAAGAAAGTTAACGTGATCAAGGCAGTACGTGAACTGACCGGTCTGGGCCTGAAAGAAGCCAAGGCTGTAGTTGACGGCGCTCCTGCCATGGTTCTGGAAGCTGTTGCCAAAGACGCAGCTGACAAAGCCAAAGCAGCTCTGGAAGAAGCAGGCGCTAAAGTCGAGCTGAAGTAAGCATCGACTTTGCTCCTCCAGCCCGAGCGATAAGCGACAGGCTGATGGCTGGTGGCTCTTGCCACCGGCCTTTTTCCGTTATTGGCAGCCGACTGGGTCGGTGCCGATAACGTGCTGTAACCACCCGATGCGGTGGCGCAAACCATGGGGTTTGCACGATTTTCTGGCTGCTCCCGTCGGGAGGGGCCAAACAAGCAGGTGACCAAGCTGGGGAACGCTGATGGCTTACTCATATACTGAGAAAAAACGTATCCGCAAGGACTTTAGCAAGTTGCCGGACGTCATGGATGTGCCGTACCTCCTGGCCATCCAGCTGGATTCGTATCGTGAATTCTTGCAAGCGGGAGCGACTAAAGATCAGTTCCGCGACGTGGGCCTGCATGCGGCCTTCAAATCCGTTTTCCCGATCATCAGCTACTCCGGCAATGCTGCGCTGGAGTACGTCGGATATCGTCTGGGCGAACCGGCATTTGATGTCAAAGAATGCGTATTGCGCGGTGTAACTTACGCCGTACCTTTGCGGGTAAAAGTGCGCCTGATCATTTTCGACAAAGAATCGTCGAACAAAGCGATCAAGGACATCAAAGAGCAAGAAGTCTACATGGGTGAAATCCCCCTGATGACTGAGAACGGTACCTTCGTAATCAACGGTACCGAGCGTGTAATCGTTTCCCAGCTGCACCGTTCCCCGGGCGTGTTCTTTGACCACGACCGTGGCAAGACGCACAGCTCCGGTAAACTGTTGTACTCCGCGCGCATCATTCCTTACCGCGGTTCGTGGCTGGACTTCGAGTTCGACCCGAAAGACTGCGTGTTCGTGCGTATCGACCGTCGTCGCAAGCTTCCTGCATCGGTACTGCTGCGCGCGCTCGGCTATACCACCGAGGAAGTGCTGGACGCGTTCTACACCACCAACGTTTTCCATGTGAAGGGCGAGAACCTGAGCCTGGAGCTGGTGCCTCAGCGTCTGCGTGGTGAAATCGCTGTTCTGGATATCCAGGACGACAAAGGCAAGGTTATTGTCGAGCAAGGTCGTCGTATCACCGCTCGCCACATCAACCAGCTGGAAAAAGCCGGGATCAAAGAGCTGGAAGTGCCACTGGACTACGTCCTGGGTCGCACTACCGCCAAGGTCATCGTGCATCCGGCAACCGGCGAAATCCTGGCAGAGTGCAACACCGAGCTGAACACCGAGATCCTGGCGAAAATCGCCAAGGCCGGCGTTGTTCGAATCGAAACTCTGTACACCAACGACATCGACTGCGGGCCGTTCGTCTCCGACACGCTGAAGATTGACTCCACCAGCAACCAACTGGAAGCGCTGGTCGAGATCTATCGCATGATGCGTCCTGGCGAGCCGCCAACCAAAGACGCTGCCGAAACCCTGTTCAACAACCTGTTCTTCAGCCCTGAGCGCTATGACCTGTCTGCGGTCGGCCGGATGAAGTTCAACCGTCGTATCGGTCGTACCGAGATCGAAGGTTCGGGCGTGCTGTGCAAGGAAGATATCGTCGCGGTATTGAAGACTCTGGTCGACATCCGTAACGGTAAAGGCATCGTCGATGACATCGACCACCTGGGTAACCGTCGTGTTCGCTGCGTAGGCGAAATGGCCGAGAACCAGTTCCGCGTTGGCCTGGTGCGTGTTGAGCGTGCGGTCAAAGAGCGTCTGTCGATGGCTGAAAGCGAAGGCCTGATGCCGCAAGACCTGATCAACGCCAAGCCAGTGGCTGCGGCGGTGAAAGAGTTCTTCGGTTCCAGCCAGCTGTCCCAGTTCATGGACCAGAACAACCCGCTGTCCGAGATCACCCACAAGCGTCGTGTCTCTGCACTCGGCCCTGGCGGTCTGACTCGCGAGCGTGCTGGCTTTGAAGTTCGTGACGTACACCCGACTCACTACGGTCGTGTATGCCCGATTGAAACGCCGGAAGGTCCGAACATCGGTCTGATCAACTCCCTGGCCGCCTATGCGCGCACCAACCAGTACGGCTTCCTCGAGAGCCCGTACCGTGTGGTGAAAGACGCTCTGGTCACCGACGAGATCGTATTCCTGTCCGCTATCGAAGAAGCAGATCACGTGATCGCTCAGGCTTCGGCCACGATGAACGACAAGAAAGTCCTGATCGACGAGCTGGTAGCTGTTCGTCACTTGAACGAATTCACCGTCAAGGCGCCGGAAGACGTCACCTTGATGGACGTTTCGCCGAAGCAGGTAGTGTCGGTCGCCGCGTCGCTGATTCCGTTCCTCGAGCACGACGACGCCAACCGTGCGTTGATGGGTTCGAACATGCAGCGTCAAGCTGTACCAACCCTGCGTGCAGACAAGCCGCTGGTAGGTACCGGCATGGAGCGTAACGTAGCCCGTGACTCCGGCGTTTGCGTCGTGGCTCGTCGTGGCGGCGTGATCGACTCTGTCGACGCCAGCCGTATCGTGGTTCGTGTTGCTGATGATGAAGTTGAAACCGGTGAAGCTGGTGTCGACATCTACAACCTGACCAAATACACCCGCTCCAACCAGAACACCTGCATCAACCAGCGTCCGCTGGTGCGTAAAGGTGATCGGGTTCAGCGTAGCGACATCATGGCCGACGGCCCGTCCACCGACATGGGTGAACTGGCGCTGGGTCAGAACATGCGCATCGCCTTCATGGCATGGAACGGCTTCAACTTCGAAGACTCCATCTGCCTGTCGGAGCGCGTTGTTCAAGAAGACCGTTTCACCACGATCCACATTCAGGAACTGACCTGTGTGGCCCGTGACACCAAGCTTGGCCCAGAGGAAATCACTGCAGACATCCCGAACGTGGGTGAAGCTGCACTGAACAAGCTGGACGAAGCCGGTATCGTTTACGTGGGTGCTGAAGTAGGCGCAGGCGACATCCTGGTTGGTAAGGTCACTCCGAAAGGCGAGACCCAGCTGACTCCGGAAGAAAAACTGCTGCGTGCGATCTTTGGTGAGAAAGCCAGCGACGTTAAAGACACCTCCCTGCGCGTACCTACCGGTACCAAAGGTACTGTCATCGACGTACAGGTCTTCACCCGTGACGGCGTTGAGCGTGATGCTCGTGCACTGTCGATCGAGAAGTCTCAGCTCGACGAGATCCGCAAGGACTTGAACGAAGAGTTCCGTATCGTTGAAGGTGCTACTTTCGAACGTCTGCGTTCCGCTCTGGTCGGCCACAAAGCCGAAGGCGGCGCCGGTCTGAAGAAGGGTCAGGACATCACCGACGAAGTACTCGACGGTCTTGAGCACGGCCAGTGGTTCAAACTGCGCATGGCTGAAGATGCTCTGAACGAGCAACTCGAGAAGGCTCAGGCCTACATCGTTGATCGTCGCCGTCTGCTGGACGACAAGTTCGAAGACAAGAAGCGCAAACTGCAGCAGGGCGATGACCTGGCTCCAGGCGTGCTGAAGATCGTCAAGGTCTACCTGGCAATCCGTCGCCGCATCCAGCCGGGCGACAAAATGGCCGGTCGTCACGGTAACAAGGGTGTGGTCTCCGTGATCATGCCGGTTGAAGACATGCCGCACGATGCCAATGGCACCCCGGTCGACGTCGTTCTCAACCCGTTGGGCGTACCTTCGCGTATGAACGTTGGTCAGATCCTCGAAACCCACCTGGGCCTCGCGGCCAAAGGTCTGGGCGAGAAGATCAACCGCATGGTTGAAGAGCAGCGCAAAGTCGCCGAGCTGCGTAAATTCCTGCACGAGATCTATAACGAGATCGGCGGTCGTCAGGAAAGCCTCGATGACTTCTCGGATCAGGAAATTCTGGATCTGGCTCAAAACCTGCGTGGCGGCGTTCCTATGGCCACTCCAGTGTTCGACGGCGCCAAGGAAAGCGAAATCAAGGCCATGCTGAAACTGGCAGACCTGCCAGAAAGCGGCCAGATGCAGCTGACCGACGGCCGTACCGGCAACAAGTTCGAGCGCCCGGTTACCGTTGGCTACATGTACATGCTGAAGCTGAACCACTTGGTAGACGACAAGATGCACGCTCGTTCTACCGGTTCGTACAGCCTGGTTACCCAGCAGCCGCTGGGTGGTAAGGCGCAGTTCGGTGGTCAGCGTTTCGGGGAGATGGAGGTCTGGGCACTGGAAGCATACGGTGCCGCTTACACTCTGCAAGAAATGCTCACAGTGAAGTCGGACGATGTGAACGGCCGTACCAAGATGTACAAAAACATCGTGGATGGCGATCACCGTATGGAGCCGGGCATGCCCGAGTCCTTCAACGTGTTGATCAAGGAAATTCGTTCCCTCGGCATCGATATCGATCTGGAAACCGAATAACACGTGACGCGAATCGAGAGCGGGGCAGGATTGCCCGCTCTCTGCTCCGCCAGGAGGAAAGGCCTTGAAAGACCTACTGAATTTGCTGAAAAACCAGGGTCAAGTCGAAGAGTTCGACGCCATCCGTATCGGATTGGCATCGCCTGAGATGATCCGTTCGTGGTCGTTCGGTGAAGTTAAAAAGCCGGAAACCATTAACTACCGTACGTTCAAACCTGAGCGTGACGGCCTGTTCTGCGCCAAGATCTTTGGCCCGGTAAAGGATTACGAGTGCCTGTGCGGTAAGTACAAGCGCTTGAAGCATCGTGGCGTGATCTGCGAGAAGTGCGGTGTTGAAGTCGCGCTGGCAAAAGTTCGTCGTGAGCGCATGGCGCACATCGAACTGGCCTCGCCTGTTGCCCACATCTGGTTCCTGAAATCGCTGCCGTCCCGTATCGGCTTGCTGATGGACATGACCCTGCGTGATATCGAGCGCGTTCTCTACTTCGAGAGCTATGTCGTTATCGATCCAGGCATGACCACTCTTGAAAAAGGTCAGCTGCTGAACGACGAGCAGTACTTCGAAGCGCTGGAAGAGTTCGGCGACGATTTCGATGCCCGCATGGGTGCCGAAGCTGTCCGCGAGCTGCTGCACGCTATCGACCTGGAGCACGAGATTGGCCGTCTGCGCGAAGAAATTCCGCAAACCAACTCCGAAACCAAGATCAAGAAGCTGTCCAAGCGTCTGAAGTTGATGGAAGCCTTCCAGGGTTCCGGCAACCTGCCAGAGTGGATGGTGCTGACCGTTCTGCCGGTTCTGCCGCCAGATCTGCGTCCACTGGTCCCGCTGGATGGCGGTCGCTTCGCGACTTCCGACCTCAACGATCTGTATCGTCGAGTGATCAACCGTAACAACCGCTTGAAGCGCCTGCTGGATCTGTCCGCGCCGGACATCATCGTGCGCAACGAAAAGCGTATGTTGCAGGAAGCCGTCGACGCACTGCTCGACAACGGTCGTCGCGGTCGCGCTATCACCGGTTCGAACAAGCGTCCTCTGAAATCCCTGGCTGACATGATCAAGGGTAAGCAGGGTCGTTTCCGTCAGAACTTGCTCGGTAAGCGTGTTGACTACTCCGGTCGTTCGGTAATTACCGTAGGTCCGACCCTGCGTCTGCACCAGTGCGGTCTGCCGAAGAAAATGGCTCTCGAGCTGTTCAAGCCGTTCATTTTCGGCAAGCTGGAAATGCGTGGTCTCGCTACCACCATCAAAGCTGCCAAGAAGATGGTTGAGCGCGAGCTGCCGGAAGTTTGGGACGTTCTCGCTGAAGTGATTCGCGAACACCCGGTTCTTCTCAACCGTGCACCGACCCTTCACCGTCTGGGTATCCAGGCGTTTGAACCGGTACTGATCGAAGGTAAGGCTATCCAGCTGCACCCTCTGGTCTGCGCCGCGTACAACGCCGACTTCGACGGTGACCAAATGGCCGTGCACGTACCGCTGACGCTGGAAGCTCAGCTGGAAGCGCGTGCGTTGATGATGTCGACCAACAACATTCTGTCGCCAGCCAACGGTGAGCCAATCATCGTTCCGTCGCAGGACGTTGTATTGGGTCTGTACTACATGACTCGTGAAGCGATCAACGCCAAAGGCGAAGGTCGTGTGTTCGCGGATCTCCAGGAAGTTGACCGTGTGTTCCGTGCCGGCGAAGCCGCACTGCACGCTAAAGTCAAAGTGCGGATCAACGAAACCGTCAACGACCGTGATGGCGGCAGCGTGACCAACACCCGTATCGTCGACACCACTGTCGGCCGTGCGCTGTTGTTCCAGGTTGTGCCAAAAGGTCTGTCGTACGATGTCGTCAACCTGCCGATGAAGAAAAAAGCGATCTCCAAGCTGATCAACCAGTGCTACCGCGTGGTTGGTCTGAAAGAGACCGTGATCTTCGCTGACCAGTTGATGTACACCGGTTTTGCCTACTCGACCATTTCCGGCGTTTCCATCGGCGTTAACGACTTCGTTATCCCGGATGAAAAAGCCCGCATCATCGGTGCTGCTACCGACGAAGTGAAAGAAATCGAAAGTCAGTACGCCTCCGGCCTGGTTACCCAGGGCGAGAAGTACAACAAAGTGATCGACCTTTGGTCCAAGGCGAACGACGAAGTTTCCAAGGCAATGATGGCCAACCTCTCGAAAGAGAAAGTCATCGACCGTCATGGCGTCGAAGTCGACCAAGAGTCTTTCAACTCGATGTACATGATGGCCGACTCGGGTGCGCGGGGTTCCGCAGCACAGATTCGTCAGCTGGCCGGTATGCGTGGCCTGATGGCCAAGCCGGACGGCTCCATCATTGAAACGCCGATTACTGCGAACTTCCGTGAAGGTTTGAGCGTACTTCAGTACTTCATCTCGACTCACGGTGCTCGTAAGGGTCTGGCGGATACCGCGTTGAAAACTGCGAACTCCGGTTACCTGACTCGTCGTCTGGTAGACGTTGCGCAAGATCTGGTTGTAACCGAGATCGATTGCGGCACCGAACACGGTCTGCTGATGACTCCGCACATTGAAGGCGGTGACGTTGTAGAGCCGCTGGGTGAGCGCGTATTGGGTCGTGTTATTGCCCGTGACGTATTCAAGCCAGGTACCGAAGACGTTATCGTTCCTGCCGGCACGCTGGTAGACGAGAAGTGGGTTGAATTCATCGAGCTGAACAGCATCGACGAAGTGATCGTGCGTTCGCCGATCAGCTGCGAAACCCGCTACGGCATTTGCGCCAAGTGCTACGGCCGTGACTTGGCTCGTGGTCACCAGGTGAACATTGGTGAAGCTGTCGGCGTAATCGCTGCACAGTCGATCGGTGAGCCGGGTACCCAGCTGACGATGCGTACGTTCCACATCGGTGGTGCTGCAAGCCGGACCTCCGCTGCTGACAGCGTTCAGGTGAAGAATGGCGGTACCGTCCGTCTGCACAACCTGAAGCACGTTGAGCGAGTGGATGGTCACCTGGTTGCTGTGTCCCGTTCCGGTGAGCTGGCCATCGCTGATGACTTCGGTCGTGAGCGTGAGCGTTACAAGCTGCCGTACGGTGCTGTGATTTCGGTTAAAGAAGGTGACAAGGTCGACGCTGGCGCAATCGTGGCCAAGTGGGATCCGCACACTCACCCAATCGTTACCGAAATGAAAGGTACCGTGACCTACGTGGGCATGGAAGAAGGCATCACGATCAAGCGTCAGACTGACGAATTGACCGGTATGACCAACATTGAAGTACTCGATGCCAAAGACCGTCCAGCGGCTGGTAAGGACATCCGTCCTGCCGTGAAGATGGTCGACGACAACGGCAAGGATCTGTTGCTGCCAGGCACTGACGTTATCGCTCAGTACTTCCTGCCAGCCAACGCCTTGGTCGGTGTAGCGGATGGTGCGAAGATCGCGATCGGTGACGTTATCGCTCGTATCCCGCAAGAGACTTCGAAGACCCGTGACATCACCGGTGGTCTGCCGCGTGTTGCCGACTTGTTCGAAGCTCGTCGTCCGAAAGAAGCGTCGATTCTGGCTGAAGTCAGCGGCACCATCGCGTTCGGTAAAGAGACCAAGGGCAAGCGCCGTCTGGTCATTACTCCGAACGACGGTAGCGATCCGTATGAAGAGCTGATTCCGAAGTGGCGTCACCTGAACGTGTTCGAAGGCGAGCAGGTAAACCGCGGCGAAGTTATCTCCGACGGCCCGAGCGATCCACACGACATCCTGCGTCTGCTGGGTGTGAGTGCGCTGGCCAAGTACATCGTTAACGAGATCCAGGACGTTTACCGTCTGCAAGGCGTGAAGATCAACGATAAGCACATCGAGACCATCCTGCGTCAGATGCTGCGTAAAGTTGAAATTGCTGAATCCGGCGATTCCAGTTTCATCAAGGGCGACCAGATGGAATTGACTCACGTTCTGGTAGAGAACGAGCGCCTGGCGACTGAAGACAAGTTTGTCTCCAAGTTCACTCGCGTTCTGCTGGGTATCACCAAGGCATCGCTGTCCACCGAATCGTTCATCTCGGCGGCTTCCTTCCAGGAAACCACTCGCGTACTGACTGAAGCGGCGGTAACCGGCAAGCGTGATTACCTGCGCGGCCTGAAAGAAAACGTGGTCGTGGGTCGTCTGATCCCGGCTGGTACCGGCCTGGCTTATCACAGCGAGCGTAAGCGTCGTCGTGATGCCGACAAGCCGTTGCGCGTAAGCGCCAGTGAAGTGGAAGCTGCACTGACCGAAGCGCTGAACTCTAGCGGTAACTGAGTTCTGCGATAAATGAGCGTAAGGCCCTGGCAGCTCCGTTCATCGAATCAAGACAATTTGTCGAGGTTCGATGGGTGGAGACGTCGGGGCCTTGCCTTGACTGGGGACAAGATCCTCTTTAGACTCTTGTACCCCTAAATTTGGCGGGGATTCGTTCCTGCCATTTTGCTTTTCTTGCAAGACAATAGCGTCGCAAGACAACAGTGGAGCTAGTAGATGGCAACTATCAACCAGCTGGTACGTCAGCCGCGTAAGCGTATCGTCGAGAAATCCGACGTACCTGCGCTGCAGAACTGCCCGCAACGTCGTGGCGTGTGCACCCGTGTGTATACCACTACGCCGAAAAAACCTAACTCGGCACTGCGTAAAGTATGCCGTGTGCGTCTGACCAACGGTTTCGAGGTTTCCTCGTACATCGGTGGTGAAGGCCACAACCTGCAAGAGCACAGCGTGGTACTGATCCGCGGCGGTCGTGTAAAAGACTTGCCAGGTGTTCGTTACCACACCGTTCGCGGTTCTTTGGATACTTCCGGCGTTAAAGGTCGTAACCAGGGTCGTTCGAAGTACGGTACCAAGAAGCCTAAGTAGTAGCGGCTTTTTGTAAAACTGATTTTCTATTTTTCTGAGTCGATAAGAGTAAGGTCGGAGGCGTCCCGTAGAGGGCACCGATTCCGAGCGAACCTGAAGACCGTTTGAGGGCTTATCCATGCCAAGAAGACGCGTAGCAGCCAAGCGCGAAGTGCTTGACGATCCAAAATACGGAAGCCAAATCCTGGCCAAGTTCATGAACCACGTGATGGAAAGCGGCAAGAAAGCCGTTGCCGAGCGTATCGTTTATGGCGCGCTGGAAAAGGTTAAAGAACGCAAGAACAGCGACCCCCTGGAAATCTTCGAGAAAGCTCTCGACGCCATCGCTCCGCTGGTCGAAGTAAAGTCGCGCCGTGTAGGCGGTGCTACTTACCAGGTTCCGGTTGAAGTTCGTCCGTCCCGTCGTAACGCTCTGGCAATGCGCTGGTTGGTAGACTTCGCCCGTAAGCGCGGCGAGAAGTCTATGGCTCTGCGTTTGGCTGGCGAACTGTTGGACGCTGCCGAAGGTAAAGGTGCTGCAGTTAAGAAGCGTGAAGACGTGCACCGTATGGCTGAAGCTAACAAAGCTTTCTCGCACTACCGCTTCTAATTTTAGCGTCACTAATTTTGCGAGGGCTTTATGGCTCGTACTACACCGATTAATCGCTACCGTAACATTGGTATCGTTGCTCACGTGGATGCTGGTAAAACCACCACCACCGAGCGCGTCCTTTTTTACACTGGCAAAAGCCACAAGATGGGCGAAGTGCATGACGGCGCTGCGACCACTGACTGGATGGTGCAGGAGCAGGAGCGTGGTATTACCATCACTTCTGCTGCCATTACCGCCTTCTGGCAGGGTTCGGCCAAGCAGCACAAAGACCAATACCGCTTCAACGTTATCGATACCCCGGGCCACGTAGACTTCACCATTGAAGTTGAGCGTTCCCTGCGCGTACTCGACGGCGCTGTTGTTGTGTTCTGTGGCACTTCCGGCGTTGAGCCGCAGTCCGAAACCGTATGGCGTCAAGCCAACAAATACGGTGTTCCGCGTATCGTTTACGTGAACAAGATGGACCGTGCCGGCGCTAACTTCCTGCGCGTGATCGCTCAGATCAAGCAGCGTCTGGGTCACACTCCGGTGCCGATCCAGTTGGCTATCGGTTCCGAAGACAACTTCCAGGGTCAGATCGATCTGATGACCATGGAAGCGGTTTACTGGAACGATGCTGACAAGGGCATGACTCCGCGTCGCGAAGCTATCCCTGCTGAGCTGCAGGAGCTGGCTGAAGAGTGGCGCAGCAACATGGTTGAGGCTGCGGCCGAAGCCAGCGAAGAGCTGATGAACAAGTACCTCGAAGGTGAAGAGCTCACCATCGAGGAAATCAAGGCCGCTCTGCGTCAGCGTACCATCGCTGGTGAGATCGTCCTGGCTGTTTGCGGTTCTTCCTTCAAGAACAAGGGCGTTCCCCTGGTTCTCGATGCCGTGATCGACTACCTGCCGGCTCCTGTCGACATTCCTGCTATCAAGGGCTCCAACCCTGATAACGAGGAAGAAATGATGGAGCGTCATGCAGACGACAACGAGCCGTTCTCGGCTCTGGCGTTCAAGATCGCTACCGACCCATTCGTGGGTACCCTGACCTTCGTCCGCGTTTACTCGGGCGTGTTGGCCTCCGGCGACGGCGTGATCAACTCGGTCAAGGGCAAGAAAGAGCGCGTGGGTCGTATGGTGCAAATGCACGCAAACGCCCGTGAAGAGATCAAGGAAGTGCGCGCTGGCGACATCGCGGCCCTGATCGGCATGAAGGACGTCACCACTGGTGAAACCCTCTGCAACGCTGACAAGCCAATCATCCTGGTTCGCATGGACTTCCCGGAGCCGGTTATTTCGGTTGCCGTAGAGCCTAAGACCAAGGATGACCAGGAAAAAATGGGTATCGCTCTGGGCAAGCTTGCTCAGGAAGACCCGTCTTTCCGCGTTAAAACTGATGAAGAGACTGGTCAAACGATCATCTCCGGCATGGGCGAGTTGCACCTGGACATCCTGGTTGACCGGATGCGCCGTGAGTTCAACGTCGAAGCCAACATCGGTAAGCCTCAGGTTTCCTATCGTGAGCGCATCACGAAGAACTGTGAAATCGAAGGCAAGTTCGTTCGTCAGTCCGGCGGTCGTGGCCAGTTCGGTCACTGCTGGATCCGTTTTGCTCCTGCTGACGAAGGTCAGGAAGGTCTGCAATTCGTGAACGAAGTAGTGGGTGGTGTGGTTCCTAAGGAATACATCCCGGCTATCCAGAAGGGTATCGAAGAGCAGATGAAGAACGGTGTAGTTGCCGGCTATCCGCTGATCGGCCTGAAGGCTACCGTGTTTGATGGTTCCTACCACGACGTCGACTCGAACGAGATGGCGTTTAAGGTGGCTGCTTCCATGGCGACCAAGCAACTGGCCCAGAAGGGCGGTGGTGAGCTGCTTGAGCCGATCATGGCGGTAGAGGTTGTTACGCCTGAAGACTATATGGGTGACGTGATGGGCGACCTTAACCGTCGTCGCGGCATGATTCTGGGTATGGAGGATACGGTTTCCGGTAAGGTTATCCGTGCTGAAGTTCCGTTGGGCGAGATGTTCGGTTATGCGACCGATGTTCGTTCGATGTCCCAGGGTCGCGCAAGCTACTCTATGGAATTCAAAAAATACAATACGGCTCCGTCGCACATCGTCGAAACCGTTACCAAAAAACAAGGCTGATTCAGTCCTTTAGGCTAGGAGTTAATTGTCGTGGCTAAAGAAAAATTTGATCGTTCCCTTCCGCACGTCAACGTTGGCACCATCGGTCACGTTGACCACGGTAAAACCACTCTGACCGCTGCTCTGACTCGCGTCTGCTCCGAAGTTTTCGGTTCGGCCGTAGTTGAATTCGACAAGATCGACAGCGCGCCAGAAGAAAAAGCTCGTGGTATCACCATCAACACCGCGCACGTCGAGTACAACTCGAACATTCGTCACTACGCTCACGTTGACTGCCCAGGTCACGCTGACTACGTGAAGAACATGATCACCGGTGCTGCCCAGATGGACGGCGCGATCCTGGTTTGCTCGGCCGCTGATGGTCCGATGCCACAAACCCGTGAGCACATCCTGCTGTCCCGTCAGGTAGGCGTTCCGTACATCGTGGTTTTCCTGAACAAGGCTGACCTGGTAGACGACGCTGAGCTGCTGGAACTGGTTGAGATGGAAGTTCGCGACCTGCTGTCCACCTATGACTTCCCAGGCGACGACACTCCGATCATCATCGGTTCTGCTCGTATGGCGCTGGAAGGCAAAGACGACAACGAAATGGGCACCACTGCCGTTCGTAAGCTGGTTGAAACTCTGGATACCTACATCCCAGAGCCAGAGCGTGCTATCGACAAGCCATTCCTGATGCCAATCGAAGACGTATTCTCGATCTCGGGTCGTGGTACTGTTGTGACTGGTCGTATCGAGCGCGGTATCGTTCGCGTTCAAGATGCGCTGGAAATCGTTGGTCTGCGTGACACCACCACCACCACCTGCACCGGTGTTGAGATGTTCCGCAAGCTGCTCGACGAAGGTCGTGCTGGCGAGAACTGCGGCGTTCTGCTGCGTGGTACCAAGCGTGACGACGTTGAGCGTGGTCAGGTTCTGGTTAAGCCAGGTTCGGTTAAGCCGCACACCAAGTTCACCGCAGAAGTTTACGTTCTGAGCAAGGAAGAAGGCGGTCGTCACACTCCGTTCTTCAAAGGCTACCGTCCACAGTTCTACTTCCGTACTACTGACGTGACCGGTAACTGCGAGCTGCCAGAAGGCGTTGAAATGGTAATGCCAGGTGACAACATTCAGATGACTGTTACCCTGATCAAAACCATCGCAATGGAAGACGGTCTGCGCTTCGCTATCCGTGAAGGCGGCCGTACCGTTGGTGCTGGCGTTGTAGCTAAAATCATCGAGTAAGCATCTCTTTTGAGATAGCTTCGATGCTTTGAAAAGCCCCCGCTCAGCGGGGGCTTTTTTATTGGGTTGACACCTATCTGGGGCGTCTATAGAATTGCGCCTCCTTTTAACGGGCGTATTGCGCCCGGTGGGAATAGCAGCCGGAGTCTGAAATCCAATGCAAAATCAGCAAATCCGTATCAGGTTGAAGGCTTTCGACCATCGCCTGATCGACCAATCAACCCAGGAAATCGTGGAAACCGCGAAACGTACTGGTGCTCAAGTGCGTGGTCCAATTCCACTGCCTACCCGTAAAGAGCGGTTCACCGTTCTGGTCTCCCCGCACGTCAACAAAGACGCGCGTGACCAGTACGAGATCCGTACTCATAAGCGCGTTCTGGACATCGTCCAGCCAACGGATAAAACCGTTGATGCTCTTATGAAGCTTGATCTTGCGGCCGGTGTGGAAGTGCAGATCAGCCTCGGCTAAGACTCGGTCTTAGTCGTGTAACGCTCTGAAATGGGCGGCCATAGCGGGTGAAAGCCCCGTACACTCATGAGGTTTACAACATGACTATTGGTGTAGTCGGTCGTAAATGCGGTATGACCCGTATTTTCACCGAAGAAGGTGTCTCCATTCCGGTCACGGTCATTGAGATCGAGCCGAATCGCGTCACCCAGTTCAAAACTGAAGAGACCGATGGCTATCGTGCAGTGCAAGTCACTGTCGGCGAGCGTCGTGCTTCGCGTGTAACAGCAGCTCAGGCTGGCCACTTCGCTAAAGCGAACGTTGCCGCTGGTCGTACCGTAATGGAATTCCGCCTTGAAGAAGGCGAGTACCAGGCCGGCGATCTGATCAACGCTGAAATCTTCGCCGCTGGTCAACTGGTTGATGTAACCGGTCAGTCCAAGGGTAAAGGCTTCCAGGGTACGATCAAGCGTTGGAATTTCCGCGGGCAAGATAACACCCACGGTAACTCCGTATCCCACCGCGTTCCAGGCTCTATCGGCCAGTGCCAGACTCCTGGTCGTGTATTCAAGGGCAAAAAAATGTCCGGTCATATGGGCGCTGAGCGCGTGACCGTGCAGTCCCTCGAAGTAGTGCGCGTGGACGCTGAACGCAATCTGTTGTTGGTCAAGGGCGCTGTTCCTGGCGCTACTGGCGGCAACTTGGTTGTACGTCCAGCAGCCAAGGCTCGCGGTTAAGGGGAAGCTGACATGCAATTAAATGTAAATGACGCTCAAGCGATCGAAGTTTCCGAACTGACATTTGGCGGCGAGTTCAACGAGACGCTGGTTCACCAAGCAGTCGTGGCCTACATGGCCGGCGGCCGTCAAGGTAGCAAGCAGCAAAAGACCCGTTCCGACGTTCGTGGTGGCGGTAAGCGCCCATGGCGTCAGAAAGGTACTGGCCGTGCTCGTGCCGGTACTATCCGTAGCCCAATCTGGCGTGGCGGCGGTACCACTTTCGCAGCTCGTCCACAGGATCACTCCCAGAAGCTGAACAAGAAGATGTATCGCGCAGCAATGCGTTCCATCCTTGCTGAGCTGGTGCGTACTGATCGTCTGGTCGTGGTTCAGGATTTCGCCGTTGAGACGCCGAAAACCAAAGACCTGCTGGGCAAACTGAACAACATGAGCCTGACCGACGTTCTGATCGTGTCGGACGCTGTTGATCAGAACCTGTACCTGGCTGCTCGTAACCTGCCACACGTAGATGTACGTGATGTGCAAGGTTCCGATCCAGTTAGTCTGATCGCATACGACAAGGTGTTGATCACCGTGTCGGCCGTGAAGAAATTCGAGGAGCTGCTGGGATGAACCAGGAACGCGTATTTAAAGTTCTGCTTGGCCCGCACGTTTCCGAGAAGGCTACGGTTCTGGCAGACAAGAAAGGCCAGTTCGTTTTCAAGGTTGCTACTGACGCAACCAAGCTGGAAATCAAGAAGGCCGTCGAAAGCCTGTTCAGCGTGAAAGTAGAGCGTGTTACTACCCTGAATGTTCTGGGTAAGAGCAAGCGCACTGCTCGCGGTCTGGGCAAGCGTAATGACTGGAAGAAGGCAGTTATCTCCCTTCAGCCAGGCCA
This sequence comes from Pseudomonas sp. TNT2022 ID1044, assembly GCF_028656895.1. Classification (NCBI taxonomy): domain Bacteria; kingdom Pseudomonadati; phylum Pseudomonadota; class Gammaproteobacteria; order Pseudomonadales; family Pseudomonadaceae; genus Pseudomonas; species Pseudomonas sp. TNT2022 ID1044. The sequence continues at coordinate 169,051 of NZ_JAMDHB010000008.1, read as the reverse complement.
AGATCTCGATTTCAGCAGCAGTGCTGAGTAAGGAAGGGGTGCATCATGGCAATCGTTAAATGCAAACCGACTTCCCCTGGCCGCCGTTTTGTGGTCAAGGTGGTCAACCAGGAGCTGCATAAAGGCGCTCCTCACGCACCGCTGCTCGAGAAGAAGTCGAAGTCTGGTGGTCGTAACAACAATGGCCGTATTACCACTCGTCACATCGGTGGTGGTCATAAGCAGCATTATCGTCTGGTCGACTTCCGTCGCAACGACAAAGATGGCATTTCTGCCACTGTCGAGCGTATCGAATACGATCCAAACCGTACTGCTCACATCGCTCTGCTGCTGTACGCAGATGGCGAGCGTCGCTACATCATCGCCCCTAAAGGCGTGAGCGCTGGCGACCAGCTGATCGCAGGTGCTCTGGCACCGATCAAGCCGGGCAACGCTCTGCAACTGCGTAACATTCCAGTTGGTAGCACCGTACACGGCATCGAATTGAAGCCAGGTAAAGGCGCACAGATCGCTCGTTCCGCTGGTGCTTCGGCTCAGCTGATCGCTCGTGAAGGTGTCTACGTGACCCTGCGTCTGCGTTCTGGTGAGATGCGTAAAGTGCTGGCCGAATGCCGCGCGACCTTGGGCGAAGTCTCGAACTCCGAGCACAGCCTGCGTTCGCTGGGTAAAGCTGGTGCCAAACGCTGGCGTGGCGTTCGCCCAACCGTTCGTGGTGTTGCCATGAACCCGGTTGACCACCCACATGGTGGTGGTGAAGGTCGTACCTCTGGTGGTCGTCATCCGGTATCGCCATGGGGCTTCCCGACTAAGGGCGCGAAGACTCGTGGTAATAAGCGTACCGACAAAATGATCGTCCGTCGTCGCAAGTAAATAGAGGGATACGACAGTGCCACGTTCTCTGAAAAAAGGTCCTTTTATCGATCTTCACCTACTGAAGAAGATCGAAGTGGCGGCGGAAAAGAACGATCGCAAACCAGTTAAAACCTGGTCGCGTCGTTCGATGATCCTGCCACAAATGGTCGGTTTGACCATCGCAGTACACAACGGTCGTCAACACGTCCCAGTTCTCGTTAACGAAGACATGGTCGGCCACAAACTGGGCGAGTTCGCCGGTACCCGCACTTATCGTGGGCACGTGGCTGACAAGAAAGCCAAGCGTTAAGGGGTTAGGAAATGGAAGTAGCCGCTAAGTTGTCGGGCGCTCGAATCTCCGCCCAGAAAGCCCGCTTGGTCGCCGACCAGATCCGCGGGAAGAAGGTGGGCGAAGCGCTCAACCTGTTGGCTTTCAGCAGTAAGAAAGCCGCCGAGATCATGAAGAAAGTGCTGGAGTCGGCCGTAGCCAACGCCGAGCATAACGAAGGCGCAGACGTTGATGACCTGAAGGTCAGCACCGTTTTCGTCAACGAAGGGCGTTCGCTGAAGCGCATCATGCCACGTGCCAAAGGCCGTGCTGATCGCATCGTCAAGCGGTCTTGCCATATCACTGTCAAGGTTGCTGACAAGTAACGGAGTCGAAGAGATGGGTCAGAAAGTACATCCCATTGGCATTCGCCTGGGAATCGTCAAGGAGCACACCTCCGTCTGGTACGCAGACGGTCGGACTTATGCGGACTACTTGTTCGCTGATCTGAAGGTGCGTGAGTATCTCCAAGACAAACTAAAAAGCGCGTCCGTAAGCCGTATCGATATCCATCGTCCGGCCCAAACTGCACGTATCACCATCCACACCGCTCGTCCAGGTATCGTTATCGGGAAGAAGGGTGAAGATGTTGAGAAACTGCGTCAGGACCTGACCAAGCAAATGGGTGTGCCTGTGCACATCAATATCGAAGAGATCCGCAAGCCGGAACTCGACGGTATGCTGGTTGCGCAGAGCGTAGCTCAGCAGCTGGAGCGTCGCGTAATGTTCCGTCGCGCTATGAAGCGCGCTGTACAGAACGCCATGCGCATTGGTGCCAAAGGCATCAAAATCCAAGTGAGCGGTCGTCTCGGCGGTGCTGAAATCGCACGTACTGAATGGTATCGCGAAGGTCGTGTGCCACTGCACACCCTGCGTGCCGACATCGACTATGCCAACTACGAAGCTCACACCACTTACGGTGTGATCGGTGTAAAGGTTTGGATCTTCAAAGGCGAAGTAATTGGTGGTCGCCAAGAAGAACTGAAACCACAAGCACCAGCGCCTCGTAAAAAAGCTGCTAAGTAAGGGGTACGCCAAATGTTGCAACCAAAGCGTACGAAGTTCCGCAAGCAAATGACTGGTCACAACCGTGGCCTGGCATTGCGCGGTAGCAAAGTCAGCTTCGGCGAGTTCGCGCTGAAGTCTGTTGCTCGTGGTCGTCTCACCGCTCGTCAGATCGAGTCAGCGCGTCGTGCTCTGACCCGTCACGTAAAACGTGGCGGCAAGATCTGGATCCGTGTATTCCCGGACAAGCCGATTTCCAAAAAGCCTCTCGAGGTTCGTATGGGTAAAGGTAAGGGTAACGTGGAATACTGGGTTGCCCAGATTCAGCCAGGCAAAGTCCTGTATGAAATCGAGGGTGTTTCTGAAGAGCTGGCGCGTGAGGCTTTCGCCCTGGCTGCTGCAAAGCTGCCGCTCGCCACCTCCTTTGTTAAACGGACGGTGATGTGATGAAAGCGAATGAACTTCGTGAAAAATCCGCACAGCAGCTGAACGAGCAACTGCTCGGCCTGCTGCGCGACCAGTTCAATCTGCGTATGCAGAAAGCAACTGGCCAGTTGGGGCAGTCTCATCTGCTCTCGCAAGTTAAGCGTGACATCGCTCGCGTGAAGACTGTGCTCAACCAGCAGGCAGGTAAGTAATCATGGCTGAAGCCGAAAAAACTGTCCGTACGCTGACTGGCCGTGTTGTCAGCGACAAGATGGACAAAACCATCACCGTTCTGATCGAGCGTCGCGTTAAGCACCCGATCTACGGTAAATACGTTAAGCGTTCGACTAAGCTGCACGCGCACGACGAAACCAATCAGTGCCACATCGGCGACAAAGTCACTATTCGTGAAACTCGTCCTTTGGCCAAGACCAAGTCTTGGGCGCTGGTTGATGTTCTCGAACGCGCTGTGGAAGTCTAAGGACTAGGGGTCGGAGAAATTATATGATTCAGACTCAATCCATGCTCGATGTGGCCGATAACAGCGGCGCTCGCCGTGTTATGTGCATCAAGGTGCTGGGTGGCTCCCATCGTCGTTACGCTGGTATCGGTGACATCATCAAAGTTACCGTCAAGGAAGCAATTCCTCGCGGTAAAGTGAAAAAAGGCCAAGTGATGACTGCTGTTGTAGTCCGCACTCGTCACGGCGTACGCCGTGCTGATGGCTCCATTATCCGCTTTGATGGCAACGCTGCTGTTCTTCTGAACAACAAGCAAGAGCCGATCGGCACCCGTATCTTTGGGCCAGTGACCCGTGAACTTCGTACTGAGAAGTTCATGAAGATCGTCTCGCTCGCCCCAGAAGTGCTGTAAGGAGATCCGACATGCAAAAGATTCGTCGTGACGACGAGATCATCGTGATCGCCGGCAAAGACAAAGGTAAGCGCGGTAAGGTGCTGAAGGTTCTTGCTGACAACCGTCTGGTTGTTGGTGGTCTGAACCTGGTCAAGCGCCATACCAAGCCTAACCCGATGTCGGGCGTACAAGGCGGTATCGTCGAGAAAGAAGCGCCACTGCACGCTTCCAACGTCGCCATCTTCAACGGCGAAACCAACAAGGCTGACCGCGTTGGTTTCAAAGTAGAAGACGGTAAGAAAATTCGTGTCTTCAAGTCGACCCAAAAAGCGGTTGATGCTTGAACACTGCTAGGTAGAAGACCATGGCACGACTAAAAGAGATTTACCGGAAGGAAATCGCTCCGAAACTTAAGGAAGAACTTAAGCTTTCGAACGTGATGGAAGTTCCGCGCGTTACCAAAATCACCCTGAACATGGGTCTGGGCGAAGCGATCGGCGACAAAAAAGTCATCGAGCACGCTGTTGCTGACCTGGAAAAGATCACCGGCCAGAAAGTCGTTGTGACCTACGCTCGTAAATCCATCGCTGGCTTTAAAGTCCGTGAAGGTTGGCCGATCGGCGTCAAAGTGACTCTGCGCCGTGAGCGTATGTACGAATTCCTGGATCGTCTGCTGTCGATCTCCCTGCCTCGGGTTCGCGACTTCCGCGGCCTGAATGCCAAGTCCTTCGATGGTCGTGGTAACTACAGCATGGGCGTAAAAGAGCAGATCATCTTCCCGGAAATCGACTACGACAAGATCGATGCTCTCCGCGGTCTGGACATTACCCTGACCACCACTGCCAAGAACGATGATGAAGGCCGCGCTCTGCTGCGTGCGTTCAAATTCCCGTTCCGCAACTGATTGGAGTAGGACCATGGCCAAGATGAGCATGAAAAACCGCGAGCTGAAGCGTCAGCTCACGGTTGCCAAGTACGCCAAAAAGCGTGCAGCACTGAAAGCAATCATCGTTGATCTGAACGCAAGTCCAGAAGCGCGTTGGGAAGCTACAGTAGCCCTGCAGAAGCAGCCACGTGACGCAAGCGCTTCGCGCATGCGTAACCGCTGCCGCCTGACCGGTCGTCCACACGGCGTTTACCGCAAGTTCGGCCTTGGCCGTAACAAACTGCGTGAAGCGGCAATGCGTGGTGACGTACCAGGTCTGGTTAAAGCCAGCTGGTAAGTACTGTCAAAGTCTCGGTGTTCAGGTTCGCAAGATCCTGACCGCCGGTGGCCTTGAATCTGAATCAAGCCCCTTTTGGGGCTTGATTCATTTCTGGGGTGTGTCTAGAATACCCGGCTCGCCTGAGCCCGTGTTTTTATACGCTCGGAGATTCTCGGCGACACGTAGTAGCCGCAAGGCTAATTTTTCTGTATTAGGAGCGTCTAGCCCATGAGTATGCAGGACCCGTTAGCGGACATGCTAACTCGAATCCGTAATGCCCAGATGGCTGAAAAGTCCGTCGTAAGCATGCCATCTTCTACTTTGAAGGTAGCTGTTGCCAAAGTCCTGAAGGACGAAGGTTACATTGCGGGTTATCAGATCAGCAGCGAAATCAAACCACTGCTGTCTATCGAGCTGAAATATTTCGAAGGCCGTCCGGTTATCGAAGAAGTGAAGCGCGTTAGCCGTCCAGGCCTGCGTCAGTACAAGTCCGTCGAAGATCTGCCGAAAGTTCGTGGCGGTCTCGGTGTGTCTATCGTCTCCACCAACAAGGGTGTGATGACTGATCGTGCTGCGCGCGCTGCCGGTGTCGGCGGCGAAGTTCTTTGCACTGTGTTCTAAGGGGGGATAAGCATGTCTCGCGTCGCTAAGAACCCCGTTAAGCTGCCAGCCGGTGTCGAAGTAAAATTCGCAGGCCAACAGCTTTCGGTGAAGGGTGCCAAGGGCACTCTCGAACTGAACATCCATTCGTCCGTTGAGATCGTTGAAGAAGCCGGTGAGCTGCGTTTTGCTGCTCGCAATGGCGATCAACAGACTCGCGCAATGGCTGGTACCACTCGTGCGTTGGTAAACAACATGGTCCAAGGCGTAAGCCAAGGCTTCGAGCGTAAGCTCCAGCTGGTCGGTGTTGGTTACAAAGCGCAAGCTAAAGGCACAGTGCTGAACCTGGCTCTTGGCTTCTCGCACCCAGTGGATTACGAACTGCCGGAAGGCATCACCGCTGAGACTCCTAGCCAGACCGATATCCTGATCAAGGGCATCGACAAGCAGCTGGTAGGTCAAGTGGCCGCCGAGATCCGCGACTTCCGTCCACCAGAGCCGTACAAAGGCAAAGGTGTGCGCTACGCGGACGAAGTCGTCCGTCGTAAAGAAGCCAAGAAGAAGTAGGGCATAGCAAATGACCGACAAAAAAGTTACTCGACTGCGTCGCGCTCGCAAAGCACGCCTGAAAATGCACGAACTCGAAGTCGTGCGTCTCTGCGTGTTCCGCTCTTCGCAGCACATCTACGCCCAGGTCATTTCGGCCGACGGCAACAAAGTCCTGGCAAGTGCCTCGACTTTGGATAAAGAACTGCGTGATGGCGCCACTGGCAACATCGACGCGGCCACTAAGGTTGGCCAGCTGGTCGCTACGCGTGCTAAGGCCGCTGGCGTCTCGCAGGTGGCTTTCGACCGCTCTGGCTTCAAGTACCACGGCCGCGTTAAAGCGCTGGCTGATGCTGCTCGTGAAGCTGGGCTGGAGTTCTAAGTTATGTCAAATAACGACCAAAAGCGCGACGAAGGCTACATCGAGAAGCTGGTTCAAGTTAACCGCGTAGCCAAAACCGTTAAAGGCGGCCGTATCTTCACTTTCACCGCGTTGACCGTGGTTGGTGATGGTAAAGGCCGTGTTGGCTTCGGCCGTGGCAAGTCGCGTGAAGTGCCTGCTGCGATCCAGAAGGCAATGGAAGCTGCTCGCCGCAACATGATCCAGGTTGATCTGAACGGCACCACTCTGCAGTACGCAATGAAGTCCGCTCACGGCGCTTCGAAGGTGTACATGCAGCCTGCTTCTGAAGGTACCGGTATCATCGCTGGCGGCGCAATGCGTGCCGTTCTCGAAGTTGCTGGCGTTCAGAACGTTCTGGCCAAGTGCTACGGCTCGACTAACCCGGTAAACGTGGTTCACGCCACTTTCAAGGGTTTGAAAGCAATGCAGTCTCCTGAATCCATTGCCGCCAAGCGTGGCAAAAGCGTCAAGGAGATCTTCTGATCATGGCTACCGTTAAAGTAACGCTGATCAAAAGCATGACCGGCCGCATCCCTAACCACAAACTGTGCGTTAAGGGTCTGGGTCTGCGTCGCATCGGTCACACTGTAGAAGTCCAGGATACTCCCGAGAATCGCGGGATGATCAACAAGGCTTACTACATGCTGCGTGTCGAGGGTTAATCGATGAAACTCAATGATCTGAGTCCAGCGCCGGGTTCCCGTCGCGAAAAGCATCGTCCGGGCCGTGGTATCGGTAGTGGTTTGGGTAAGACTGGTGGCCGTGGTCACAAAGGTCAAACCTCCCGCTCCGGTGGCACCATTGCTCCAGGCTTTGAAGGCGGTCAACAGCCGCTGCATCGTCGCCTGCCGAAGTTCGGTTTCGTTTCCCTGAAAGCCATGGACCGCGCAGAAGTGCGTCTGTCCGAGCTGGCTAAAGTGGAAGGCGACATCGTCACCGTGCAGTCCCTGAAAGATGCCAACGTGATCAACGTCAACGTACAGCGTGTGAAAATCATGCTGTCCGGTGAAGTGACTCGCGCTGTCACTATCGGCAAGGGAATCGGCGCCACCAAAGGTGCGCGTGCGGCTATCGAAGCAGCTGGCGGCAAGTTCGAGGAATAAATGGCTAAGCAAGGTGCTCTCTCTGCGCTCGGCAAAGGCGGTATGTCTGAACTCTGGGCTCGTCTGCGTTTTCTGTTCCTGGCGATTATCGTCTACCGAATAGGCGCACACATCCCGGTTCCAGGTATCAACCCGGACCGACTCGCGGACCTGTTTCGACAGAATGAGGGGACCATTCTTAGCTTGTTCAACATGTTTTCCGGCGGCGCGCTGGAGCGGATGAGCATCTTTGCACTGGGGATCATGCCGTACATTTCGGCATCGATCATCATGCAACTGATGACCGCCGTCAGCCCGCAGCTGGAACAGTTGAAGAAGGAAGGTGAAGCTGGCCGTCGCAAGATCAGCCAGTACACCCGCTACGGCACTGTCGTCCTCGCTCTCGTTCAAGCCATTGGCATGTCCATCGGCTTGGCGGGGCAGGGCGTTTCGTTCACTGCTGACTTCAGCTTTCATTTCGTTGCGGTAACCACATTTGTGGCTGGTGCGATGTTCATGATGTGGCTGGGTGAGCAGATCACTGAGCGCGGTGTAGGCAACGGTATCTCGATGTTGATCTTCGCAGGTATCGTCGCCGGTCTTCCGAGAGCGATCGGGCAGTCTTTCGAGTCTGCACGTCAGGGTGATATCAACATCTTCGCCCTGGTTGCCATCGGTTTGCTGGCAGTAGCGATTATCGGTTTCGTGGTGTTCATTGAGCGTGGTCAGCGTCGTATTGCTGTTCACTACGCCAAGCGTCAGCAAGGCCGTAAGGTGTTTGCTGCGCAGACTAGCCACTTGCCGCTGAAGGTGAACATGGCCGGTGTTATTCCGGCTATCTTCGCGAGCAGCATTTTGCTGTTCCCGGCTTCGTTGGGTGCCTGGTTCGGTCAGTCTGAAGGTATGGGCTGGTTGCAGGACATCTCGCAGTCGATCGCTCCTGGTCAGCCGTTGAATATTCTGCTGTTTAGTGCAGGGATTATTTTCTTCTGCTTCTTCTATACGGCGTTGATGTTCAATCCGAAAGACGTAGCGGAAAACCTGAAGAAGTCCGGTGCCTTTATTCCGGGCATCCGTCCAGGTGAGCAGTCTGCGCGCTACATTGATGGCGTTCTGACTCGCTTGACCATGTTCGGTGCTCTTTACATGACGGCCGTGTGCCTGTTGCCCCAGTTCCTGGTGGTTGCAGCCAACGTTCCGTTCTACCTTGGCGGGACCTCGTTGCTGATCGTCGTCGTGGTTGTGATGGACTTCATGTCCCAAGTACAATCGCACCTCGTTTCGCACCAGTACGAATCCCTGATGAAGAAAGCCAACCTGAAGGGTTACGGCAGCGGCATGTTGCGCTGAGTACCCATAAGGTTCGAGGAGTTGGTGATGAAAGTTCGTGCATCGGTGAAAAAGCTGTGCCGTAACTGCAAGATTATTCGCCGCGAAGGTGTTGTTCGAGTAATTTGCAGCGCGGAACCGCGTCACAAACAGCGCCAAGGCTGAGTGTGATTGTGCTTCAAGCCCGGTAGCTAGTGCGCTACCGGGTTGATTATTTGTTATTACAGCGATATTATCTCGCGCCCTATTTCTTGGCTTCCGGGGCGTAGGTAGCTGTCAATTGGAGTCCCACTGAATGGCCCGTATTGCAGGCGTTAACATTCCAGATAACAAGCATACTGTTATCTCGCTGACCTACATCTATGGTGTTGGTCGCACTACTGCACAGAAAATTTGTGCAGAGACTGGGGTAAACCCAGCAGCAAAGATCAAAGATCTGAGCGACGAGCAAATTGAACAGCTGCGTGGCGAAGTGGCGAAGTTCACCACTGAAGGTGATCTGCGTCGCGAAATCAACATGAAAATCAAGCGCTTGATGGACCTCGGTTGCTATCGCGGTCTGCGTCATCGTCGCGGTCTTCCAGTACGCGGTCAGCGTACCAAGACCAACGCGCGTACCCGTAAAGGTCCGCGTAAGCCGATCCGCAAGTAATCGCCCCAGCGAATCGACAGGAATTTAATCATGGCAAAACCTGCTGCTCGTCCTCGTAAAAAAGTTAAAAAGACCGTGGTTGATGGCATCGCCCACATCCATGCATCTTTTAACAACACCATCGTGACCATTACCGACCGTCAAGGTAACGCTCTTTCCTGGGCTACCTCCGGTGGTTCGGGTTTCCGCGGTTCCCGCAAGTCCACCCCGTTTGCTGCTCAAGTAGCTGCTGAACGTGCTGGTCAAGCTGCGCTGGAATACGGCCTGAAAAACCTCGACGTTAACGTCAAAGGTCCAGGTCCAGGTCGTGAATCCGCAGTCCGCGCTTTGAACGGCTGTGGCTACAAGATCGCCAGCATCACCGACGTGACGCCAATCCCGCACAACGGGTGCCGTCCGCCGAAGAAGCGCCGCGTGTAATCCAGGAGATTGTAAAGAATGGCTCGTTACATTGGTCCAAAATGCAAACTCGCTCGTCGCGAAGGCACCGATCTCTTCCTGAAGAGCGGCGTGCGCGCGATCGAATCGAAGTGCAACATTGAAGCAGCACCTGGTATCCACGGCCAACGCCGCGGTCGCCAGTCCGATTACGGCACCCAACTGCGTGAAAAGCAGAAGGTCCGTCGTATCTACGGCGTTCTCGAGCGTCAATTCAGCGGCTACTATAAAGAAGCTGCTGGCAAGAAAGGTGCAACCGGTGAAAACCTGCTGCAACTGCTCGAATGCCGTCTGGACAACGTTGTATACCGTATGGGCTTCGGTTCGACTCGTGCCGAATCCCGTCAGCTGGTATCGCACAAGTCGATCAGCGTAAACGGTCAGACCGTTAACGTTCCGTCCTACCAGGTTCGTGCTGGTGACGTGGTTGCTGTTCGCGAGAAAGCAAAAAACCAACTTCGCATTGTCCAAGCTCTCGATCTGTGTGCCCAACGTGGCCGCGTAGAATGGGTAGAAGTAGACACTGAGAAGAAGTCGGGCGTTTTCAAGAACGTTCCAGCTCGCAGTGATCTGTCCGCCGACATCAACGAAAGCCTGATTGTCGAGCTCTACTCCAAGTAAGGGCTAGAAAATAGGTGCATCCATGCAGATTTCGGTAAATGAGTTCCTGACACCCCGCCACATTGATGTGCAGGTTGTCAGTCCAACCCGCGCCAAGATCACTCTCGAGCCTCTCGAGCGTGGTTTTGGCCACACCCTGGGCAACGCGCTGCGCCGCATCCTGTTGTCCTCAATGCCTGGCTGTGCAGTAGTCGAGGCCGAGATTGACGGTGTGCTCCACGAGTACAGCGCCATCGAAGGTGTACAGGAAGACGTAATTGAAATCCTGTTGAACCTTAAAGGTCTGGCTATCAAGCTGCACGGCCGTGACGAAGTTACGCTGACCTTGTCGAAGAAGGGTTCGGGGGTGGTTACCGCTGCCGATATTCAGCTGGATCATGATGTCGAGATCGTTAATCCCGATCACGTAATCGCTAACCTGGCGTCTAACGGCGCCCTGAACATGAAGCTCGTAGTAGCTCGTGGTCGTGGTTATGAACCAGCCGACTCGCGTCAGAGCGATGAAGACGAAAGCCGCAGCATCGGTCGCTTGCAGCTTGACTCTTCGTTCAGCCCGGTTCGCCGTATCGCATACGTGGTGGAAAACGCCCGTGTCGAGCAGCGTACCAACCTGGACAAGCTGGTTATTGATCTGGAAACCAACGGTACTCTGGATCCTGAAGAGGCTATCCGCCGCGCTGCAACCATTCTGCAACAGCAGTTGGCTGCGTTCGTCGACCTCAAAGGTGACAGTGAGCCAGTGGTTGTCGAGCAGGAAGACGAGATCGATCCGATCCTGCTTCGCCCGGTTGACGATCTGGAACTGACTGTACGTTCGGCTAACTGCCTTAAGGCGGAAAACATTTACTACATCGGCGACCTGATTCAGCGTACCGAAGTAGAACTGTTGAAGACTCCGAACCTGGGCAAGAAATCCTTGACTGAAATCAAGGACGTTCTGGCCTCCCGCGGTCTGTCCCTCGGCATGCGCCTCGACAACTGGCCGCCTGCAAGTCTTAAGAAGGACGACAAGGCGACTGCCTGATCGTCGTAATCACCGAACGTAGTGTTTGGTAAGGAATGAACCATGCGTCATCGTAAAAGTGGTCGTCACCTGAGCCGCACCAGCTCGCACCGCAAGGCCATGTTCCAAAACATGGCGGTGTCGCTGTTCGAGCACGAGCTGATCAAAACTACTCTGCCAAAAGCTAAAGAACTGCGCCGCGTTGCCGAGCCGCTGATCACTTTGGCCAAGACAGATAGCGTTGCTAACCGCCGTCTGGCTTTCGACCGTACTCGTTCGAAAGCTATCGTTGGTAAGCTCTTCAACGACCTGGGCAAGCGTTACGCTACCCGTGAGGGTGGCTACCTGCGCATCCTCAAGTGCGGTTTCCGCGCTGGCGACAACGCGCCTATGGCGTACGTCGAGTTGGTTGATCGTGCTACTGCTGGCGAAGCTGTATCTGCCGAGTAAGACGTCAGTCTGAAACAAAGAACCGGGCCTAGTGCCCGGTTTTTTGTGCGCGTTCGAAAGTTCGCCGGGCGGATTGATCGCTGGCATACCGGTTAGGTTTTTTCTATCGATTGGTAACAGTCAATGAATTAGAAGATGTCATCTCGATCATCAATACTTCCTCTCAGCCGATTAGCCGGCAGTTCTAGACCGACAAAGGAAGAGATCGCATGAGCCAAAATAAAACGCTTACCACCGCCAGTGGCGCTCCTGTCGCCGACAACCAGAATTCCCGCTCTGCCGGCCCTCGTGGCCCGCTGCTGCTCGACGATTTTCATCTGATCGAGAAGCTCGCCCACTTCAACCGCGAAAACATCCCGGAACGCCGTGTGCATGCCAAAGGCTCGGGCGCCTACGGGACCTTCACCGTGACGCGTGATGTCACTCAGTACACCAGCGCCAAGCTGTTCGAGGCTGTAGGCAAGCAGACTCCGACGTTTCTGCGTTTCTCCACTGTAGGTGGTGAGCGTGGTTCTGCTGACACTGAGCGTGACCCCCGCGGCTTTGCCTTGAAGTTCTACACCGAAGAAGGCAACTGGGACATTGTCGGCAATAACACGCCCGTATTCTTCATTCGTGATCCGCTGAAATTCCCGGACTTTATCCACACGCAAAAACGTCTGCCGCAGAGCAACCTCAAAAGCGCTCAGGCGATGTGGGACTTCTGGTCGCATTCTCCAGAGGCGCTGCATCAGGTCACGATCCTGTTTTCAGATCGCGGCATCCCTGATGGTTACCGTCACATGCACGGCTTTGGTAGCCACACTTATAGCCTGATTAATGCCAACGGCGAGCGTCATTGGGTCAAGTGGCACTACAAGACCCAGCAAGGGATCAAGAACCTGGCACCCGCAGATGCTGCGCGCCTGGCTGGCACGGATCCGGATTACGCTCAGCGCGACCTGTTTGAGGCTATCGAGCGCGGTGACTTCCCGAAATGGAGCGTGTGCATCCAGATCATGACCGAAGCCCAGGCAGCCGCTCATTATGAAAACCCGTTTGATGTCACCAAGACCTGGTCGCAGAAAGAGTTTCCGCTGATCGAAGTCGGCGTGCTGGAGCTCAATCGCAACCCGCTCAATTACTTCGCTGAAGTTGAGCAAGCCGCTTTCGGTCCTAGCAACATGGTGCCGGGTGTAGGCCTGTCGCCGGATCGCATGCTGCAGGGTCGTGTTTTCGCCTATGCGGATGCGCACCGCTACCGTGTAGGCACTAATCACCAGCAACTGCCGGTGAATGCGCCTCGCAGTCCGGTAAACACTTACCAGCGTGATGGCTCGATGGCGTTTGGCAGCAATGGCGGCGCAGCACCGAACTACGAGCCGAACAGCTACGCGGAGTCGCCTAAGCAGGCACCTCGTTATGCCGAGCCTGCATTGGCGTTGAGCGGCGCTGCTGATCGCTACGATCATCGTGCGGATACCGACTACTACAGCCACGCCGGTGCGCTGTTCCGGTTGATGAGCGATGAACAGAAAAACCTGCTGGTCAGCAATATCGCGGGAGCAATGGCGGGCGTTTCGAGTGACGTGATCGACCGTCAGTTGCAGCATTTCTTCAAGGCCGACCCGGCGTATGGAGAAGCAATCGCAAAGCTGCTCAACGTACAGCTTAACGAAGTCTAAATGAGAAGCAGAACCGCCCTTAATTGGGCGGTTTTTGCGTTATTTTGGCTGGTTTTCTCAGAATTTCTTCGCTTTTATTGCGTCTGTCGAGTGACGAGATGGCCCGGTTGGTTCAAACTACAGACTTTCAAGCAGGGAGATGTAGGGCGATGCAAGGCCACCCAGACGTTATCGATTACCTCAACACGTTGCTGACCGGCGAACTGGCCGCGCGTGATCAATATTTCGTCCATTCGCGGATGTATGAGGACTGGGGTTTCACCAAGCTCTACGAACGTATCAACCACGAGATGGAAGAAGAAGCAGGTCATGCTGATGCTCTGATGCGCCGCATCCTGATGCTCGAAGGCACGCCACGGATGCGTCCGGATGACCTCGATGTCGGTACAACCGTACCGGAGATGCTCGAAGCGGATCTGCGCCTTGAATACAAAGTCCGCGCCGCGCTGTGCAAAGGCATTGAGCTCTGTGAGCAGCACAAGGATTACGTCAGTCGTGAAATCCTGCGTATTCAACTCAACGATACCGAAGAAGATCACACTTACTGGCTGGAAAAGCAGTTGGGTCTTATCAAATTGATCGGCCTCGAGAATTACCTGCAATCGCACACCTGATTGCTGCGGATATAAAACAGCCCCTGTCACTACTGAAGTGACAGGGGCTTTTTCTTGTCCCGGGTTCAGGCCCGATCACGTTCCAGCAGCGGTTTCAGGTAGAAGCCGGTATGAGATTGCTTCATTTCGGCCACGTCTTCCGGTGTGCCCACTGCGATGATCTGCCCGCCCTTGGAGCCGCCTTCCGGCCCAAGATCGACCAGCCAGTCGGCAGTCTTGATCACGTCCAGGTTGTGCTCGATCACGACGACCGTGTTGCCGTGGTCGCGCAATCGATGCAGTACATCGAGCAGTTGCTGGATGTCCGCGAAGTGCAAACCGGTGGTTGGCTCGTCGAGGATGTACAGGGTCTTGCCGGTATCGCGCTTGGACAGCTCGCGGGACAATTTCACCCGTTGGGCCTCACCACCGGACAAGGTTGTCGCTGATTGCCCCAGTTTGATGTACGACAGGCCGACGTCCATCAACGTTTGCAGCTTGCGCGCCAGCGCCGGCACCGCATCGAAGAACTCACGTGCTTCCTCGATGGTCATCTCGAGGGTTTCGTGGATGTTCTTGCCCTTGTATTTGATCTCAAGGGTTTCACGGTTGTAGCGCTTGCTCTTGCAAACGTCGCACGGCACATAGATGTCGGGCAGGAAGTGCATTTCGACCTTGATCAGGCCATCGCCCTGGCAAGCTTCGCAGCGCCCACCCTTGACGTTGAAGGAGAAACGCCCCGGACCATAGCCGCGTGAGCGCGACTCAGGTACGCCAGCGAACAGCTCGCGAATCGGCGTGAACAAACCGGTGTAGGTCGCCGGGTTGGAACGAGGTGTACGACCGATCGGGCTTTGGTCGATATCGACGACCTTATCCAGATGCTCCAGGCCTTTGATGCTGTCATGGGGCGCGGCTTCCAGCGTTGTCGCGCCATTGAGAGCCGTGGCGCTCAGCGGGAAGAGCGTGTTGTTGATGAGCGTCGATTTACCCGAACCGGAGACGCCGGTCACGCACGTCAGCAGGCCGATTGGAATTTCCAGGTCAACGTTGCGCAAGTTGTTGCCGCGAGCGCCCTTGAGCGACAACGACAGCTTCTTGTTGCGGGGCGTGCGTTTGGCGGGCACCTGGATTTTCACCCGGCCCGACAAGTACTTGCCGGTCAGGGAGTCCGGGTGCGCCATGACCTCGGCCGGCGTGCCTTCGGCGACGATATGACCGCCGTGCACCCCGGCCCCCGGGCCGATATCGACCACGTAGTCGGCCAAACGGATAGCATCTTCGTCGTGCTCGACGACGATCACCGTGTTGCCGATGTCGCGCAGGTGCTTCAGGGTGCCGAGCAGTCGGTCGTTATCACGTTGGTGAAGACCGATCGATGGTTCGTCGAGGATGTACAGAACACCCACCAGGCCCGCGCCGATCTGGCTGGCCAGGCGAATACGCTGTGCCTCACCGCCGGACAATGTGTCCGCGCTGCGATCCAGCGACAGATAGTCGAGCCCGACGTTGACCAGAAATTGCAGGCGTTCGCGGATTTCCTTGAGGATCTTGTCGGCGATTTCACCGCGACGACCGGTCAGTTTCAGTCCGCCAAAGTAATCGCAGGCGTCGCCGATCGGCAGATTGGTCACCGCCGGCAACGTTTTCTCGCCGACCCACACGTGCCGCGCCTCACGACGCAAGCGGGTGCCGCGGCAGTCCGGGCACGACTGGGTACTGAGGAACTTGGCCAGCTCCTCACGCACCGAGGCAGACTCGGTTTCGCGGTAGCGACGCTCCAGGTTCGGCACGATGCCTTCGAACGGGTGCGAGCGTTTGACGATGTCGCCACGGTCGTTCAGGTATTTGAAGTCGACGTTTTGCGAACCACTGCCGTGCAGGATTTGTTTCTGCTGATCGGCCGGCAGCTCGTTGAACGGCACTTCCAGGCTGAACTTGAAATGCGACGCCAGCGACCCGAGCATCTGGAAGTAATAGACGTTGCGCCGGTCCCAGCCGCGAATCGCCCCTTCGGCAAGCGTCAGCTCGCCATTGACCAGCCGCTTGATATCGAAGAACTGCTTCACGCCCAGGCCATCGCAGGTCGGGCAAGCGCCGGCCGGGTTGTTGAAGGAAAACAGTTTCGGTTCGAGTTCGCTGATGGCGTGGCCGCAAATCGGACAGGCGAAGCGCGCGGAGAAGATCATCTCTTCGCCGGGCTCGTCGTCCATCGGTGCCACCAGGGCAATGCCGTCCGCCAGCTTCAGGGCGGTCTCGAAGGATTCGGCCAGACGTTGCTGCAGGTCGGCACGGACCTTGAAACGGTCGACCACCACATCAATGGTGTGTTTTTTCTGCTTGTCGAGCTTGGGCGCTTCGTCCAGCTCGTAAAGCTTGCCGTTGATCCGGGCGCGAACAAAGCCTTGGGCACGCAGCTCTTCAAAGACCGACAGGTGTTCGCCTTTACGCTCGCGGATCACCGGGGCCAGCAACATCAGTTTGCTGCCCTCCGGTTGTGCCAGGACAAGGTCGACCATCTGGCTGACAGTCTGCGCTTCCAGCGGAATATCGTGATCCGGGCAGCGCGGAATACCCACGCGGGCATACAGCAGGCGCAGGTAGTCGTAGATTTCGGTGATGGTGCCGACGGTCGAGCGCGGGTTGTGCGAGGTCGATTTCTGTTCGATGGAGATCGCCGGCGACAGGCCTTCGATGGTGTCGACGTCGGGTTTTTCCATCATTGACAGAAACTGGCGGGCATAGGCCGACAGCGATTCGACGTAACGGCGCTGACCTTCGGCGTACAAGGTGTCGAAAGCCAGGGACGACTTGCCGGAGCCCGAGAGGCCGGTGATGACGATCAGCTTGTCCCGTGGCAGGGTCAGGTCGATATTCTTCAGGTTGTGGGTTCGAGCCCCACGAATCAGGATCTTGTCCAAAGTGGCCTCGCTTGGCGGGCGTCGAAAACGTAGGAGTATACGGCCAAATACTGGATGGATGCACACTATCGAATGATGTCATTGCAGGCTTACATGAAAGCTCTGTCATCTACACGCGGCAAAGCGTCGCGATATACCCTGCCAATCGATGGGACTGGTAGAATCGCCGCCGGTTCACATGAGGTTTTTCCATGCACGATCCCCACAGCGAACGCATGAGTGGCAGCGAGACCCGCGCGGCGAGCGGTCTGGCCCTGGTGTTCGCCTTCCGTATGCTTGGCATGTTCATGGTGTTGCCGGTATTGGCGACCTACGGCATGGACCTGGCAGGCGCGACCCCGGCCCTGATCGGGTTGGCGATTGGCGCTTATGGCCTGACCCAGGCGATTTTCCAGATTCCGTTTGGTTTCATTTCCGACCGCATCGGCCGCCGTCCAGTGATTTACCTGGGGCTGATCGTCTTCGCCCTCGGCAGCGTGTTGGCGGCCAACGCCGATTCGATCTGGGGCGTGATCGCCGGACGCATCCTGCAGGGCGCCGGGGCGATTTCCGCCGCGGTCATGGCGTTGCTGTCGGACCTGACCCGCGAACAGCATCGGACCAAGGCCATGGCCATGATCGGCATGACCATCGGGTTGTCGTTCGCCGTCGCCATGGTGGTCGGGCCCTTGTTGACCAGCGTCTTCGGTCTGTCCGGGCTGTTTCTCGCCACGGGCGGCTTGGCGCTGTTCGGCATCGTGATCGTGATGTTCATGGTGCCGCGCTCCACCGGGCCGTTGCAGCATCGCGAATCCGGCGTGGCGCGCCAGGCTTTGATTCCGACCCTCAAGCATCCGGACCTGCTGCGTCTGGACCTGGGCATTTTCGTCTTGCACGCGATGCTGATGTCGAGCTTCGTTGCCTTGCCGCTGGCGTTGGTGGAAAAGGCCGGGCTGCCCAAGGAGCAGCATTGGTGGGTGTATCTGACCGCGCTGTTGATTTCCTTCTTCGCCATGATTCCGTTCATCATCTACGGCGAGAAGCGACGCAAAATGAAACGAGTTTTACTCGGCGCCGTCGTGACGCTGATGCTCACTGAGCTATTCTTCTGGCAGTTCGGCGATAGCTTGCGGGCTCTGGTGATGGGTACCGTGGTGTTCTTCACCGCGTTCAATCTGCTGGAAGCTTCGTTGCCGTCGCTGATCAGCAAGGTTTCACCGGCAGGCGGCAAAGGCACGGCGATGGGGGTTTATTCCACCAGTCAGTTCCTCGGATCGGCACTGGGGGGTATCCTCGGCGGCTGGTTGTTCCAGCATGGCGGTTTGTCGGTTGTGTTCCTCGGTTGCGCCGGGCTGGCTGCACTTTGGCTAGTCTTTGCTGTTACCATGCGTGAACCTCCCTACGTGACAAGCCTGCGCTTGCCGTTGTCGCCCGAGGCGATCCGCGAAGCGGGTCTGGTCGAGCGCCTGAAGGCCGTCGTAGGGGTAACAGATGCAGTGATAGTCGCTGATGAAGCGGCCATTTACATCAAATTGGACACCGAACTATTGGATCGCACCACCCTTGAGAGCCTGGTGAACAACCCGGCCGGGGCAGCGTGCGTAGCCTAGGAGAACGTAATGGCCCGTGGGGTTAACAAAGTCATATTGGTCGGCACTTGCGGCCAGGATCCTGAAGTTCGCTACCTGCCGAATGGCAACGCCGTGACCAACCTGAGTCTGGCGACCAGCGAGCAATGGACCGACAAGCAAACCGGTCAGAAAGTCGAAAAAACCGAATGGCACCGTGTGTCGATGTTCGGCAAAGTCGCGGAAATCGCTGGCGAGTACCTGCGTAAGGGTTCGCAGGTTTACATCGAAGGCAAACTGCAGACCCGCGAGTGGGAAAAAGACGGTATCAAGCGTTACACCACTGAAATCGTGGTGGACATGCAAGGCACCATGCAATTGCTGGGCGGCCGTCCTCAGGGCGACCAACAGGGCCAGGGCGGCGGTAACAACTACCAGCAATCCGCTCCGCGCCAGCAGGCTCCACGCCCTGCACCGCAACAGCAGCCACAGCGTCCAGCCCCACAACAGGCTGCAGCGCAACCGGCTCCGGATTTCGACAGCTTTGATGACGATATCCCGTTCTGATTCCTGCAACCCGGAATAGAACCTGAAAAGCCCGGCCTCCGAATGGATGCCGGGCTTTTTTTTAACCTGACAAAACTTGCCGGGGTCCAGTCCCGGCCAACCCTCTACGTGCGGTGATACTCTCCATCAGGTGTAGTCCCTGTGAAGAGTTGCCCCATGGATCGCCTTTCCACGTTGTTGTCACAGTTCGGCGTACGAGCAAACCTGTTTTACAGCGGCAAGCTGTGTGGTGTGTCTTCCTATGATGGGGCCGATCAACGCGGTCTTATTCATCTGTTGCAAGGTGGCACTGTCACGCTCAAAGGGCCTGGCAAAAGTGACTTGCTCCTGGTTCGCCCGAGCCTGATTTTCCTGCCGCGCCCGAGTCGTCATCAGCTCATCGCCAGTGAGGTAGAAGGTGCTCAACTGTTGTGCGCGTCGATGCTGTTTGACGGCGGCGTCAGCAATCCGATATGTGCTTCGCTTCCCGAGCTGCTGGTGCTGCCCCTGGATGAGCTGCCACAACTGGCGGACACCTTGAGATGGCTGTTCAGTGAGGCCTCGGGGGGGCATTGTGGCCGGGAGGCGGTACTTGATCGACTGTTCGAACTGTTGATCATCCTGCTGTTCCGGCATTTGCTCGACCATCAGCAGTTGAGTACCGGGATGATGGCTGGATTGGCCGACGTGCGCCTGGCGCGGTCGCTGATGAAGATGCACAACGAGCCTCAACGGCCTTGGTCCGTGGCCGAACTGGCGGACGAATCGAACATGTCCCGCGCCGCCTACGCAGTGCATTTTCGTGCAGTCCTGGGACAAACCCCGCTGGATTATTTGTTGAGTTGGCGGATCAGTCTGGCGCAGAAGCGTCTGCGCGAGGGGCGGCCGATCACGCTGATCGCCGATGAGGTGGGCTATGAAAGTCCATCGGCGCTTGCCCGTGCCTTTCGCCGCAAGACCGGCTGCAGTCCACGGGACTGGATGAAATCACTGACCGTTGAGGGAGCGGTACTTGCCGAAGGCGGCGATGACCTGAATCCATGAACTGATACAGGTCATCGGTGGGCGACGTTGTCAGTTCAAGGCGTCTCCAGTCGGGTCAGCGAGTGGCCCGCCACGAACAGGGACGCAGCAAGCAAACCGATGTCCTTGAGGAGGAACTGGCCTGGCGCTACGGTAATGGCCGGGAAACCAAGACCGGGCTCAATCACGCCGGGTGTCGAGAACATGAAACTCAACGTGGTGAGAAACAGCACGGCCGACAAGGCTCCTCCGATCAATGAGAGTTTTGGCGAGAGCAAACGACCGGCAATCAGTACGCCGATCGAAACCTCCAGGACACCCAGCAAACTGGAAAACAGATCGACACTGAAAAGCTGATAGACCCAACCCAGGAACGGGCTGTTGCTCACCAGCGGCACCAGCCCCTGTGCTTCGTAGTGGGTGAATTTCATTCCGCCGAACCAGAAGTAGATAACGATGAGGGCGAAGTAGATGCCGTAGGTCCCGATCGCCATGGTGGTCAGACCGAGGTTTTTTTTCGTCAGGCTGTCAGT
This sequence comes from Pseudomonas sp. TNT2022 ID1044, assembly GCF_028656895.1. NCBI lineage: Bacteria > Pseudomonadati > Pseudomonadota > Gammaproteobacteria > Pseudomonadales > Pseudomonadaceae > Pseudomonas > Pseudomonas sp. TNT2022 ID1044. Next base: position 148,429 of record NZ_JAMDHB010000008.1, on the reverse strand, counting down.
GCTAATAGTCGTGCTGTTCATTGTTCAGGCTTCCAGTGAGTTGTCTTGGACGTGGCATGGGTGAAAGCAACACTCCTGCGCGGATGCGTTGGGAGAGGGGATATTGTTGGCTTCGGCATGACTCTTCAGGGTTCTGGCAGTATTGCGTTCGATGCAGATCGTCCAGACTCACTGGTAAAAAGCCCATGGCATTGCGGCCATGGGCTTTTGCTTTTTTGATGCGGGCTAGCCCTGGCAAGCGCTCAATTAACGGGCGAGGAACTCATCGGTGGACACCACGCTGGCATAGGCAAAGCCCAGGGCCGACATGAAGGCGGCATGAACATGTGCCGCTGGAACGGTTACGCCGTTGAATTCGAGGTCACGTGAGGCACACGCATCGTGGATCACCGTGACGCTGTAGCCGAGGTCGTTGCCGGCGCGGGTGATGCCATCGATGCACATATGGCTCATGCTGCCGACGACCACCAGTTCCTTGATGCCTTGCTCGTCGAGGATTGACTGCAGTTCGGTTTCGCGGAACGAGTTGACGAAGTGCTTGAGTACCACGGGCTCGTTGGCCTGGTTGAGGACTTTGGGGTGAAGTTTTGCGCCTTCGGAGTTCGGGGTGAAAAAAGGTGCTTGCTCGGAGGTGAATTCGTGGCGGATGTGCACCACCGAATCACCCGCTTCGCGGAAGGACTTGAGCAGGCGAACGGCGTTGTCTGCGGCGGCATCGGCGCCGACCAGCGGCCACTTGCCTTGTGGGAAGTAGTCGTTTTGGATATCAACTACGATGAGTGCTTGTTTGGCCATGACTGTGTCCTCGAAGTGCGGTTTGGGTGTGGAATGAAGTATTGGCTTTGGCAGGCCTTTCGAGGATTGGCCGCACCGACAATAGAAGGGGGAAAACTGACAATGGACGCACAAAGGGCAATCGCCGAACTGGGCGTGTTGATCTATCCCGGCGCGCAGATGGCGGCGGTGCATGGGTTGACGGACCTGTTCGGGGTGGCCAACCGGATCGCCGAGGAGCATCAGGCCACGCATTTGCCGTTGTTGCGCGTCAGCCATTGGCAGGTCGAGGGTGATCAGGCGCCGGTGCGGGTCTACGACAGCCACCCCGGTACCGACCGCGCATTGGTGGCGGTGATGATTCCTCCGTCGATCGCCGGGTTCTCCGAAGGCCAGGCGCCGCAAAAATTGCTGGGCTGGCTTCGCCAACAACACGCCAGCGGCGCGACCCTCGGCGGTGTCTGCGTGGGGTCGCTGCTGTTGGCCGAAAGTGGTCTGCTCGACGGTCGCAGCGCCACGACCCACTGGACCTCGGCCAAAACCTTTGCCGAGCGCTACCCGGCGATCAAGCTCAAGGCCGATACGCCGATTGTTGACGATGGTGACCTGATCACCACCGCCGGGCTGATGGCCTGGTCCGAGCTGGGCCTGCGTCTGGTGGATCGTCTGCTGGGACCGAGCATTGCCACGGGCACCGCGCGTTTTCTGGTGGTCGAGCACAGCGACAGCGCCAGCGAGTGCGGCAGCAACTTTGCGCCGATCCTCAACCATGGCGACGGGGCGATCCTCAAGGTCCAGCACTGGCTGCAAAGCACCGGCGCCACCGACGTTTCGCTCCCGACGATGGCTGAGCGGGCCGGGTTGGAGGAGCGCACGTTTTTGCGCCGGTTTCGTGCGGCCACGGGGCTCAAACCCACCGAATACTGCCAGCATTTGCGCGTCGGCAAGGCCCGGGAAATGCTTGAATTCACCAATGGCACCATCGATCACATTGCCTGGACCGTGGGCTATCAGGATCCGGGGGCCTTCCGTTCGACGTTCAAGAAAATTACCGGGCTGGCGCCGAGTGATTACCGGACGCGGTTTGGGGTGACGCCGAGTGTCGCGGCTCGGTAGAGGCATCACTACCAATCCCCTGCAGGATTGTGTTGACCCCAATCGTGCAAATTGCAGGAAATGGCGTAGCGGTCGTGCAGAATAAAGCAGGCGTCCTGCCATCACCGATCCTGCAACCGACTGATTGGAAAAACCTTTTTCAACCGCTTCGGTTGGCCTGATCTCTGCACCCCCAACCACTACATTCATCTAGCGCCGAGGGGGATGCATGACCCCACCCAACCGCTAGAAACTGGTGGTCGCCCACTCTGTGCACGCCGATGCGCCGCTGCATGAAGTCGAAACCAACCGCGCACTGGCCCGCTGGCTGGCGCAAATCCTTGGGCTCAAATTCGCTGGCAGCTACGACCCGCAACAGCATGACGGTCGCGATCTTTACCTGCTGCCAACCCAAACCCTGGTGGGCGCCGAGGCCGCTCGGCAATTGGGCGTCAAGGGCCCGGAAGATTTATGGGGCGGGTATGTCGAGCATGATTTCATCTGTACCAAAGCCATCAGCCACGGTTTATTGAACCATCACGCCCATGCGCCGAAAGGCTGGGCGCCGCTGTTTTCCGAACGGGTGCGCAGTGTCGTACTCGACGGCCTCAGCGTGTTTTCTTTCGAAGATGCACGGCCGGCGGCGGAGCACTTGCTGTACACCGGGCCCATCCGTCTCAAGCCCATTCATGCGTGTGCCGGGCGCGGTCAGGAAGTGATCAGCAGCCTCGATGAATTTGATGAGGTCCTCGCGCGCCCCGAGGCCAACGCATTGTTCACCGAAGGTGTCGTGCTGGAGCAGGACCTGGACCAGGTGATCACCCACAGCGTCGGTCAGAGTTTTATCGGCGGCAAAGTGCTGAGTTATTGCGGTGATCAATACTTGACCAAAGACGCCCACGGCGAAGAGGTCTATGGTGGTTCCAACCTGCTGGTTGTGCAGGGCGACTATGACGAGTTGCTGAAACTGCACTTGCCGGAGGATGTGCAACTGGCGATTCATCAAGCGCAAGTGTTCGACAGCGCCGCTGATGAAGCCTATCCCGCGTTTTATGCCTCGCGGCGCAACTACGACATCGCCCAAGGCGTGGCCAGCGACGGCAAGCAGCGCAGCGGCGTGCTCGAACAATCCTGGCGCATGGGCGGTGCCAGCAGCGCCGAAGTGGCGGCGTTGCAGGCCTTTTTCAATGACCCGGGAATGCGCGCCATTTGCGTGTCCTCGGTGGAAACCTACATCGACCAGCCGCTGCCTGCGGATGCCATCGAGGTGTACCGGGGACCTGCGCACGACAGTGAATTTCTTCTCAAGTACGTAACGGTCAAATCCTATGACGGCTAGAAGCGAAAGCATTCAAATCGACATCGACGATGAACAAATGAGCGGGACGTTCCTCAGTCCCAAATCAAAGGTCCCCGGCGTGCTGTTTGTGCACGGCTGGGGCGGTAGTCAGGAGCGGGACCTGGAGCGGGCCAAGGGGATTGCAGGCCTGGGATGTGTCTGTCTGACGTTCGACCTACGCGGCCACACCGGCGGCACCGGCATTCCCCTGTCGCGGGTGACCCGCGAAGATAATCTGCGTGACCTGCTGGCGGCCTACGATCGCTTGCTGGCGCACCCGGCGCTCGATACGTCGGCCATTGCCGTGGTGGGCACCAGTTACGGCGGTTACCTGGCCTCGATCCTGACGTCGTTGCGCCCCGTGCGATGGTTGGCTCTGCGGGTGCCGGCGCTGTATCGCGACGATAAATGGCACACGCCAAAGCGGGATCTGGACAAGCTCGACCTGCGCGATTACCGCAGTACGCTGGTGCGCGCCGACAGCAATCGCGCCTTGCATGCTTGCTCGGCATTCACCGGGGATGTGTTGCTGGTGGAATCGGAAACCGATGACTACGTCCCCCACGCGACCATCATGAGTTACCGCGCGGCGTGCCAGCAGACGCATTCGTTGACCCACCGGATTATCGACGGTGCTGATCACGCACTGAGTGATCCCGTTTCACAGCAGGCTTACACCTCGATCCTCGTGGACTGGATCACGGAAATGGTGGTGGGTGAGCGGTTGAGCATTATTCAGTCCAAGTGATGTTCTGGTGTTCTTTTGGACACCTTCGCGAGCAGGCACCGCTCATCACTTGGGTTTCTTCGAAATCCGCAGCGACTTGGCCTTGGCCTCCACCAGCAAATACATCACCACCGTGATCAACAGCGGCAACAGAAAATAAATCGCCCGATACGCCAGCAACCCCGCCACCAGACTCCCCTGTGATGCCTCGTGCTGCAGCAACGCGACGAACACCGCCTCGAGCACGCCGAGGCCGGCGGGGATGTGCGTGATGACCCCGGCGATGGCGCTGATCAGCAACACGCCAAGCACCAACGGATAATCCAGTTTGCTCGGCAGTAAAGTGAATATCACCGCCGCCATCAGTGACCAGTTCAAGGCACCGAGGGCCAGTTGCAGGATCGCCATGCGCAGCGACGGCAGATTGATTTCCACGCCGCGAATCGACCACTGCCGACGCCTGGAAAACTGGCACGCCGCCAGATACCCGGCACTCACCAACAGCAGCAGCACGCCCACCGCTTGCAGGGCACCGCTGCTCAGTTTCCAGCCGGGCGGCATCCGCACCAGTCCGCTGCTGAACACCACACCCGCGATCAGCATGTAGCCGAACCAGTTGGTTGCCAGGCTCAGGCCGAGGATTTTCGCAATGTTGGCTTTGCTCACTCCAAGCCGCGAATACAGGCGATAACGCATGGCGATGCCACCCACCCAGGCGCTCAGGTTGAGGTTGAAGGCGTAACTGATGATCCCCACCGGCAGGATCTGTTTCCACGTCAGGTCCTGGCGGATGTAAGTGCGGCCGATCAGGTCGAAACAGGCATACACCAGAAAACTCACCGCGGTCAGGCTCGACGCGATGATCAAGGTGCGCATTTTGAAATCAGCCAGGGTTTCGAGCACTTCGGCCCATTCGATGCGCTGGGCAAACATCGTCAACAGGACGATCAGCGCCAGAAAAAACAGCAGGGTCAGCGGTCTTTTCCAGCGGCCCAGACGCGACTTGGCCGGGTGATCGGCGTGGGGCGCCGCGTGCGCTTCAGTGCGGCTCATGTTGATCGCTCCCGGTCGGAGGGGTGAACGCTTTCAGATGTGGTTTATGGGCGGGCAACCACCCGGCCCAGGCCGGAAAATGCCGCAGGAAGTGGAACACCAGAAACCCCACGGTCATGTGCCAGATGCGCCCGCGCGGAGCCTTGTCCACCGACATGGCCTGGCAATGGTTGTCGCTGAGTTCTTCGAGCCGTTCGAACAGGTCACGGTTGAACGCTCGGTCGCGGATCAACACGTTGGCCTCCAGGTTCATCGACAGGCTCAACGGGTCCAGGTTGCTGGAGCCGACGGTGCTCCAGTCTTCGTCCACCAGTGCGACTTTGCCGTGCAGTGGCCGGTCGCAGTATTCGAAAATTTTCACCCCGGACTTGAGCAGGTAATCGTAGGTCATGCGCGCTGCCAGTTTGGCCACCAGCATGTCCGGCTGCCCCTGCAGAATCAGGCGCACTTCAACCCCGCGTCGAGATGCGTTGCGGATTTCCCGCAGCAACCGGTAGCCGGGAAAAAAGTACGCATTGGCGATGACCACGCGCCGCTGCGCCGTGCGCAACGCCAGGCGGTAAACCTCTTCGATGTCGGTCGAGTGCTCGGCGTTATCGCGGTACACCAGACGCACCTGGCCATCGTGATCAGTCACGGCCAGTTCCGAGCGACGTTGTCGTCGACGTTGCCACCAATATTTGGCACGCGCCGGGCGACCGCATTGCAGCAGGGCGAAGTGATGAATGTCGGCCACCGCCGGGCCTTGCACTTCAACCGAATAATCCTGCTTGGCCTCGGGACCGAAATCGGCCAGATGGTCGGCGGAAAAATTGATCCCGCCGATGAACGCGATCGTCCCGTCCACGACCACGATCTTGCGGTGCAGGCGCCGGAACCAATTGGTGCGAATGCCCAAACGCTTCGGTGCCGGGTCGAACATTTGCAAGTGCACGCCGGCACCGCTCAGGGCGGTGAGAAAAGCGGTGCTCAGTTCGCCGCAGCCAAACCCGTCGAAACTCGCGGTGACGCGCACGCCCCGTTGAGCCGCTTCGATGAGCACCTCCTTCAATTCATTGCCGACCTTGTCCTCAAAGACAATGAAGGTTTCCAGGAGGATTTCGGTTTTGGCCTGGCGCATCGCCTCGAACACCCGAGGGAAATAGGCTTCGCCGTTTTCCAGCAGTTCGACCCGGTTATTGCCTTGCCAGCCGTACTCGACGTCGACCGCCGTCGGCGCACTCGTGGGGGGCGTAGCAATCGTTTCCAGCGTGGTTTTTTCCATCGACGGGATGCTCATAGCTCGATCTCCACCGAGAGCGGTGCGTGATCCGAAAGGTGGGACCAGGGCCGGGTCGTCAGCACTTGCGGACGGCTGGCCTTGAGGTTGCGCACATAGATGCGATCCAGGCGCAGGGCCGGCAGACGTGCCGGAAAACTGCGCGCCGGTTTGCCGTGGTGCTGGGCGAACACTTCGTGCAGTCCGCAGGGTTTGAGCAGGTCATCGGCGCGCTGGCGCCAGTCGTTGAAATCGCCGGCGACGATCACTGGCGCATCACTTGGCAGTTCCTCCAGGCGCCGGGCGAGCAACTTGAGTTGTTCATTGCGGTGGGTTTCACGCAGGCCCAGGTGAACACAGATTGCGTGGACCTCCGGCCCTTCACCGGGCAGGCGCAGTACGCAATGCAGGATGCCGCGATTCTCATGACCGCTGATGGACACGTCGAGGTTGTCATGGCGAACGATCTGGAATTTCGACAGCAGCGCGTTGCCGTGATCGCCCGCCGGATAAACCGCATTGCGTCCGTAGGCAAACTGCGGCCACAGCGTGTCGGCGAGAAATTCATACTGCGGCATCGCCGGCCAATTGCTGTAGCGCTTTGGGTGCTGTTCGTGCGTGCCGTGGACTTCCTGTAAAAACACCACGTCAGCAGAGACGCTGCGCACCGCTTCACGCAACTCCGGCAAAATGAAACGGCGATTCAATGCCGTGAACCCCTTGTGTGTGTTGACCGTCAGCACGGTAAACCGGTGCACCGCGGTGTTGACGGACGTTTGCTCGTCCGTGACGCCGATCGGCTCGGAAATGCTCATGGCAGCACTCCTTCGACCACGGGTTGGCCGGGAGCGGTGAGCAGATTGCGCTTCTGGGGTAAGCCCTTTGGGTTGAAATCCCCCCGCCAGGACGTGTAGCGCCAACCTGAAATTCCGATGTGAATCACCGCCATGTCGCCTCCCGTCTGAGTGCCCCATTCTTTTCCTGACTGCGGGGCGGTGACGAAAGTTTCGGTGGGGCTATAAACGGTATGCGTTGGCGAGATTGCCACATCACCTGCAGGCGCCGGCTTGCGGGCGATAGCGCGAAGATCGCCGGGCAGTTACGAGCCGCTGGCAAGCCAGCTCCCACAGAGATTTCTGTTGTTCACAAAACCCTGTGGGCTTGCCCGTGAAGAGGCCGGCCCGGACAACATCAATGCCGGATCAGCTTGTTACTGATCTCGGCACTGACCGACTGTTCCAGTTCCATCCAAAAAACCTGCTTGCCCGCAATCTCGGCCGCCACCGGCAACCCATCGCGATACACCAGACGATTACTCGCCAGCGCCGGCACCTTAGGGCCCGGCAAAAGCGTGCCGGCCAGGTTCATCGGATCGACCCCGCACACCGCGATCAAACTGCCGTCATGGGGCCGACGTCGGACTTCCCGCAGCAACGGTATGGCCTCAGGCAACGCAAATTGTTCGCCCGCCAGGCCACTGACAAACCGCCCGCCACGAATCTCGCCCCGGGCTTCCAGGCGATGGAAAGTGCGCAGCAATTCCCGCCAGCTCGGCAACCAATCTGCCTCCCGCTCAAGCAATCGCCAGAACACCACGCCATAGCGACGTAACAAGGTCATGGCGATGTGTTCCAGGGTCTCGGCGTGTGCCGTCGCCGGACGCGGGTTATCCACAACCGGCACAGCGACACCACGCCTGAGTAACGCCCAGCGCCCGGCGTCATCCATCCCCCCGACAAAGGCCCCGCGCCCGCGGCGGCTGCTGCGGTTCTGCCGCTTACTGGCCGGAGTGATCAACGCCCGCAGACCGGCAAAGCTGTCAGCGTTCACCAGCCCGGCACCGACCAGCTCCTGCAAGGCGATTTCCAGTTCCGAGCGCAGCAGGTGTGCTTCATGAGTCAGCTCGTCAAAAAACAGTGCGCCATGCTGACTGAGGGTCGCGTGGACCTTTTGTGTTTTCGGTGACAGTTCGCTGACCGGCGTCTGTTCGGTCAACTCGCTCCAGATCCCGACCCGGTTGCGCGGCAACAACACAATGGGCGTACTGCGCAGGGCGGTGCCAGCGCTCTTGTTGTGCGCGCTTAGGCGGGTCCACACCAGTCTGCCGCTGCGGCACAGCTCATCGAGCCAGGTCGGTGAATAGTCCTTGATGCGCGCCGGGAGGATGTCGCTGTCCCAGGCTGATGCGGCGGCGGGGTAGCCTTCGAATTGCGCGATGATCGCCGGCAACACCGCAGTGCCCTGACCTTGGGTCGCGCTGGACAGATGCTGCCAGTCGAACAGAAACCGCATGAAATCCTGCAACGCCACGGGCTCGATTTCCCGCCGCAGACGCTTGACCGTGTAGCGGTGAATCCGCGCGAGCAGGTGCCGTTCGCACCACTCTTCTTCGGCGCAGCCCGGGGTGAATCGGCCTCGCAGCACGTAGCCTTCGCGCTCCAGTTGCGCCAAGGCCTGGTTGACTTGAATCGTCGCTAACCCGAGCGGTCCGGCAATCGCCTTCAGCGGCAATGGGCCGAAAGCGCTGAGCCGCGCACGAAGCACTTCCAGCACGGCGTCGTCCACTTCCCAAGGCTCATCAAAACCCGGCAACGCTCCCAGCTCCGGCGACATCTCAGCCTGTGGATAGATTGCCCGCAGGCAGGTCAGGCGTTCCCGTGGCAGCCACAGGGCACGATTGATCTGGCAGGCGCGTCCGCTGTCGGCCAGGGTTTGCAGCCAGTCGAGCCAGTGCGGATTGGCTTGGGCCTCAGTGTCGGTGATGCACGCCAGGCTCATCATTGCCTCGTGCATTTCATCGACGTTGCCGGGTGTCGGCCAGGCTTCTTCGCCCACTGCGGCAATCGCCTCGGCATCCAGCGCGCCGAGGTCGTCGGTAGATTGCGGATCGCTCCAGCGTCGGTTGAGCACCGCTTGCGTGCGGCGCTCCTCAAGCGGCGCATCGTCGAGAAAGGTGTAGGGGCGAGCGCTGAGGATTTCTGCAGCCAGCGGCGAGGGCGCCGGCAAGTCGCGGCTGATCAGGCGGACTTCGCCGCGCTCCATGCGCCGCAGCAAGGCCAGCCAGCCTTCGCAGTCCATGGCTTCGTGCAGGCAATCGTCGAGGGTTTGTTCCACCAGCGGATGGTCGGGAATTTCCCGCTCCCCGGCGAGGTTTTCCACGCAGGCGATCTGGTCGGGAAACACGCTGGCGATCAGGTCCTCACTTTTCATTCGCTGGATTTGCGGCGCCACTTTACGTCCGCCGCTGTAGCGCGGCAGGCCCAGGGCGATCCCGGCATTCCAGCGCCAGCGCACGCCGAACAACGGTGCGTCGAGTACCGCTTGAATCAGAAGGTGCTCGGCACTGTTGCTGTGCAGGTAGCGCCAGACGTCGTCCAGCCCGAAGCTGTGGCTGGTGGACAGCGACAGTACAATGGCATCTTCGCTGGCGGCGGCCTGCAGTTCGAAGTTGAAGGTACGGCAGAAACGCTTGCGCAGGGCCAGGCCCCAGGCGCGGTTAATGCGGCTGCCGAACGGGCTGTGAATGATCAATTGCGTGCCGCCGGACTCGTCGAAAAAACGCTCCATCAGCAGCGTATCTTGCGATGGCAGGGCGCCGAGGGTCTGGCGCGCCTGGGCGAGGTATTCGACCAATTGCCCGGCGCTGGCCAGGTTCAGGCCGAGGGTATTCGTCAGCCAGTCGAGGCTCGGTTGCAAGTTGCCCGGCGTGGCGCCCAGCAACTCATCGAGACGCGCTTGCAGACGAGCCACGGCCACCGACAATTCGGCACTGCGTCCCGGCGCCTCGCCGAGCCAGAACGGAATGGTCGGCGGCTGGCCCTGTGCATCTTCGACCCGCACTTTGCCGGTATCCACGCGCAGGATGCGATAGGACGTATTGCCCAGCTGAAAGACATCCCCGGCGATGCTTTCCACGGCAAAGTCTTCGTTGACGCTGCCGATGTTCAGCCCTTGGGGTTCGAGCAGCACGCTGTAGTCGGCGTTGTCCGGAATGGTCCCGCCGCTGGTCACCGCCGTCAGCTTCGCGCCACGGCGCCCGCGCAGGCTGCGGGTGACGGCGTCGCGGTGCAGGTAAGCGCTGCGGATACCCTGACGGCCGTTGTAGCCTTCGGCAAGCATGTGCAGGAGTGCCTGATAGTGTTTGTCGTCGAGTTCGGCGTAGGGCGAAGCGCGGCGCAGCATCTCCAGCAGCGCCTGTTCCTGCCATTCCTGACAGCTGACTTCGGCGATGATCTGTTGCGCCAGAACGTCCAGCGGTGCCACGGGGATCAATAATGTATCGAGCTCGCCCCGGCGGACGCAGTCGAGCAGTGCGGCGCATTCGATCAGGTCGTCGCGGGTGGTGGCGAACAAACGACCCTTGGGCGTGCCGCCCACCTGGTGTCCGGAGCGGCCAACCCTTTGCAGAAACCCGGAGATCGAACGCGGCGAGGCGATCTGGCACACCAGGTCGACATCGCCAATGTCGATACCCAGTTCCAGCGATGCCGTGGCGATCAGCACTTGCAAGTCGCCGCGCTTGAGCCGCTGCTCGGCGTCGAGGCGAAATTCCTTGGCCAGGCTGCCGTGGTGGGCGGCCACGGCCTCCTTGCCCAGGCGTTCGCTCAGGTGTCGGCTCAAGCGTTCGGCCAGGCGTCGGGTGTTGACGAAAATCAGCGTGGTGCGGTGATCCCGGGCGAGGGCGGCGAGGCGGTCGTAGACCAGCTCCCAGACATCATTGGCCATCACCGCCGACAACGGCACGGGCGGCACTTCGATGTCCAGATCCCGTGGGCGGGCGTGGCCGATGTCGACGATTTCGCAGGGGCGGTCGTGGCCTGCGAGAAAGCGCGAGACCGCGTCGATGGGTTTCTGCGTGGCCGACAGGCCGATGCGCACCAGCGGTTCGGCGCATAGCGCCTGCAAGCGTTCGAGACTCAAGGTCAGGTGACTGCCGCGTTTGCTGGCGGCGATGGCGTGGATTTCGTCGACGATGACCGTGCGCGTGGAGCTGAGCATTTGTCGGCCGGAATCGGAACCGAGCAGCACGTAGAGCGATTCCGGGGTGGTCACCAGAATGTGCGGTGCGGTTTTGCGCATCGCCGCGCGGTCTTTTTGCGGCGTATCGCCAGTCCGCACGGCGGTGGTGATCTGTAATGGCGGCAGGCCCATCAGGGGCAATTGTTCGGTGATGCCGGCGAGCGGGTTTTGCAGGTTGATGCGAATGTCGTTGGACAGTGCCTTGAGTGGCGAGATGTAGACCACCAGGGTTGCGTCGGGCAGGCCTTCGGGGCTTTCCAGGCCGCGCTGCACCAGGTCGTCGATGACGGCGAGGAAAGCGGTGAGGGTCTTGCCGGAACCGGTGGGCGCCGCGATCAACGTCGAGCGGCGCTGGCGAATCAACGGCCACGCCCGGGCCTGAGCGGCGGTGACCGCGGGAAAGGTGTGATTGAACCAGGCACTGACGGCAGGGTGGAAGCCGTTCAGGGCGCTGTCTGCGGGGATGGGCAGGTTCATGGAGTGATTTATGCGGGTGGGGGCGGGAAGTTGCAAGTACCGCTCGGTTTATTAATCCCCCCTGTGGCGAGGGAGCTTGCTCCCGTTCGACTGCGTAGCAGTCGCCAGCAATTTGGGGCCGCTTCGCAGCCCGGCGGGAGCAAGCTCCCTCGCCACAGGGGGCGCACTGAAATCCCGGACATCTACACTTTACGGATGACGGTTGCGCACTAAACCCGCAAAATGCAACGATTCCGGCATCTATCAACGGCATCGCCCGTGGGCGTTGTCGATACAGCCATTGTTTCAATCAGACTGGGCCTGCTGACTCTATGCGAATGCGCCTTATGTTACTGGGCGGCGGAAATGCCCTTGGGCAGGCGCTGATTCGCCTCGGTGCAGAGGAAGACATCGGTTTCCTCGCCCCCCGCCCGCCGCAAGACGGCTGGGACGCCGCGAGCCTGACGCAACTGCTCGACGACACGCGCCCGGACGCGTTGATCAATCTCGCCTATTACTTCGACTGGTTCCAGGCCGAGGCGGTCAGCGAGCAGCGTCTGGCCGGGCAAGAGCGCGCGGTCGAGCGTCTCGCCGAGCTGTGCCAGCACCACAACATCGTGTTGTTGCAGCCTTCGAGCTATCGCGTGTTCGATGGTTCGCGCGCTACCGCCTACAGCGAAAAAGACGAACCGGTGCCCTTGGGCCTGCGCGGTCAGGCGTTGTGGCGGATCGAACAAAGCGTGCGCGCCACTTGCCCGCAGCACGTGCTACTCCGTTTCGGCTGGCTGCTCGATGACAGTCCCGATGGCAGCCTCGGACGTTTCCTCGCACGGGCCGAGCAGCCTGACGAGCTGTTACTGGCCGACGACCGTCGGGGTAATCCGACGCCGGTGGACGACGCTGCCCGGGTGATCATTTCGGTGCTCAAGCAACTCGACTGCGCCGCGCCGCTGTGGGGGACCTACCACTACGCCGGGCACGAGGCGACCACGCCGCTGGCGCTGGGGCAGGCTATCCTCACTGAAGCGCGGGCCTTGCATGCGCTGGCCATTGAAGCACCGACCGCCCAGGCCCACGCCGCGCGCCCGGACGCCGCCGAAGAGCCGCAACACGCGGTGCTGGCCTGCAAGAAAATTCTGCACACTTTTGGCATCAAGCCACGCGCCTGGCGTGCGGCACTTCCCGGACTACTGGACAGGTTCTATCGCCATGGCTGACAGTCCCGTTTTAATCACCGGCGGCGCCGGGTTCATTGGCTCGCACCTGACCGACGCGTTGCTCGCCAAGGGCCATTCGGTGCGCATCCTTGATGATTTATCGACCGGCAAGCGCAGCAACCTGCCGCTGGACAATGCCAAGGTCGAATTGATCGTCGGCGACGTCGCCGATGCCGCGCTGGTGGCTCGGGCTGTGGCCGGTTGCAGCGCCGTGGCGCACCTGGCGGCCGTGGCGTCGGTGCAGGCGTCGGTGGACGATCCGGTGAAGACGCACCAGAGCAATTTCATCGGTTCGCTGAATGTCTGCGAAGCCATGCGCCAGGCGGGCGTCAAGCGCGTGCTGTTTGCTTCCAGCGCTGCGATATATGGCAATAATGGCGAAGGCGAGTCGATCGATGAAGACACGCCCAAGGCACCATTGACGCCCTACGCCTCGGACAAGTTGGCGAGCGAGCATTACTTCGATTTCTACCGGCGCGAGCATGGTCTTGAACCGGTGATTTTCCGCTTCTTCAACATCTTCGGCCCGCGCCAGGATCCGTCCTCGCCGTACTCCGGGGTGATCAGTATTTTCAGCGAGCGCGCGCAGAACGGTTTGCCGATCACCGTGTTTGGCGACGGTGAGCAGACCCGGGATTTTTTCTACGTCGAAGATCTGGTCAAGCTGCTGATGCAGGGCATCGAAAAACCGCAGGCTGACGTCGGCGCAGTGAACGTTGGCTGGAATCAGGCGACCAGTCTCAAGCAATTGCTCGCCGCACTTGAGGAAGTGGTCGGCCAGTTGCCGCCCGTGAGCTACAGCCCGGCGCGCTCCGGGGACATACGCCATTCGCGGGCAAACAACCGGCGATTGCTGGAGCGTTTCAAAGCCCCCGCGCAAACACCGATAAGCGTTGGCTTGGCGCGGTTGTTGGGACAATAGAAAAAGGCGCCTGACAGGCGCCTTCTTTTGTTGCTGATCGTTCCCGTGCAGGGCGTGGAACGACCCATTCACCACCACGTGAATCCTTAGAACTTGTAACCCAGACCAACCATGTAGATGAACGGATCGACGTCCACGTTCACCCGTGCCCGGGTGCCCGGTGCCACTGCGTTGTTTTCCACGGTCGCGCGGGTGTCGATGTCGATGTAGCGCACCTGGCCGTTGATCATCACGTTATCGGTCAGCATGTAGTCCGCGCCGACCTGCCAGGCCATGCCCCAGGAATTCTTCGCCTTGAAGTTGCTGAAACCGGCGGCACTGGCTTCGCTGCCAACGTGTTCGTCGTAGATCCAGGTGTAGTTGATGCCTGCGCCTACATACGGCTGGAAGTCGGATTTAGCGTCCAGCGGGTAGTACACAACGCTCAGGGTCGGCGGCAGGTGTTTCAGCGTACCCAGTTTGCCGTTGGCGGCGCTCAGCGCGGTGTTTTTCAGCTTCACGTCATGCTCGAACGGCGTGGCCGCGAGCAGTTCGATACCCCAGTTGCTGGTGAACATGTAGGCGAAGTTAAGGCCCAGTTGCGTGTCACTGCTCATGGTCGCCTTGCCACCCAGGTCGGCGCCGCTCAGCGGGCCTTGATCGACCTTGACGCTGGAGCTGTCAGCGGTCGGGTTGGTGGTGATCGCGCCGGCACGAAGGATGATGTCGCCCGCCTCGTGGGCGTGGGCAAGCGGGGCTGCGAGCGCGAGGGCAACCAGCGAGGCACCGAGCAAGGACTTGTTCATGGGGGCTCCAAAGGACGTTAAAAATTTTCGATGTCCAATGGTAAGCCGGCTAACTATTCGGTCTTTTGACGCAGCTCAATGAAAGTGGGATGGGGTTGGTTTTGTGGTGTTTTTGATGTCCCCATCGCGAGCAGGCTCGCTCCCACAGGAAAATGCATTCCAAATGTGGGAGCGAGCCTGCTCGCGATGACGGTGTTACTGACTGCGCAAACCTGCCGGATTCACTCCGGCAATTCATACACGTAAATCTTCTCCGCCTCCATCTGATACCCGGCATCCGCCAGTTCACTGGTCGACGCTTTGACCTGCATCGGCCCTTCGATCCAGTACGGCTGATACAACTCATCGAGCTTCACGCCGACCTCGCTTTTGACATGCACGATCTGGTTCGACGGCGGTGGCGGCACGTGAATGCAGGCGCCGAAATACGGCACCAGCAGGAAGTCCGTGGTGCGGCCGTCCTCACTCACTTCCAGCGGCACGATGTAGCCCGGCAGGCGAATGTTCTGGCCGTCGAGCGCTTTGACGACCGGCGCGTTGGGCATGTCCTGCCTGGCTGCCGGCGCCGACTCGGCGGACAGTGCATCGCTCATCTTCGACAGGTCGTGCAGCGGTGTCATGTTCGGCACTTCCGGCGGCGCGTCCGGTGGAATCATTTCCGACCAGGTCAGCTCTTTCGGCTCGGCCGCCCACAGGGGCAGGGCGACCAGCATCAACAGCGCAAGGAAAGCGCGGGGCATTTTCAAAGTCCTCATAGACGGATCGACAGGCCATCGGCCAATGATTGGCGATAAGCGCGCCAGGCCGGCACGCTGCCCATCAGCAGCGCGGCGAGCAGAATGCCACCGAGTAGCGTCCATTCATATTCGCTGGGCCAGGCCAACGGTAAAAACAGCCCATAGTTGGCTTGCACGTAACCTTGGGCCACGGCGATGCACGCATAAAGCAGGGCCACACCTGCCACTACGCCGGACAGCGCCAGGGCAAACGCCTCAAGCACCAGCAACGTCGCAACATGCCATGGCCGCGCGCCTACCGACCGCAGAATCGCCATCTCGCGGCGGCGTTCGTTAAGGCTGGTGAGAATCGCCGTGAGCATGCCGATCAACCCGGTCAGCACCACAAACAGCGACACCACGAACAAGGCTTTTTCCGCCGTGCTCACCAGGCTCCACAACTCTTGCAGCGCTACGCCCGGCAGGATCGCCAGCATCGGTTCGCCACGGTATTCGTTGATCTCGCGCTGTAAGGCGAAGGTTGAAATCTTGCTGTTGAGGCCGAGCATGAACGCGGTGATCGCTTGCGGCGTCAGGTCCATGTTGCGGGCCTGCTCGGCACTGATCCGCCCGTTGCCCCGGGCCGGTACACCGTTGTGCCAATCGATGTGAATCGCCTCCATGCCGCCGAGGCTGATGTGCAGTGTGCGGTCCACCGGTGTGCCGGTGCGCTTGAGAATGCCGACCACGGTGAACGGTTTGTCATCGTGCTTGACCAGGCTGATCGCCGCTACACCGTGGGCCAGCACCAGTTTTTCACCGAGTTTGTAGTGCAGCGCCTGCGCGACTTCGGCGCCGAGCACCACTTCGAAGGGGTCGGTGGCGAAGGCTCGGCCGTCGGCCAGTTCCAGGTGTTGTTGGCGGCCGTACTGGTAATGCTCGAAGTAGGCCTCGGTGGTGCCCATCACCCGATAGCCGCGATGGGAATCACCGAGGGACATCGGGATCGCCCACTTCACTTTCGGGTTGTTGGCAAAGTGTTCGAAGCTGTCCCAGCGGATGTTGTTGGTGGCGTTGCCGATGCGGAACACCGAGTACAACAACAAGTTGACCGAGCCGGAGCGCGCACCGACGATCAGGTCGGTACCGCTGATGGTGCTGGCGAAACTGGCCTTGGCTTCGGTGCGCACGCGCTCCACGGCCAGCAGCAGGCACACCGACAGGGCAATGGCGAACGCGGTGAGGATCGCAGTGAAGCGGCGGTTAGCCAGGCTGGCCATGGCTAGACGAAACAAATACATCTCAGACCTCGGACGGGGTGGCGGCGCGATTAAGCTCGGCCAGCGACAGGTTGCGATCAAACAGCGGCGCCAGGCTCTGGTCATGACTGACGAACAACAGGCTCGAGCCGGCTTCGCGGCACTCGGCGAACAGCAGGCGAATGAAGTTTTCCCGGGCGTCGTAATCGAGCGCCGAGGTCGGTTCGTCGGCGATCACCAGTTCCGGCTGACCGATCAATGCACGTGCTGCGGCCACCCGTTGCTGCTGGCCGATGGACAGCGAATCGGCACGTCGACCGAGGATGTTTTCATCTTTCAGGCCCAGGTGGGCGAGCAGGGTGGCGGCGGCTTTATCAACACTGCCGTGACGCTGTTTCGCCCGTTCGGCGCGCAGTTTCGAGAAGTGGCAGGGCAGTTCGACGTTCTCGCGCACCGACAGAAACGGCAGCAGGTTGAACTGCTGGAAAATGTAGCCGGTGTGATCGACACGGAAATGATCGCGGGCACCTGCCGAGAGTTCGGTCAGCTCCTGGCCGAGCAGGCGGATGCTGCCGCGGTCGGGTTTTTGCACGCCGCCGAGCAAGCCAAGCAGGGTGGTCTTGCCACTGCCGCTGGGGCCTTTGAGAAACAGGGTTTCGCCCGGTTCCAGGCGAAACGCCGGGATGTCCAGCAGCGGCGGGTGACCGGGCCAACTGAAGCCCAGGTCGGACAGTTCGATGAGTGCTTGGGTCATATGGAGCCGGTCTGTTGAGAGATGAGCCCATGTAGGAGCGAGCTTGCTCGCTTCTACACGGGATCTTCAGTGGATTCAGAGTTTCAGGCTGGCAGCCTTGGCCGTCACTTCAACCCCTTGCTGCCCGCTCGGGCCGATCAGTTGTACCTGAATTTTCTGGGTCGCCGGGAAGGCGTTGAAAATGTTCGCCAGGTCCAGGGTCTTCAGCGCCGCTGGTGTGGCACAGGTGAACTGGTAGTGAGCGTGGATTTCGCTGTGATCGTGGTGATGCTCATCCTTGGCGTCCTCGTCGTGGTCATCATCGACTTGCGGTTTATCGCCAAACAGCGGGCTTTCCAGTTCCTGGTTTTTCACCACGCAGCCTGCGGCGTTCGGCAGGTTGAACAGGGCCAGTGGTTTCTCCAGCTGAGTACGAACGGCGGCGACTTTGGCTTTGTCGGCGTCGCTGGTGGCGGCGTGCTCGAAACCCACCAGGTTCATCGCCGGGCTTTGCAGTTCCAGCTCCAGGGTTTGACCGTCCAGTGCTGCGTTGAGGCGACCGACACCGTGCTCGTGGGCGCCAAGGCTGCCGTGTTCATGATCGTGATCGTGGTCATGCTCCTCAGCCGCATGGGCGACAGCCAGGGGCAACAAGGCAAACGGCAAAACGAGCAGCAGACGACGCATGGCGAGTCTCCGAAGGTTAAATGAAGAGTTTGTTATGTAATCTTATAACGTAAGTGGGCAGAGTTTGACTGGCTGCTTGGCGTTGCACAAGTCCCATGGGAGCATGCAGGTCAGAAATGTGCAGGAGCAGACTCATGTTGCGAATTCGCGGAAGCATCGGCGACTGGCCGGTGGATTTGACCCTGGAGATGGATGACGCCGACTGGGCGAAGCTGGGTGCGCAGTTGACCGTGGAAAAAACCGAGGTCAGCGCCGCGCCGGCCAAACCGCAGAATCAGGACGATGCGCTGTGGCAGATCGCCAGGGACTTGCTGCGCAAGGCAGGGCAGTTGAGTGGGCCGGATTTGCTGGAGCAACTGGAAGGGCTGACCGGCAATGCGTCGGCGGGCAAACGTCTGTTGGTACGTTTGCGCCATAGCCCGGACGTGAAGGTGGAGAGCGGCGGGGATACACCGCTCTACCGCTGGCTGTAGGAGCCGGCTCCTACAGGTCGAGATCAGTACAGGGCAGCAAACAACTTGCGGCGGTAAGTGGTCACCAGCGGGTGATCGTTGCCGAGCAGTTCGAACACCTGCAGCAAGGTCTTGTGAGGCAAGCCTTCGCTGTAGCTGCGGTTACGGATGAACAGCTTGAGCAGGGCATCCAGTGCGGCGTCGTATTGCTGACGGGCCAGTTGCTGGATCGCCAGTTGATAGACCGCTTCATCGTCCTGCGGGTTTTTTGCCAGGCGCGCTTTCAGGTCGGCGGCGTCGGGCAGATCCTTGGCCTGACCGAGAAACTTGATCTGCGCCTTGGCTCCGGCGAGGGCTGCCTTGTGCTCATCGCTCTTGACCGCGTCGAGCACCGTCTGCGCTTCGCCCAGCTCACCGCGTTCGGTGAGGCAGCGGGCGTACAGGATCAGCGCCTTGGCGTTGGTGTTGTCTTCGCCCAGGATCACTTTGAGCAAGGCTTCGGCATCGGCAAAGCGGCTGTCGTCAAACAGCTCCTGGGCCTGTTCGAACGGATCGGCGGCGGCCGGTGGCGGCATTTGCACATGGGGTTCGAGCAGGGCGCGTACGGCCGATTCCGGCTGCGCTCCGGCAAAACCGTCGACCGGTTGACCGTCCTTGAACAGCACCACGGTCGGCAGGCTACGGATACCGAAGCGGGCGACGATGTCTTGTTCGATGTCGCAGTTGACCTTGGCCAGCAGCAACTCGCCCTGATAGCTCTCGGCGATGGTCTGCAGCATCGGCATCAGTACTTTGCACGGCGCACACCATTCGGCCCAGAAATCCACCAGTACCGGTTTGTGGAAAGAGTTCTCGATCACTGACTGGTCGAAATCGGCAGTCGTGGCGTCGAAGATGTACGGCGTTTCCTGACTCATGGGCAATCTCGTAGAAGCGTGAATGGGGCAACTATACGGCTTGGCGGGGTCGCGCCGGAAGCGGTGTGGTCGTTAGAGATGTTTCGTTTGACAGGACGTCATCGCGAGCAGGCTCGCTCCCACACTGGAATGCATTCCCTCTGTGGGAGCGAGCCTGCTCGCGATGCTTTTAGCTGCGGCTGGCGTGGTACAGGCTCACATGCCGAAATTCTTCCGGCTCAGCCAGATCCGGCAAGGTCATCGCTTCAAGCATTTCGATACGCCGGTACAGTGGATGACGAAAATCCCGTACCCGAGAATCCGCCACCAGCGCTTCGCGGCCACGACTGAGAAACTCATCGAGCAGCGGCAGATTAGCCCGGTCGTACAGCACGTCCGCCACCAGGATCAGATCAAAGCGATCAGCCTCGGCAAAAAAGTCCGTCGAGTAGCTGAGCTGCACATTATTGAGTTCGGCATTCGCCCGACAGGCGGCAATCGCCAGCGGGTCGAGGTCACAGGCCACCACTTCCAGCGCCCCGGCCTTCACTGCGGCAATTCCCGCCACGCCAGAACCGGCGCCGAAATCCAGCACCCGCTTGCCTTCGACCCAATGGCGGTTTTCGGCGAGGTAACGGGCCACGGCCAACCCGCTGGCCCAGCAGAAACTCCAATAGGGCGGCTCGTGCAGGATGCGCCGGGTTTCTTCCGGGCTGAAGGCGCGGTCCATGTTGTCGCCATCGATCAGCCACAGCTTCAGGTCGGTCTGCGGAAGCTCACAGGCGACCAATTGCGCATCACCGAGCAACTCACCCAATGCCTGTTGCAGGTCGAGCGGTGCACTCATGGGGCTTTGACGAACTGCAGCTGGCCCAGTGTCTGGGTCGTCGGCTGGCTGATCAGTTGCGACGGCAGGTGCAGGATCAACTGACCGGACTGGCTGGCGCGGCCACGCAGTTCAACCCGGGCACCCACTGGAAAGGATTCCGGATTAAAGCGCAGGTGGAACGGCAATATCTGGTTGTTGCCGATCAGGCTGGAACTGGCGAGCAATTGTTGCGGCCGGTCTTTGTCGTCGATCACCAGCAGCGCGAGTTCGACCTCAGCGCCGCTCGGCACACCCTGAAGGGTGCCGCTCAGCTCGCGCTGGTACGCGGGCAACGGGCCGAGCTCGGCGGCCTCCTTGGCTTTTTTCTGCGCTTGTTGCGGCGCAGGGCCCGGGGTCGGTGGCTGGGGCTGCGGTGCATCGCTGCTGCAGGCCACCAACAGGCTGAAAAGACTGAGCAAAACGAGCGGACGTAACGACATTGGCAGCTCCGGAATGATGAAATCCATGGATCAAGTGATCATCCCGTCTGTATACCGCAAACCCTATGGCTTGTCTTGCCACCGGGATGCGCTACCATGGCCCTCCCTTTTTTTGTTGCCTGCCACCATGCACTGTCCCTTCTGCGGTGCCAACGACACCAAGGTCATCGACTCGCGTCTGGTCGCCGAGGGCGAACAGGTGCGCCGCCGGCGTGAATGCCTGGCCTGCGGCGAACGTTTCACGACGTTCGAGACGGCTGAACTGGTGTTGCCGCGCCTGATCAAAACCGACGGCAGTCGCCAGCCGTTCGACGAAGAAAAACTCCGCGCCGGCATGCAGCGCGCGCTGGAAAAGCGCCCGGTGAGTGTCGAGCGCCTCGAGTCGTCGCTGGTGCACATCAAACACAAACTGCGCGCCACCGGCGAACGCGAGGTCAAATCCCTCGTGGTCGGTGAGCTGGTAATGGCCGAGCTGCAGAAGCTCGATGAAGTCGCCTATATCCGCTTCGCTTCGGTGTATCGCCGCTTCCAGGACCTCAACGAGTTCCGTGAAGAGATCGATCGCCTGGCCCGTGAGCCGGTGAAAGAATGACCACCACCCCGGAACAATCCATCCTCGACGCCCATTACATGGCCCGCGCGCTGGAACTGGCGCGCAAAGGTCACTACACGACACACCCCAACCCTCGGGTCGGCTGCGTGATTGTGCGTGACGGGCAGATTGTCGGCGAAGGCTGGCATGAGCGTGCCGGTGAACCCCATGCCGAAGTCCATGCCTTGCGCGCCGCCGGTGAGCGATCCCGGGGCGCCACGGCTTACGTTACCCTCGAACCTTGCAGTCACCATGGCCGCACGCCGCCCTGCGCCGATGCGCTGGTGAATGCCGGTGTGGCGCGGGTGGTCGCAGCGATGCAGGACCCCAATCCGGAGGTCGCCGGTCGTGGCCTGCAACGTCTGGAACAGGCGGGCATCGCCACCGAAAGCGGCGTGCTGGAAAGCGAAGCGCGCAAACTCAATCAAGGCTTCCTCAAACGCATGGAGCACGGCTTGCCGTTCGTGCGGGTCAAGCTGGCCATGAGCCTCGACGGTCGCACCGCGATGCAAAGCGGTGAAAGCCAATGGATTACCGGCCCGGCGGCGCGTTCGGCGGTGCAACGCCTGCGTGCCCAGGCCAGCGTGGTGCTGACTGGCGCCGATACGGTGTTGGCGGACAACGCCCGTTTGACCGTGCGCGCCGATGAACTCGGTCTGGATGCCGAACAAACCGCACTGGCCATGAGCCGGCCGCCGCTGCGTGTGCTGGTCGATGGCCGCCTGCGGGTGCCGCTGGATGCGCCATTCTTCAAGGCCGGTCCGGCGCTGGTCGCTACCTGCGTGGCGGTGGAAGAGCAATACGCCAACGGCCCGGAATGCCTGATCGTGCCGGGTTACGATGGGCAGGTCGATCTTCGTCAGTTGCTGGTTGAACTGGCCAACCGTCAGGTCAATGAAGTGCTGGTCGAGGCCGGTCCACGGCTGGCGGGTGCCTTTGCCCAGCTCGGGCTGGTGGACGAGTTCCAGATTTTCATTGCCGGCAAGTTCCTGGGCTCTTCGGCGCGGCCGTTGCTGGAGTGGCCGCTCGCGCAAATGAAAGATGCGCCCGAGCTTAAAATCACCGAAATTCGCGCGGTTGGCGATGACTGGCGGGTCACTGCCATTCCTTTGCCAGCAGCCAGCGTATAATTCCCGGCCATCGCTATAGCGCTGGCTTTGTTCTCGAGGAGAACCTCATGTTTACCGGCATCATCGAATCCATCGGCAGTATTCGTGCATTGACCCCGAAGGGCGGTGATGTACGGGTTCACGTCGAAACCGGCAAGCTCGACCTGAGCGACGTCAAACTGGGCGACAGCATCGCGGTCAACGGCGTGTGCCTGACCGCCGTTGAACTGCCAGGCAACGGCTTTGCGGCGGACGTCAGCCGTGAAACCCTCGACTGCACCGCCATGAACGACCTCAAAAGCGGCAGCCCGGTCAATCTGGAAAAAGCCCTGACCCCGACCACGCGCCTCGGTGGGCACTTGGTCAGCGGTCACGTCGACGGCGTGGGCGAAGTGGTTGCCCGCACCGAGAACGCCCGCGCCGTGGAATTTCGCATCCGCGCGCCAAAAGAACTGGCCAGGTACATCGCCCATAAAGGCTCGATCACCGTCGACGGCACCAGCCTGACCGTGAACGCGGTCGATGGTGCCGAGTTCCTGCTGACCATCATTCCGCACACCCTGAGCGAAACCATCATGGCGTCGTACCAGCCGGGTCGCCGGGTGAACCTGGAAGTGGACTTGCTGGCCCGTTACCTGGAGCGCCTGTTGTTGGGCGACAAGGCCGCAGAGCCTGCTTCCAGCAACATCACTGAAAGCTTTCTGGCCGCCAACGGCTACCTCAAATCCTGAGCTCTAATTTCGAAAGAAGGGGGGTGCCTTGTGGCGCTCAATAGCATCGAAGAACTGGTTGAAGACATCCGCCAAGGCAAGATGGTCATCCTCATGGATGACGAAGACCGCGAGAACGAAGGCGACCTGATCATGGCCGCCGAGTGCTGCAAGCCCGAGCACATCAACTTCATGGCCAAGCACGCCCGTGGCCTGATCTGCATGCCGATGAGCCGCGAGCGTTGCGAACTGCTCAAGCTGCCATTGATGGCGCCGCGCAACGGTTCCGGGTTCGGCACCAAGTTCACCGTATCGATCGAAGCCGCCACCGGCGTGACCACCGGCATCTCCGCCGCCGACCGCGCGCGCACCGTGCAAGCGGCTGCGGCCCGTGATGCCAAGGCCGATGACATCGTCAGCCCGGGCCACATCTTCCCGCTGATGGCGCAGGCCGGCGGCACCCTGGCTCGCGCCGGCCACACCGAAGCCGCGTGCGACCTGGCGCGTATGGCCGGTTTCGAGCCGAGCGGCGTGATCTGCGAAGTGATGAACGACGACGGCACCATGTCCCGTCGTGCCGAACTGGAAGCGTTTGCCGCTGAGCACGACATCAAGATCGGCACCATTGCCGACCTGATTCACTACCGGATGATCCACGAACGTACCGTTCAGCGGATTGCCGAGCAGCCGCTGGACAGCGAACTGGGCCAATTCAACCTGGTGACCTATCGTGATTCCGTGGAAGGCGATGTGCACATGGCACTGACCCTGGGCAATGTCTGCGCCGAAGAACCGACCCTGGTTCGGGTGCACAACATGGACCCGCTGCGCGACTTGCTGATGGTCAATCAGCCCGGCCGCTGGAGCCTGCGCGCCGCCATGGCCAAGGTTGCCGAGGCTGGCAGCGGTGTGGTGCTGTTGCTCGGTCACCCGCTCGATGGCGATGTGTTGTTGGCGCATATCCGCGAAACCGCCGATCACACCCAGGTTAAAAAACCGACCACCTACAGCATTGTCGGTGCCGGTTCGCAGATCCTGCGTGACCTCGGTGTGCGCAAAATGCGCCTGATGTCGGCACCGATGAAATTTAATGCGATATCCGGTTTCGATCTGGAAGTTGTAGAATACGTGCCCTCCGAATAATGACCGGTTGTTTGCGGCCTTGAATTCGCGGTTCAAATATCACTGAGGGACGCGTACGAGACGCGTCCCGGCTCTTTAAGAGATCTAACGAATGACCCTGAAGACCATCGAAGGTACCTTCATCGCCCCTAAAGGCCGCTACGCTTTGGTAGTGGGCCGTTTCAACAGCTTCGTCGTTGAAAGCCTGGTCAGCGGTGCAGTTGATGCCCTGGTTCGCCACGGCGTGAGCGAAAGCGACATCACCATCATCCGCGCCCCTGGCGCCTTCGAAATCCCGCTGGTTGCGCAGAAAGTCGCTCAGAAAGGCGAGTTCGCAGCAATCATCGCCCTGGGCGCGGTCATTCGTGGCGGTACTCCGCACTTCGAATACGTGGCTGGCGAGTGCACCAAAGGTCTGGCCCAGGTGTCCATGGAGTTTGGCGTGCCGGTCGCTTTCGGCGTCCTGACCGTTGATTCCATCGAACAAGCCATTGAACGTTCCGGCACCAAGGCCGGTAACAAAGGTGCTGAAGCTGCCCTGTCCGCTCTGGAAATGGTCAGCCTGCTGGCGCAGTTGGAGGCCAAGTGATTAGCGACGAAAGCGATCGTTTCAACCCGCGCGATCCAAAGCCTGCGGATGCCGGCAAGCCATCGAAAAGCGTCAAGCGTCGCGAAGCCCGTCAGCTCGCGACTCAGGCGCTGTACCAATGGCACATGGCCAAGCAGTCGCTGAACGAGATCGAAGCGCAGTTCCGGGTCGATAACGATTTTTCCGATGTCGATGGCGCGTACTTCCGCGAGATTCTGCACGGGGTTCCGCAGTTCAAGACCGAAATCGACACCGCACTCACGCCTTGCCTCGATCTGACCATCGAAGAGCTGGACCCGGTTGAACTGGCGGTTTTGCGCCTGTCGACCTGGGAACTGCTCAAGCGCGTCGACGTGCCGTACCGCGTTGTGATCAACGAAGGTATCGAACTGGCCAAGGTCTTCGGTTCCACCGACGGTCACAAGTTCGTCAACGGTGTGCTCGACAAACTGGCCCCGCGTCTGCGTGAAGCTGAAGTCAAGGCGTTCAAGCGCTAACCAGCGCTTGATTCAGCAATGGGTGAGTTTGAACTGATCCGCAATTTCTTCGCCGCCGCGCCTTGTGCGCAGGGCGGCGAAGGCGTTGCTCTCGGGATCGGCGATGACTGCGCCTTGCTGGCTGTTCCTCCCGGGGAGCAGTTGGCGATTTCCACCGATACGTTAGTGGCCGGCGTGCATTTCGCTGACCCGTGCGATCCGTATCTGCTCGGTCAGCGCTCGCTGGCCGTGGCCGTTAGCGACCTGGCCGCCATGGGCGCCACTCCGGTTGCCTTTACCCTGGCCCTGACCTTGCCGACGGTGACCGCCGATTGGCTGCAAGCCTATGCCCGTGGTTTGAACCAGATGGCGCAAAGCTGCAGCGTGGCGTTGGTTGGCGGCGATACCACTCGCGGACCTTTGAGCCTGACCATGACCGTGTTCGGTCGCGTGCCGTCCGGCAAGGCGTTGACCCGTAGCGGTGCGCAGCCGGGCGATCTGTTGTGTGTCGGCGGCGAGTTGGGTAATGCCGCCGGCGCTTTGCCGCTGGTGCTCGGTCAGCGTACGGCAGAAGCGGCCATTACCGAGCCGTTGCTCGCGCACTATTGGTCGCCGCAACCACAGCTTGGTCTGGGCCAGGCTTTGCGCGGCAAGGCCACTTCGGCGATGGATATTTCCGATGGCCTGCTCGCGGATTGCGGGCATATCGCCCTCGCTTCAAAAGTCTGTCTTCAAGTTGAGCGTGACCGGTTGCCGTTGTCGCAGGCGCTGCGGGCATTCCTTGGCCAGTCCGATGCACAAAGCGCGGCCCTGAGCGGCGGTGACGATTACGTGCTGGCGTTCACCTTGCCGTCCGTCGAGTTGCCGGCGCTGCTGGCCAACGGCTGGCCGATTCATGTGATCGGCCGCGTCGTGATCGGGCAGGGCGTGACGCTGCTGGATGCCGATGGGCAGGACATCACCCCGCAAACCCGGGGTTACCAACATTTTCGGGAGTCACCGTGACAGATCATCCCAAACAGGTCCCGGCGGAATTCGTACCGCCGTCGGTCTGGCGTAATCCCTGGCATTTCCTGGCGTTCGGCTTCGGCTCGGGCACCCTGCCAAAGGCTCCGGGTACTTGGGGGTCGTTAGTTGCGCTACCTTTTATCCCGCTGTGGCAGATGTTGCCCGATTGGGGGTATTGGTTGATGCTGGGCATCACCATGCTGTTCGGCTTCTGGCTGTGCGGCAAAGTGGCCGATGATTTGCGTGTACACGACCATGAAGGCATCGTCTGGGACGAAATGGTCGGGATGTGGATTACCCTGTGGCTGGTGCCCGAAGGATGGCAGTGGTTGTTGGCGGGGTTCTTGATGTTCCGCTTCTTCGATATTCTCAAACCGTGGCCGATTCGCTGGATCGACCGGCACGTTCACGGCGGCGTCGGGATCATGCTCGATGACGTATTGGCCGGGGTGTTTGCCTGGCTGGCGATGCAAGGACTGGTGTGGGTTTTCGCCTAAGGGGTTAAGTGGGGGATCTAGGGATGGTTCGGCGCGGGTTGATGGCGATGGTGTTCGCCTTGTTTTGCTCATTCGTCCAGGCGGGTGAGGTGGCAACGACGGCGCCTTCGGTGATTCAGCTCGCCAGCGAAGAATGGGAAGACTACACCGCCGCCGATGGGCACGGTCTCGGTTGGGACGTGCTGCGCAAGGTCTTTGAGCCGGCAGGCGTCACGCTGAAGATCCGCACCGAACCTTATTTGCGCTCCATGGGCCTGGCCGAGCGCGGTGAAGTCGACGCCTGTGTCGGCTCCTACCGTGATGAATCGCCCGAGCTGATCTATCCCAAGTGGAATTTCGACACCGATCACATCTATGCCTTGGGCTTGGCCAGCAGCCCGGTGCCCACGCCGCAAACCCTGGGCGACTATCGATTGGCCTGGGTCCGGGGCTATGACTACCAGGATTATCTGCCCAACGTTCGCCGTTACAACGAAGTGCTGCGGCGTACCGGCATTGTCTCTATGCTGACTCAGAATCGTGCCGATTTTTACATCGATGCGCTGACAGAAGTCGATTTCGTGCGCAGTCGGGCCAAGGATCCATCGCAGTTGCGCAGCACCCATATCGCGGAATTGCCGTTGTACCTGTGTTTCGCCAAGACCCCCAATGCCCGCGCCCTGGCGAAGCTGTTTGATCAGCGCATGGAGGTGCTGGTGAAAAGTGGCGAGCTGAAGCCGGTCTTCGAACGCTGGAAACAACCGTATCCATTTGCAGAGTATTAACTCGGACTTTGCGGTCGGCGATTCCCCCCAAGGGATGGCGTTTGTCGGGGCGGACATCAAACTTTTTGATAGTTATTGCCGATAATTCAGCCTAAGCGTCGCCCGGAACGTGCTGTTACAATGCCGACCTGCGAATCTTAAGACTCTTTAGATCAGGAGCACACCGGTGCCTGTCGTTTTTGTCGCCGCTTCCAAGCTGCCAACGCCTTTTGCGCAATTCACCATGCACGGTTTTCTCGACGAAGCCACCGGCCGCGAGCACGTCGTGCTGAGCCTGGGTGAAATCGCCGATGGTGCACCGGTACTCGGCCGGTTGCATTCCGAATGCCTGACGGGCGATGCCTTGTTCAGCCAGCGTTGCGACTGCGGTTCGCAACTTGAAGCCGCCCTGCAGGCCATCGCCCGTGAAGGCCGCGGCGTGCTGCTGTACTTGCGTCAGGAAGGCCGTGGCATTGGCCTGCTGAACAAGATCCGCGCCTACGAATTGCAGGATGGCGGCGCCGACACTGTTGAAGCCAACGAACGCCTGGGCTTTGCCGCCGACCAGCGCGATTACGCCATGTGCCTGCCGATGCTGCAGCATCTGGGCGTCAAGTCCCTGCGTCTGATGACCAACAACCCGCGCAAGGTCAAAGCCTTGACCGACATGGGCATCGTGGTTGCCGAGCGCGTGCCGCTGCACACTGGCCATAACCCGCACAACAAACTCTACCTGGCGACCAAGGCCAGCAAGCTCGACCACATGATGGGCAACGAACATCAGGGCGAGGTAGATAGGGCGTGACGCGCGGTCAGGTACGGCGGCGGCTGTCCGTCAACTGGTGGCAATACCTGGCGCTGGCCTTGTTGCCGCTGTTCGTGATCAACGCTGTATTCGGCCAGAGCGAGGCGATTTTGCCGGTGCTGGCGATGCCGTTGTTCATCGCGGGTGTCGCCTCGATGTTTGTCAGCCTGAAATTTTTCGGTGGCTACAAACACGCATTGATCGCCACCCAGAAAGCCCTCGATACCCCTGAAGAGCCCGCCGCGTGGATCAGCCTGGCAGCCAAGCGCCGTACGGCCTTCCTCGCCGCCGGCCTGCCGGCATGGATCGGTGCACTGGCCGTGTTCGTGGGTCTTGAAGCGGTACCGCTGATGTTGCTGGCGCTGTCGACCACGGTGCTGTTCTATCTCTACCGTATTCCGCGTCAGCTCGGTTGATGCGTGCGATCTGGCTGACGGTTTTGCTGTTGGCCTTCAGCGGCTCGGCAGCCGCGGTCGAGCGAGTTGTCAGTCTCGCGCCTTCTCTTTCTGAAATCGTCGTTGAACTGGGTTCGGCCGACCTGCTGGTGGGCGTGCTGGATGCCGGTGAACGTCCCGCCGAACTCAAGCACCTGCCTTCTGTTGGCCGCTACGGCCAATTGGACCTGGAACGCTTGCTCAGCCTGCAGCCCGACTTGCTGCTGCTCTGGCCCGGCAGCGTCGGCCCGGCCCAGCGTGAACAACTCAAGCGCTTGAACATCCCGACCTTCGTCGCCGAACCCCACGATTTCAAACAGCTCACCGCGCAGATCGAAGCGATAGCCGCTCAGCTCGGGCGACCGGAGCGGGGCGCGGCACTGGCGACCGGTTTGCGTCAGCGACTGGCGGACCTGCGCCAACGCTATCGTCGGGATCAGCCGTTGCGGGTGTTCTACCAAGTGTGGGATCGGCCGCTGTACACCATCGGCGGTGGGCAGATCATCAGCGATGCGCTGCAAGTGTGCGGGGCGCGAAATGTATTCGACGAGCAGACATTGCCAGCGCCCCAAGTCAGTGTAGAGGCAGTGTTGCAGCGCAATCCCGAGGTGATTCTGGCCAGCGATCAGACGCAGCTCGATGCATGGAAAACCTGGCCGCAGGTGGCGGCTGTAAAACAGGGGCAGTTGCGACGGGTGACGGACAAAGGCCTGGAACGCCCAAGCGGGCAGATGATCGAGGCGACTGCCAGGCTGTGCCAGTTGATCGCCCCCGATCGCTAGGCCGAGGTGCAGCCAGCGCGCCACCTGTGTCTCACCGCTAACGGGAAACGACTGGCAAACTGTTCTGCCAGCGCCACCACGGTTGATCGCAGATTTCGTCGAACGAACTATTGTCATCGAACAGGACTTTGCTCGTATCAGCAAAACGCCCCAACGTCAGGCCTGACTTGAACATTGAAAGGAACGTCAACCCGAGGGTTTTCAAGGAGCTTCACATGAAATACTCGTCCATGGTCGAGCGCATCAGCGGCGAAACCGTCACAGCCTGGGACATCCACTACGCCGCATGCGATGCGCAGGCGCGGGGTGAAGATGCGATCGTGCTGAGCATCGGCGATCCGGATTTCGCCACTGCCGATGAAATTTGCGCGGCAGCGGTTCAGGCAATCAACGCAGGCGACACCCACTACACCCATGTGATCGGTCGCCCGGAACTGCGCGAAGCCATTGCCACGAAACAGTCGGCCTTGCTCGGCCAGCCAGTGTCCGCCGACAACGTAGCGCTGGTGGCCGGTGCGCAGAATGGCTTGTACGCGACCGCCATGTGCCTGTTCGAACAGGGTGATGAAGTGCTGGTGCCCGCACCGATGTACCTGACGTATGCGGCGAGCATTCAGGCCTCGGGGGCGCGGCTGGTACCGATTGCCCAGCCGGGGGGCGATGATTTTCGGCTGACCTTCGCGGCCATCGAAGCGGTGATCACCGACAAGACGCGCGGCATCGCCCTGGCTACGCCAAACAACCCCACCGGCAACGTCTACACCAAACAGGAGCTCGAAGCTGTGGCGCTGGTCGCTCAGCGTCACAACCTGTGGGTGATCAGCGATGAGGTCTACGGTCAGCTGACCTATGATCGTCCCCACCAGAGCGTGGCGAGCTTCGAAGGCATGGCCGACCGCACCGTGGTGCTCAATAGCTTGTCCAAGTCCCACGCCATGACAGGCTGGCGGGTGGGCTGGGTGGTGGGTCCGCCAGCGCTGATCGGTCATCTGGATAACCTGCTGCTGTGCATGCTCTACGGGCTGCCGGGATTTATTCAGGCGGCTGCGCTCAAGGCGTTGGAGCTGGATGAGCAGGTGGTCAGCCATGCGCGGGAACTGTATCTGCGACGTCGAAACCTGGTGGTCGAAGGCTTGCGCAATGTGCCGCTGCTCAAGTGCAAGGTGCCCGAGGCCGGCATGTTCATGTTGGTGGATGTACGCGAGTGCGGGCTGTCGAGCACCGAGTTTGCCTGGCAGCTGTTCCGTGCTACCGGGGTTGCGGTACTCGACGCCAGCGCGTTCGGCGCCGGCACCGCCGGATTTGTACGGATCTCGTTCACCGTTTCCGATGCCGCGTTAAGAGATGCCTGTCGTCGTATCGCAGGCTTCGTCGAAGGGCTTCAGGCGCGCGGCTGACACACTGATCTGAACGTTTCAGCGGGTGACTGGCCTCATGGGGGCCAGTCAAACCGTCACAAGTACAAGTTCAGATTTCCGGCGTCCAGGTCACCCCGAACATCCACGCCCGACCTTCTTCGCGATACCCGTACTGGCTGCCGTCATGGCTGTAGAGCGCGCGGCTGTAACCCTTGTCCAGCAGGTTATCCACCTTCAACTCCAGCTTGATCTCGCGATTGAGCACCCAACTGCTGCGTAACCCCAGCAAGGCATAACCGCCCAACGGCTGTTGATTGTTCAAGTCGTCGTAGCTGCTGCTCACTGCTTGCCAACTGGCACCGAGGCCCAGTCGATCGAACTGCCGATCCAGGTCCAGGCTCAAGGTACGTCGTGCGCGACGGGCCAGGGTATGCCCGGTGTCGCGATCCCGTGGGTCGATGATCGCCACGCCGAGGTTGCTCTGCCAGCCGAACAGATCCTGTTTCAATGCCGCTTCGAAGCCGTTGATCCGGGCCGAGGCGACGTTTTCCGGGCGCGAGTTACTGCCGAAGATGATTGCGTCTTCGAGATCCGTTCGGTACAGCGAGGCTTCCAGTCGGCTGCTCTCGGTCAATTGGCTGCGCCATTGCAGCTCATAACTTTTCGAGGTTTCCGGTTTCAGGTCAGGGTTGCTGAAGTCGGGGTAATACAGGTCGTTGAAGGTCGGTGCGCGGAAGCCTTCGCTGTAGGTCAGCAGCACATCGTTGTCCGGGTTCAGCGGCAGGGTGAGGGTCCCGCTCCAGCTGTTCTGGCCACCGAATTGCTGGTTCTGGTCGCGGCGCAGGCCCAGTTCGGTGGAGAACCTGTCCGCCTGATAACGGTGCTGGATGAATGCCGCACGGTTCCAGCGGCTGTCTTCGTCGAACGCGGTGCTGCTGTTAACCCGGTCTTCGTACCAGTCTCCGCCGAGGATCAAGCTGTTGCTTTCGTTGAGTGTCAGGTCGTTCTGCCAGTTCACCGTGTCGCGGTAGGTGTTGAATACGCTGCGTTCATCGCTGAGCTTGTCGAAGGTTTTCTCGCGGTTTTCGCTGTGGCCGAACTCGATCCGGGTTTTCCACAGGTCGTTGACCCGCGCGTCGACGTAGCTGCTGACGCTGCTCACATCGAATCTGTTGTACGGCTGCTCCTGGACGGACTCGAAGGTATTCAGGTCGAAGCGGCCGAACGGATTGTCGTATTCACTTTTGCCCCGGTTATCCAGCACGTTGGCGCCGATTTCGACGTCATCGCTCAAAGCATGGCTCACGCTCATGCTGAACGATTTATTGCGGTACGCGTCGTGATCGCTGTCGCTGGGGTACGACTCATGGGTGCGATCGATCCCGGCGGTTTCATCGAGGCTGGCGCCGAGATTGAAGCGAGTCTGCTCATTGCCGCCAGACAAATTAAGGCTGCGTTCCCAGGTCTGGTTGCTGCCAAAGCCGACGTGCATCTGTGGACGCAACCCCGGTTCGCTGCCACGCCGGGTAAAAATCTGGATCACCCCGCCAATCGCGTCGCTGCCGTAAATCACGGATCGCGAGCCGCGCAGCACTTCTACGCGCTCGACCTGTTCAATGTTGATGTGCTGCAGATTGCTGTCGCCCGAGGACGAATTGCCGATGCGTTGACCGTCCACCAGCACCAGGCTTTGCGCCGACTGCGTGCCGCGAATGTAGATCCCCGGCAGACTGCCACGCCCGCCGGTTTGCGCGACTTGCACCCCGGGCACCCGACGCAGCAGGTCGGTAACGCTGTTGGGTTGCAGGCGGTCGATGTCTTCGCGGGTGAACACGGTGTTGGCGGCGCTGCTGTCGTTGCGCGCTTCGACCTGGCGGTTGGCGCTGATCAGCACGTCGGGCAGTTTCAGGGCTTGATCGCGTTCGAAGGTGTCGGCCAGCAGTTGCCCGGCTGGCAGCAAGGTCAGCGTCAGGGCCAGGCGAGAGAAATTCATAGTTTTTCGTAGCAGCGAAGGGAGTACACAGTCCTGTAGGCGCCGGCTTGCTGGCGATAGCGCTTTCAAAAAGGCCATCGCCAGCAAGCCGGCTCCTACAAGAGCAGATCGGGTTTACAGATTGAGCAGTTGCAGGCGCTCGCGAATCGAAGCTTCGATGCCGGCCTCGTCCAGCCCACACTCAGCGAGCATCTGCGCAGGCTTGGCGTGTTCGACGTAGATGTCCGGCAAGCCGAGGTGCAGCATCGACTTGAGGATGTTCTCGCGGGCGAGGAACTCGCTGACCGCGCCACCGGCGCCGCCCATGATCGCATTCTCTTCGATGGTCACCAGCAATGTGTGGCTGCCAGCGATTTCGCGCACCAGGTCTTCATCCAGCGGCTTGACGAAACGCATGTCGACCACCGTTGCATCGAGCTTCTCTGCAACTTTCAGCGCCTCGGCCAACTGCACACCGAACACCAGCAGGGCGACGTTGCTGCCTTGACGGCGAACGATGCCTTTGCCGATTTCGATCGGTTCGAGGTCTTTCTCGATGGTTGCATTCGGGCCGTTGCCGCGTGGATAACGCACGGCCGCCGGGCCTTCGTAAAGGTGACCGGTGGTGAGCATTTTGCGCAGTTCGTTCTCATCGCTCGGGGTCATCACCAGCATGCCCGGGATGCAGCGCAGGAACGACAGGTCGAAGCTGCCGGCGTGAGTCGGGCCGTCTTCGCCAACAAGACCGGCGCGGTCGATGGCGAACAGTACGTCGAGGTTCTGCACGGCGACGTCATGTATCAATTGGTCGTAGCCGCGCTGCAGGAAGGTCGAATAGATCGCCACCACCGGTTTGGCGCCTTCGCAGGCCATGCCGGCCGCCAGTGTCACGGCGTGTTGCTCGGCAATTGCGACGTCGAAGTAGCGCAGCGGGAAGCGTTCGCTGAAGGCCACCAGATCGGAGCCTTCCTTCATTGCGGGGGTGATCCCGACCAGGCGCGGGTCAGCCGCCGCCATGTCGCACAGCCACTCGCCGAATACACCGGAATACTTCGGCCCGCTGGCCTTCTTCGGCGCAGCGGCCGGGGCGTCCAGTGGTTCGAGTTTGGTGATGGCGTGGTAACCGATCGGGTCGACTTCCGCCGGGGCGAAGCCTTTGCCTTTCTTGGTGACGATGTGCAGGAACTGCGGGCCTTTCAGATCGCGCATGTTGCGCAGGGTGGCGATCAGGGTCGGCAGGTCGTGGCCATCGATCGGGCCGATGTAGTTCCAGCCCAGCTCTTCGAACAGGGTGCCGGGAACCAGCATGCCTTTGGCGTATTCTTCGGTGCGCCGGGCGATTTCCCAGGCACCGGGCAGGCGCGACAACACTTTTTTGCTGCCTTCGCGCATGCTGGCGTAGGTGCGGCTGGAAAGAATCTTCGCCAGATAGTTCGACAGGCCGCCGACGTTACGCGAGATCGACATGTCGTTGTCGTTGAGGATCACCAGCATGTTGGCGTCCACTTCCGGCGCATGGTTCAGCGCTTCGAACGCCATGCCGGCCGTCAACGCGCCGTCGCCGATCACCGCGATCGCTTTGCGATCGCTGTTTTGCAGGCGGGCGGCAATCGCCATGCCCAGCGCGGCACTGATCGACGTGCTGGAGTGGCCGACGCCAAAGGTGTCGTACTCGCTTTCGGAGCGGCGCGGGAACGCGGCAATGCCGTCCTTCTGGCGCAGGGTGCCCATGCGCTCGCGGCGACCGGTGAGGATCTTGTGCGGATAAGCCTGATGACCGACGTCCCACACCAGCCGGTCGTCCGGGGTGTCGAAAACGTAATGCAGCGCGATGGTCAGCTCGATCACGCCCAGGCCGGCACCGAAATGCCCACCGGTCTGGCCGACCGTGTAGAGCAATTCCAGGCGCAACTCATCGGCCAGGGTTTCCAGCTCGGCTTCGCCTAACCGGCGCAGGCCGTCCGGCGTGTTCGCGCGGTCGAGCAGGGGCGTGGTCGGGCGCTTGCGGGGAATCTCATGAAACGTCGTGGGCATCAGGCGAATCGTTATAGGTATAAAAGATGCGGCAGTTTACCTGATGCATCGGCCCCTGCCCACGCGTTGGTCCTTTTTGGCGGATACGCCGTCAGCTGCGCCGGTCGACGATATACCGGGCCAGGTCACGCAACGGCTCTGCCGCCGCGTCAAACGGTCGCAGCGCGTGCAGGGCCTGATCGCGCAGTTCCAGCGCGTAAGCCTTGGCCGCGTCGAGGCCGAGCAGGGCCGGGTAGGTCGGCTTGTCCCGGGCAATGTCCGCGCCCTGGCGCTTGCCGAGGGTTTCGGTATCGCTTTCGACGTCGAGAATGTCGTCCTGCACCTGGAACGCCAGGCCGATGGCCTGTGCATAAGTCTGCAGGGATTTCAGTTCGTCCTTCTCGGCACGGCCGCTGGCCAGGGCACCGAGCTTGACGCTGACTTCGATCAACGCACCGGTCTTGTGCCGATGCATGTATTCGAGGGCTTTCTGATCAAGCTTCAGACCGACTGAGCCAAGATCGATGGCTTGACCGCCGACCATGCCCGCCGGGCCTGCGGCCTTGGCCAATGCACTGACCATTTGCAGGCGAATCTCTGCGTCAGCGTTGCTCAGGCGCGGGTCGAGCAGGGCGCTGAAGGCCAGGCTCTGCAAGCCGTCGCCGGCGAGTATCGCGCAGGCTTCATCGAATTTCTTGTGGGTGGTTGGCTGGCCGCGACGCAGGTCGTCATCGTCCATGGCCGGCAAATCGTCATGCACCAGCGAGTAAGCGTGGATCAACTCCACCGCGCAGGCTGCGCCGTTGGCTTGCTCGGGCTTGCTGCCCAACGCTTCGCAGGCCGCGTAGGCCAGCAAGGGACGAACACGCTTGCCGCCGTTCATCACGCTGTAGCGCATGGCTTCGTACAACCGCGCCAGCTCAGGGCCCGGTGCAGTGAACAGGGTTTCCAGTGCCGCATTGACCCGGCCCTGGCTGGTCGCCGAATACGCTGCAATCATTCTGGCTGGTCCGCGTCGAAGGGTTCCTCGGCCAACTCGCCATCACGCTCGAGCAGCACCTGAACCTTTTGCTCGGCCTGAGCCAGCGCCGCCTGGCAATCGCGGGTCAGACCGATGCCTTGCTCGAAAGCGGTCAACGAATCTTCCAGCGACAATTCGCCATTCTCCAGACGCTCGACCAGCGTTTGCAGGTCGGCGAGAGATTGTTCGAAATCCAGTGCAGCTTTTTTGCGGGCCATGGCGGCGATTTCCGGTTGACGTTAAACCGGCGCGACACTAGCAGATAGGGGGTTCATGGGCAAATGAGCGGGGTGATTCCCGCCGCATTTTCAAAGGGATCCGATTGTGATGAGGCGCAGCAACGTCTAATCTTCGCGCCTTGTACGACCCAACCGTCACGGGTCTTTCAGACGAAACGCAGTATCTCCATCTGTAACGCGCCGAGGATCAGGCGCAAGGTTTCGTCATGCATGGCAGGAGGCGTCACATGCGCTCATTTTTTTTGCTGCTGATCGGGTGGGTCTGCATGCCGGCAATGGCCGCGCCGAGTGCCGAATTGTCGGAACCGGTGGGCGGCTGGCGCTTTAACGGTTTGCTGGACCGCACGGAAAACCCGCGAGTCGCCTATCCCACGCCACCCATCGACCGGGGCGTGCAGCGTAATCGCACGATGATCGAAGGCCAGCTCAAGGCCATCGGTACGCAACGCGGGCCTCACACGCTGGCGGTCAATGGCAATCCCCTGAACCTGTACACCGACGACCAGGGCCGTTTTGCCCGGCCGTATGCGTTCGGTGCCGGTTCCAACAGCGTCGAAGTGCGCAGTGCCGAAGGTCAGTCGCTCAAGCGCGTTCAATTCTATGAAGCCAATAACTTGCGCACGCCGGCGCGGATTCGCGTGGTGCTGGGTTGGGATGATCCGAAGGCCGAACTCGATCTGCACATCATCACGCCTGACGGCCAACACGCGTTCTGGGCTCACTCGGCGCTGACCAACGGCGGCGGCCTCGACCCGGACGGCGTCGACGGCCCCGGCCCGGAAATGTTCACCATGACCGCGCCGATGCATGGCACCTATCTGGTTTACGTCAACTATTGGGGCAACTTTGGCAGCGGCGGCTATAACTTCGATGAGGCTGGCAACCAGAACGAGGTGATCACTTCGCAGATCAACCTGGTGCTCAACGAAAACACCGTCGACGAAAAACGCGAGACCTTCATCGTGCCCCTGCGGGCCATCGGTGACCTGCTGCTGGTCAAGACTTTCAACTATTAAGCATCCCGCACCACGGATGACATCGGGTTTTGTGAAATGAGCGATAACTCTGTTACCCCGGCTGCCGAAACACCGAGCGCCAAACCGTCCCGTCGCTGGCCGGCCATTGTGGTCGGGCTGTGCCTGGTCGCCGGCGTGGCCGCTGGCATGGGCTGGCTGATGAAAAAAAGCACCGCGCCGGCGCCGCAACTGGCGGCGGAAAAACTGGGCATGAGCCGCCCCGATGGTTTGCTCGAAACCCGTTCCTTGAGCCAATTGCCCAAGGATTTGCTGGCCGTGCCGTTCCTCAAGGAGACCCTGACCGAAGATTTCGTCTTCTATTACGAAGCCCACGCCGATCGCCTCGGGCTGATCGGTAGCCTGCGGCGGATCATCTACGAACATGACCTGAAGTTGCAGGACACGCTGATCGAGCATCTGTTCGACCAACCGGCGGACGTCGCGCTGTGGCGCGGGGCGGATGGGCGGCTCAAGGATTTCCTGCTGGTGATGGATCGCGGTGGCTTGGCCAAAGTACTGGAACCGCTGGCAAAAGTGGCGCTGGATGATTCGCAACTGAGCAAAGTCGCAGAGGTGAAAGTCGGCACCGATGACGTGGTGCTTTACCAGCTCACCTACAACGCCAGCAAGGCGCTGGTGTTCGGCTCCCATGGCGACAAACTGGTGGTGCTGTCCAACCCGACCAGGCTTTACGACCCTGACAGTGGCGTGACACTGGAAGCGGGCGGCGTTTCAACCAAGGCCATCGCGGCGCTGCTCAACGGCGAAAAACTGTTCCCTGAAGCCTTCGGCCTGCCACCCCGTGCGCCGGAGGTGAAACAGCGCCTGTCGGTCAACGCCAGTGTGTTGGCCATGGGTTATCAGCGCTTCATTCCCAACTTCGCCGGCTTGCGTTTCGACATGGACGATAAAGGCTGGCACAGCTTCCTGGCCATGGATGAACTGGAGAATCAACCGGACTTCGATTTCAAACCGGTCTGGCAAGCCATGCCCATGGGCGCGAGCGCTTGTGTGGCGCTGCCGCTGGCCGCTGAACAACAGACACCGTTGCTGGTAAAACTCGGTGCCGAAGAGCGCGCCGCTCAAGCGTTGACCGAGCACATGGGCGGTGCGGCAGGCCTTTGCTGGTACGCCGACTCGCGCCTGTACACGCCGCTGCTGGTGGCCAGTCTCAAGGATGAAGATAGTGCCAGCCTCGATGGCGATCTGGGCAAATTGTTCGGTTCGATGGTCGGCGCCTACGAAGGCAAGGTTGATGAACATGCTTTTCCGGTGGTGGAGAAACAGGAAGGCCAAAGCCATCAATGGCAGCGTCAGGTCAGCTCCAACTTTGGTGCCTACCAAGCCAAGGACGCCGAGAATCCGGACGCGATCAGCGGTAAGGCATTCATGCGTGTCAGTCTCGCGCGGCACGGTTCGACGCTGTTGTTTTCCCTCGACGACAAGCTGGTGGACAAGGCACTCGGTACCCTCGACAAACGCTTCCCGCCGATGGCTGACGTGGTGCCGAAAGACCTGCTGATGCCGGTGTATTTCGGCCCGGACTCCATGGCGCAACTGATGCAACGGGAAACCCTCGACAGCCTGCCCCAGGACATGGAACCGGTGTTTTACAACGCCGCGCAAACCTACCTGATCCCGAAACTGCGCAAGCTCGGCGGCTACGGCAAGTACGCCCTGACCCTGCCTGAAGGCAGCGAGCCGGACGGTCATTGGCAATGGCTGCCGCTGGAATGGAAAGCCCTGTGAACACGTTGATCCGCAGCCTCGGTTTCCTCGCTTTGCTGCTAAGCGCGGGTGCCTGGGCGATCGAAACACCCGCGCTGAATGTGCAGCAATCCCAAGTGTTCCGCGCCTGGTTTGTGCGCATCGCCCAGGAGCAACTTAGCCAGGGCCCGAGCCCACGCTGGTACCAACAGGACTGCGCCGGGCTGGTGCGGTTTGCCGCCAACGAAGCGCTGAAAGTCCACGACGACAAATGGCTGCGCAGCAATGGCCTGTCCAACCGTTATCTGCCGCCGGAATTGCAATTGAGCGACGCCCAGCGTGGCCTCGCTCAACAATGGCAACAGGGTGGCGGCAAGGTCGGGCCGTACGTCAATGCGATCAAGTTGATTCAGTTCAACAGTCACCTGGTGGGTCGCGATGTTGCGCAAGCACGGCCCGGCGACCTGATGTTTTTCGATCAGGGCGACGACCAGCACCTGATGATCTGGATGGGCCGCTTCATCGCCTATCACACCGGCACCACCACTCCCACCGACAACGGCATGCGCTCGGCAAGCTTGCAACAACTCATGACATGGAAGGACACCCGATGGATACCCGATGCAGCCAACCCCAACTTCATCGGCGTTTATCGACTGAATTTTCTCTCCCAATGACCGGTGCCCGCATGCTGCGTTTTCTGTCTCTGCTGTTGGTCATGGTGTTGCCTTTGTCGGCGGTCAACGCCGAAGACACTGTTGAACCCAGCGGCTACACGCCGGTCCCCGGCGAAAGTTTTTTCCTGTTGGCCGACAGCAGTTTTGCCAGCGACGAACAAGCGATGGTGCGCCTCGAAGCGCCAGGTCGTGACTACCGGCGCTTTCGCATGGAGCCTTACGGCGGCGCCGACATTCGCGTGTATCGCATCGACAAACCGCTGGACTTCCTCAAGCGCCAGAAGAACCTGCACCGCGTGGTCAGCGATGGCCAGTTCAAGGGCGAAGGCTTGTCCAACACGCTCGCGTACCTGTGGGACAACTGGTATCGAAAATCCCGTCGCGTGATGCAGCGGGCGTTCTCCTATGAGTCGCGCAAACAGGTCACCGAGGAAGTGCCGGAACTGAAAATGGGCGCCGCCATGGCCGCGCCGACGCCTTACGACGCGCCACCACAATTCGCGCTGATTCCGGGCCTGCCGGTAGTCAGTCAGTTCCGCTATCCATTGTGGCAAGCCAAACCGATCCAGCCGCCGCAAGGCGTGAACCTGGCCGGTTCTTCCAGCGAATTTGTCAGTGTCGCACCGGGTAACGTTTACATCCCGCTGGGTAATTTGAAGCCGGGGCTGTATCTGGTGGAAGCGCTGATCGGCAAGTACCGCGCGACCACCATGGTCTTCGTCTCCAACACCGTGGCGGTGAGCAAGATTGCCGGCGATGAATTGCTGGTGTGGGCCGCGCGCAAACACCAAGGCAGTTCGGTGCCCAAGGTCAATGTGCTGTGGACCGACGGCCTCGGCGTGATGAGCAGTGGCGCCACCGATGCCGAGGGGTTGCTGCGCCTGAAACACGTCAGCCCCGAGCGCTCGTTCGTGATTGGCGAGGACGAAGAGGGCGGGGTTTTCGTCTCGGAAAATTTCTACTACGACAGCGAAATCTACGACACCAAACTTTATGCCTTCACCGACCGGCCGCTGTATCGGCCGGGTGATTGGGTGTCGCTGAAAATCGTCGGTCGCGAGTTCAAGAATGCCCGCGATTCGGTGCAGCCAAGCGCTGCCGACGTCAGCGTGACTGTGCTGGATGCGACTGGCACCGCACTGCAAACCCTGGATTTGAAACTCGATTCGAAGGCCGGTACCCAAGGCCGCTTCCAGTTGCCGGACAACGCCGTGGCCGGTGGTTACGAGTTGCGCTTTAGCTACAAGGATCAGGCCTACAGCAGCGCCTTCCGCGTGGCTGAATACATCAAGCCGCACTTCGAAGTTTCCCTCAACCTGGCCAAACAGGATTACCGCACCGGCGAGCCGGTCAAGGGCAGTCTGGTGTTGCTGTACCCGGATGGGAAACCGGTGGCCAATGCCAAATTGAGCCTCAGCCTGCGTGCCCAGCAACTGTCGATGGTCGACAACGAACTGCAATACCTCGGGCAATTCCCGGTGGAGCTGACCAGCACCGAATTGACCACCGACGCCAAGGGCAATGCGACTCTCGATCTGCCGGCCGCCGACAAACCGAGCCGCTACATGCTCACCGTGTTTGCCAGTGACGGCGCGGCGTATCGGGTCAAGACCACCAAGGAAATCCTCATCGATCGTGGTGCGGCGAATTTCCGCTTGAGCGCACCGCAGCGGTTCAGCGCGGTGGGCGACAAGGTGGCGTTCAGCTTCGTCAACGAAAGCGAACAGAGCGCAGCGGTTACCCCGAGCAGTTACGGCTGGGTTCGCCTGGAAGATCAGAGCACTGGCGAAGGCAAGCTGGCGGCCGCCGATAAAAGTTTCACCCTGGCCTTTGAACGGCCCGGCACCTACAACCTGACACTTCGTGACGACCACGGCCGAACCCTCGGCGCCACCGGGCATTCAGTCACCGGCGACGGGGTCAAAGCCGTACCGGGTACCGTGGAAATCGTCCTCGATAAACCGGAGTACAAGGCCGGTGATGAAGCGCTGGCGTTGATCACCTTCCCCGAGCCGATCAACGATGCGTTGCTGTCGCTGGAGCGTGACAAGGTCGAGGCTACCGCGCTGCTGTCCAAGGGCGGCGACTGGTTGAAGATGGACAAACTCAGCGACACCCAGTACCGCGCGCGCATTCCGGTAAAGGACGGTTTCGCACCGAACCTGACGTTCTCGGTGCTGTACACCAAGGGCGGTCAGTACAGCTTCCAGAACGCCGGGATCAAGGTGATTACGCCGCAGATCGACGTGGCCATCGCAACGGATAAAGAGACTTATCAGCCGGGCGAAACGGTTTCTGTCGATCTGACGACGCAGTTCGCCGGCAAGCCGATTCCGGCACATCTGACGGTCAGCGTGGTCGACGAAATGGTCTACGCGCTGCAACCGGAAGTCGCACCCACCATCGACCAGTTCTTCTATCACCCACGACGCAACAACGTGCGCACCAGTGCCAGCCTGTCGTTCATCAGCTATGACGTTGCGCTGCCCGGCAGCCCCGGCGCACCGGGTAAAGCCAATCGCAGCGAACGCGGGGTGAAAGTGCTGGAGCGCCCGCGTCGCGAAGACGTCGACACCGCCGCCTGGCAACCGGAGCTGCTGACCGATGCCGAGGGCAAAACCCGATTCACCTTCAAGATGCCGGACTCGCTGACCCGCTGGCGCATCACCGCGCGGGCCATCGCCGACGACGGTCAGGTCGGGCAGAAAAAGCAGTTCGTGCGTTCGGAGAAACCGCTGTACCTGAAGTGGAGCGGGCCGAGCAAGTTCCGCACGGGTGACCAGCCTGATCTCGGTGTGTTTGCTTTCAGTCAGGCGCAAAACCCGGTCAAGGCTGAGCTGGTGACGCATTACCGGGGCAGTGAGCAGCGCATACCTGTCACGCTCAACAGCGGCATCAACTACATCCCGTTACCCGCGTTCGCGCTGACGAGCGGCGAGTGGACCGCCGAGCTGCTGCAGGACGGCACAATCGCGGACGCCCTGGCTGTGCGCTTGAGCGCAAGCGGCGAGGGCTGGCAAGTGACGCAAAGCCAACGCCTGGATGTCGCCAGCGGTGATACGCCGCTGGCGTTGCCGACAGACGCCACGGACATTCGCCTGCGTCTGGATGACAGCCCGCAAGCGCTGTTCCGTTCAGCGCTGGATGATCTGTTGAGTTATCCGTACGGCGGTGTCGAGCAAACCGCCAGTCGCCTGTTGCCGCTGAGCATCGCCTATCCGACGCTGTCGTCGAATCCGCAGATCCGTGATCGCTTGCGCCTGATCATGCAGAACAGCCGTTTGCGCCTGGTGCAAATGGCCGGGCCTGCGGCGAGTTTCACCTGGTGGGGCATGGATGGCGAGCCGGATGCGTTCCTTACGGCCTATGCCTATTACGCGGATTGGCACGCCAGCCAGGTGCTGGAATTGAGCCTGCCACCGGAGCATTGGCAGCGGGTGCTGGAGGTCTATTCGAAGCAGGCGAAGAACACCCCGCTGTTGCAGCGCGCGTTGATTGTGTCGTTCGCCAAACAGATGCAGTTGCCGGTTAACACCTTGCTCAGCGGCTTGATGGACGATCTGGCGAAAGCCGGCGAGGGCCATGCCGCGAACCTGATGGAGGACGGCGAAGACAGCATTGTCATGAGTGATCCGGATTCGGCGTTGGGGCTGGCGGCGGCGCGTGTGTTGACGGCATCGCTGGCGCGTCAGTCCAAGGTAGCGTTGCCGGATGCTTTCAATCGTCAATTGGCGGACGCGCAGGAGCGTTTGGCCGTCAGCTCGCAGCCGTTCGCCGAAGCGTTGAACCTGTCGCTGCAACCCTTCGATCAGGCACGCGCTCAAGCGTTGTTGCAACGCCTGTTGCCGCAACAATCAACCCTCGAACGGGCACTGGCATTGACCTGGCTGCAACGCAGTATCGAGCAGGCCTCGCCAACCATCGCACTGGCGCCCGGAGAGGGCTGGAAGAAGCAACACGGTGTCACCGGCGAAATGTACTGGACCTGGCAGGGCACAGCGCCGGTACCGAGTGTGTTGTCGCTGTCGGGCGCGCAGGAGCGTCCGCTGCGCGCGGCATTGAGCTTCCAGACCCGACAGCCGCCAGTCGATCCGATGGCCGTGACCATCACTCGTCGCCTGTCGCGACTGGTACCGGGTGACGAAGCCTTCACGTTCAAACTCGAAGCGGTCGGCACCACGCCGCTGTCCAGTGACAGCCTGTATCTGGACGAAGTGATCATCACCAGCAAAGCCGCCAAGCCGCTGCGTTACGGGATGATCGAAGTGCCGCTGCCGCCCGGTGCGGATGTCGAGCGCACTACTTGGGGCATCAAGCTGCAAGGCAAATCCGGCACTGAACCGACGGCACTGGAGAAAGCACGTTTCGAACCGGGACAACTGGCCTATGCCGTGCCCGTCGATGCGCTGAGCGGCGAATTGCGTTTGCGACATTTGGTGCGCTTCTCGCAGAAGGGCCAGTTCAATCTGCCGCCCGTGCGTTTCACTCAGGTCTATGCACCGCAGCATCAAGCCCAGGAACAGCAACCGGCGCTGGGTCAGGTCACGGTCAACTGACATGACCCGACATTTGCTCTGGTGCTTGCTGTGTTTGATCCCTGCGCTGGCGACGGCGCAGGACGAACCGCTGCGC
Source organism: Pseudomonas sp. TNT2022 ID1044 (assembly GCF_028656895.1). Taxonomy (NCBI): domain Bacteria; kingdom Pseudomonadati; phylum Pseudomonadota; class Gammaproteobacteria; order Pseudomonadales; family Pseudomonadaceae; genus Pseudomonas; species Pseudomonas sp. TNT2022 ID1044. Next base: position 104,231 of record NZ_JAMDHB010000008.1, on the reverse strand, counting down.
CTGGGCTTCGAAGGCGAACTGCTGTCGTTGAGCCGGACTCAGGTTATCGCTCGTGAACCGTTGCCCGACACTTTGCAGACGCCGCTGGGGAGTTTGTGGAAGTTGTTCGTCTACGGCTGGCTGGTAGACACCGGCGCCCGGGAGCCTGCCTATGAATGTCGCGGGCAGTCGAAAGAGGAAGTTTATTGCTGCGCGGCGGGCGGCAGGATTGAACGTGATCAGGCGTTGGTGAAGTCCTGCGGGTTGTACTTCGAGCCTGCGCGATTGGGCATTTCCGGCGCAGCCTGGCGCCAGTATTGGCAAACGCGGCAAGCGCCGGAGTGGCTGCTTGATTTGCCTTCGATGCAACCCTCCACGCGCGTGTCAGTGGTGGAGTTGCTGCGAATGCTGGCCGTGATGCCCGCGCAGGATCAGGCACGCCGGGTGTTGCTGGACGTCGTGTTGAGCGCCGCCGACGGCAATGTCGTGGGCGAGCTTGGTGGCCGGTTGCGGGTGAAAACCTGGAGCTGGTTGGGGGAGCAGGATCCTTCGTCGCGTCAGGGTGGTTTCGCCGGTTGGACGGCGAATGTCACGCCGATCTGGGCCGGTGGGAGGGGAACCAGTCAGAGGGTTTTGCGCACTTACGCTCAGGCGTTGGCGTCGGTGTTACCGGTTGACTGGCCTGCGGATCCGGGTCGTTGTGTCGAGGTGGGGCTGTTTTCACGTTATCCGATCGGACGCGTTCTGGCGGGCGATCGTGTTGTCTCATCCGGGCCGATCAGGGGCGATTTTCGCGTCGAATTCACCAATGGCAACCAACTCGATATCCACAGCGACGGTGAACTGTTTTTGTTGAACAGCCAGCTGGTCGCCCGCCTGGATCGCGAGGAATACGTCGCCCGCGTGCTTCAGCGTGAAGCCACCGCCGAACCCGTCGAAGCCGCCAAAGCCCTGGCCGTCGCCATCCGCACTTATCTGCTGCAAAACGCCACGCGTAACGGCGATTGCCTAAGCATCGACGACAGCAGCCAGCGGCAACGAGTCGCCCCACGACCGGCCACCACCGAAGCGCGCAACATCGCTGCGTGGACCAGCGACCTGGTGCTGGCGGGCAGCGCCGTCACTTACCATTCTGATCAACCCGGGCCGGACAAATTGTCCTGGCAACACGCCGTCGAGCAGGCCCGCGCCGGCCAGCGTTATGACGCCATTTTGCTGCACGCATACCCGCGCGCCAGCCTCAGCCGCTGGGACAACCCCGTCGCCTCCTGCGAAACACTGCCCGCCGCGCAAGACTGGCTGCAGAAACAACGGCGCGGCTGGCGCCCAAGGCTTGAAAGCGAAACCGGCTACAACGAAGTCAGCACCTTCGCCGTTTGCCGCTTGAGCTTTGGTCGGCCCTATGTCGACCGCGAACGCCAGCGCATCTATGTGCGTGGCGTGCTGTCCCTGCAGGACCGCCTCGACCTGACGCACGAATACCTGCACCTGGCCTTTGAAGCACACCCCAACGGCCAGGATGAAACCTACATCGAAGGGCTCGCCCGCCACCTTTTGCTGGAATAGACCATGACACTTCGTTATTCACCGGTCTTGCTGTTGCTTTGTTCGCTGACGGCGTTGCCGTGGGCAATGGCGCAAGGCATCAAACTCGACACCCCCAGCGGCGGCTGGCGAACCGGAATGCCCGAAGGTGAAGGCGAGAGCTTCCGCCAGACCGTCAATTACCCCGCCTCTTCGGTCAACACCCCGGCAGGGCAGGCCAACACCGCGCGTATCAGTGGCCAGATCCACGCCACACCGAAATCCGCGGAGCCCGGTCGACTGATCGTCAACGGCGTCAGCATGCCCCTGAAAATCGACCCCGCCGGCCGCTTCGACCGCCCGTTCTCATTTCCCAATGGCAGCAACAGCGTGGAAGTGCGCAGCCCCGATGGCCAACAACGCCACCGCACGCAATTCCTCAACGCCAGCGGCGGCGCCACCCCCGCCAAACTGCGCGTACTGCTGGCCTGGGACAGCGATGGCACCGACCTCGACCTGCACCTGATCACCCCCGACGGCGCCCACATCTGGTACGGCGACCGCGCCGTCGCAAACGGCGCAGCCCTCGACGTCGACGTCACCACCGGCTACGGCCCGGAAATCTTCGCCATGCCCGCACCGATCAAGGGCCAGTACCTGGTGTATGTGAATTACTTTGGTGGTGGTTACCGCAGCGATGAAGCAGGGCAGGAGGAAGCGGTACAACCGCTGACAACGGCGCAGGTGACGGTGATTACCGAGGAGGGGACGCCTGATGAAAAAATGGAGACGTTTCTGGTGCCGATGCGAGCGGTGGGGGAGTTGACGTTGGTTAAGGGGTTTAGTTATCCGTGAGGCTCAGATTCAGCGACTGCAATGTTTGCATGCGGCTGCTCTCCTTAAATTTATAGGTCTGTACCGTCATTGCGCGTCGTCCTCCAAGGGGGCGTCATCACTTGCCAGCTCGCGTTCGATCTGTTCGATACTGGGCAGACTGGTTTGTAACTCTGCCGGCAGGGATTCCACCAACTGGTATTCGGCCACGCCAATGGGGCGGGCGTTATCGCGCAAGGCATATTCGGCCACGACCTTGTTCTTGCTCTTGCACAGCAGAAGGCCGATGGTCGGGCCGTCCTGTGGATACTTGAGCTGAGCATCCACTGCAGTGAGGTAAAAACCAAGCTGACCCAGATGTTCGGGTTTGAACTTGCCAGTCTTGAGTTCAATCACCACATAGCAACGTAGTTTGAGGTGATAAAACAGCAGGTCGATGAAAAACTCGTCACCGCCTACGTCCAGCAGCACTTGCTTGCCGACGAAGGCAAAGCCCGCTCCCAGTTCCAGCAAAAAGTCGGTAACGTGTTTAACCAGAGCGTTTTCGATCTCGCGCTCCTGGGCATCAAGAGTCAGGCCGAGGAAGTCGAAACGGTAAGGGTCTTTCAGTGATTCTCGGGCAAGGTCGGATTGCGGTTTGGGCAACTGTCTATCGAAGTTGCTGACGGCCTTGCCGCTGCGTTCCAGCAGACGGGTTTCAATCTGCACCACCAAAATATTCCGCGACCAGTTGTGCTCGATGGCCTGTGCGGCATACCAGCGGCGGGTTTCAGGGTCGTGAAGCTTGTCTAGCAACATCAGATTGTGACCCCAAGGCAATTGTGCAGCAGCTTGTTGCACAAATTCCGCGTCGGGCCACGCTTCGGCAAACGCGCGCATGTATTTGAGGTTGCGTGGAGAAAACCCCTTCATATCAGGAAAGGCTGCGCGCAAGTCCTGAGCCAGTCGGTCGATCACCTTGGTGCCCCAGCCCTGTTGCGCTTGACGGATCAAAATATCCTGACCGATCTGCCAGTAGAGCAGCACCAGCTCGCGGTTCACCGCCAGAGTGGCGCGCTGTTGGGCTTGATGGATTCGGGTTTTGAGGTCGGCCAGCCAATCGCCATAGCCTTCGGGTGGAATGCTCAGGCTAGCGGGGGTGGCGCTCATGCATTTTTCCCTGATGGCTTTTTTCGGCGCGGCCTTCGCCGCGTGTGCCGCTATCTCGGTTTAGAGGTCAGTAGCGACGGTCGAAGATTAGTCAGCCCATTTGTCAGGCGCAAGCAGGTTGGGCTTTATAGGAACTTTCCTTCAAAAGACAGCGAAGATGCTTACTTTTAGGTCGTTATTGCTCAAGACACGGAAAATAAATCTGTCCCGTTTTATCACAGTCCCGTTTTATCCGAACGATCAACGACACGGAGGCGCCCGGCTGGAAGGTGGCTTCGACGACTTGGCGTTTAAAGTTCAGCGGAAAGTTGGGGCGGCGACCAGCTCGACGGGCAGGGGCAACTGTATCCAAGATAGTGTCCACTAAAAAATGGTGTCCACTATCTTGGCCAATTTGGAGGGCTGTCAGGATAGAGTGCTGGCCGGACGGTTACCAACGGGTTCCCGAGCCAGACAACCCTATTCTGATTTTTCAGATGGGAGGTTTGCTTTTCAGCAGGCATTAAAAAGCCGGCTTGTGGCCGGCTTTATTATCTCGTAACTATCAGATAAATAAGGATAAAAATATTATACGTAGGATTAACCCACACCTTGACCCATACTTTGGCGGTGAATGGGTTGGGACTGTGATCGGGAGGGTTTTGTGCTTTTTCCCTATTAAGGGGGGGCGGGCCTGGTCGTTAGACAGACCTTGGGCTCATCATCTCATGCATTGCTACGGAAGCATCGACAGCCTCCTGGATTACACGCATTCGATTCTCTACGTTCGCAATCGCTTTTGCTTCCTCGTCAGCGGTTAGCGTTGGTAGCTCGTTTCCCATTGAAGTCTCCCACAGCGTGAGCCGCTTCAGGCAATGGCGCAGCTGCTTCTTGGTCTCCTCAATCCGTATCTGATTTAGTTCGTTCGCAAGCTTGCTTGTGTTGCGTGTGACCTTCGCCATCAGGTTTTCCTGGAGCCTTGTCTCTTTTTGCGCTTCGGCCAGGTTAGCTGCATCTTCGATAAAGCGCTGGATCAGCGCTGTTTCAGTTGTTCTGTGGTTTTTTGCAAGTCTCTTGAGCGTGGTCTTGGTTTCAAGCGGCAGTGTGAAGGAGCAGGTCTTTCTGCCTCCTTTGGATAGGCGATACCGCCTTTGTCTGATTGCGCTTCTCAAACGCTCGATGAGCTTTACACCTTCAGCCTCGGATTCGAGGGCATGGATCGATCTGACCAGATAGCTGAAGTTGCTATCTGCAAGGGCGCTCAGGCTGTTTTGCAACGACGAAGAACCTCGGCGCGATAGGTAGCTGGCAGCCCAGCGCCACTCATCGCTGTCCTTCTCATTGAGCCAGCTCGGTTTCATCTCTGTCCCTTTCAACCCCGTTCCTCCTGATCAGTACCCTCGGCAGGGTAGCGATAGCTCATAGCTATGATTTTTCGTTAACGGATTTGTTCATTGATCTGTTAGCAGGATCTTATCACGCGTTGTTAATGTATGTGTGAACATTCCTGTTATAGGAGTTGTTAACAGAACTGTTACATGAAGTAGATATTCTGATTTTATAGGTATAAAATCTCATCTAAATTCGCGATTTTTTGGTGGAATTTGTGTCAGAGCTGTTAGCTTTATCGGAAGATCTAGAGATTAGTTCTGATTCTAGGTTCTTTCTTCAAGCCCTGATATGCCGAGAGCAGGCCCTTTTGACTACCTCGATCAAGGTCAAGCCGGTTGCGAAGCTCCTCTGCTTGACGGATAGGTTGGTCAGAGACGCCACGCGAGGGTTGGCCGAAGCTGGGTTGTTGGTGAACAAAAAACAGGCAGGTAAGGTGGGGCGTCCGGGGCAGGAATATGAGGCGTCGCAGTACCTCCTTGATCTGCTCGCTCAGCCAAGAGGGAGTACGCTTGCTCATCAGGAACTGGTCCTGCGTCTCTTTAATGAGCCGGAGATTTATGCCGAGGGGCCTCTGCATGAAGCAGATGGGGGGAACGAGAAGGCTGCTCGTAAACAGATACGTAAGGATGGGCGACCGGCAGCTCCTGGCGCTTGTGGACGCCTGGGGGCTGCCACGAGAATGGTTTTGGCTGCCCTTTTAACCTTTGCCGATCAGTGTGGGGTTGTGACCGTAGTGGGGGAGGCGAAGCTTCGAGCAATGACGGGTTTGAGTTCAGTTGCGCTCAAGCACCAGGTGAAGCGGCTAGTCAGCCTGGGTTTCATTCGTGTTCATGTACCGGGTGTATCCAATGGCTTTTTCGTTGGGGCCAAGGTTCGCAGTACCTACTACCTGAACCTCGATCACCCTCAACTAGGTAAGCAGAGTTTCCGTTGCGCCGTGCTGGTTTATGCAGAAGATGGACTGTCCCACAGCGCAAGGTTGGCCAGTGGGCTGCGGTCTGACGTAGCAGGAGCTCTTCTCGCTCTGGGACCTGCTGCGCTGGATGTCCTGTATCACAAGCTGGCCGGGTATACGTCGCATCTGCTGTCCCTAACATGGGGAGGGCCAGGCGAAAGATACGGCAAAGTTCCTGCGTCTCTAGAGGGCCTGATCGGTCGAGAGCTGGCGCAGCTGAAGGTAGGAAGGCCGGGGCAGGACGAGGCCGGCTACTACTGGCCTGGAGTGCTCGATCACTTCTTTGAGGTGGCGTTCGAGTGGGCCGAACACTTGAAGCAGAAGTTAAATGGCAAGGCGTGGCCGGGGTACCAGCCCCAGGTGATTAGGCTGATACCTGCGCCGGAGTCAGAAGAGGGCGATGGTGATTTGAGGGTCGTTTCCCTGATCGTCTATCCGGCTCCCGAGAATCAGAAGGCCTGCATTGTCTACAAGGATGTCCGTGGCGGATTCCTTCGTGAGTTCGACAGCGAGGCTGACCTGGATGTGTGGAACCGCTACGAGTTTGGCTTGCTAACCGAGTAGGTGCCCGAGCCTTCGAGTTATTTCTTACCGCCCCTGCAGATCCTCTGAACGAATACGAGGAGCCCCGTTCATGAGGATCATCCGCCTGAAAGAAGTCATCGACTCGACTGGCCTGGCCCGGTCGACCATCTATAAGTACATCGGGGAGGGCACTTTCCCGAAGCCGGTCTCATTGGGTGACCGTTGTGTCGGTTGGGTTGAAAGCGAGGTGCACGACTGGATCCTGGCAAGGATTGAGGAACGAGATCTGGCTGAGAGCGCTTCAGCCCGACCTGGCCGTCTGAGTATGGCCAGCTAGAAACCAGCATAAACGCCATGACCGGTTAGTAGCTGGTCATGGCGTTTATGCTGCTTGGAAAGATCCTGCATTCTCAGCTAACTCCCCCAGGACCCCAATGGGTTAATCTCTCGATAGGCTTGGCAATGTTGCTCCCCATTGCTCTGCCTGGCCGGAAGCGTCCACCTTGGGGTGAGGTGCTTCTAGTTATATAGCAATTAACTATCAATCAATAACGACCCAATAGATTATCTAACCCAGCTACACACCACCACCTCAAGCTAGTGATAGGTCATCAGTTAAAAAGTACATAGCGCACCTACCTGATATGCAAACCACCAATCAGGTACACCCCCATGACCAAACGCAACACCTACACATACCTTTCCCAGTCCGACATCGCCATTCAGATTGAACGACTCGTCCAGGCCACCGAGCAGCATGACAGCCCAGCCTTTCGGTTCAGGCAAACCCGTACAGGTTATGAGCGAGTAGAGGAGACCCGGCTCTCCAGGTACTTCACTCACATCCGCCAGATGATGGATCTGTTCGATGACCGAGTTGAATACCGCTACAGCGAACACCTACAAGCGTTTAGGGAAGCATGCCAAGACATTGGACTGGAGCGTCACCCTGATGGTCCTGTCTGCCGGGATGAAAGTGGTACGGCTTGGCTCGATCATCATCACAGCATGAACGTGTTGGTCGCTCGTATCCGTCAGTTGACTCGTGAGCGATGGTATCTCCGCAGGAAGGATGACCTCCGCCTCCAGGCTAAGAAGCAGGAGGGCAGCGTCACCGATTACGTTGATGCTGTGCTTGATCGTTACTCTCGCACCACAATAGTCAGGGTCAATCTCTACTACCGCTCGGAAGCGCAGGCAAGGTTACGTGTTGAGCACGTATTCGACGACCTGGATCGGCTGATTGCTGAGCGTGAGCGCAATCCGATCTTTGACCACCTCACTGGTTACATCTGCGCGGTTGAGCAGGGGGAGGGTCGGGGCTACCACGTCCATGCGGCTTTCTTCTTCAACGGTAATGAAGTGCGCGGAGACATCTATAAAGCCAAGCAGATTGGCGAGTTGTGGGAGCGTATTACGCGGGGGCAGGGCTACTTCAATAGCTGCAATCACAACAAAGAAAAATACGGGAATAGGCGCGGTATTGGCATCATCTTGCGTAGTGATCGAAATATTCGTCCCCATGTCCACGACGCGGTGCGCTACCTGGTCAAGGATGATCAGCAGTTGCGGATGAAGCCGCTCCGGGGCAAATGCCTGCGCAAGGGATTGCCACGGTAGCTATCTACCTGAAATCTTAACAAGTCGCAGCTCGCGTGCTGGTTCTCAGTTCCCTGACCGGTTAAGGTTCTGCCATCTGCAACACTACCAACGCAGGGAGGCACCGGGGCGGTCATCGCACGACAAGCCTCCCTGCGTTCACCCCGTTTAAAGGATTCCTGCGTGAACCAGCAACAGCAAAATCTCGCCGATTTCATCTGGAACGTGGCCGACGTACTACGTGGCGATTTCAGACAGTCCGAGTTCGGTCGCATCATCCTGCCCTTCACCGTGCTGCGCCGCCTAGAGTGCGTACTGGAGCCGACGCGTAAAAAGGTGCGCAGCCAGTTTCTGGCAATGCACGCCAGTGGCGTGGATATGGATTTGATTCTGCCTGCCACTGCCGGGGCTACTTTTTATAACGTCTCGCAGTTCGCTCTCGACAGCGTCGGCTCCACCAGCACCCGCGCCAACCTGGAAGATTACATCGCCAAGTTTTCGTTCAATGCCCATCAGGTATTTCAGCACTTTAATTTTGCTGATTGGCTTAGCCGACTGGAGACCGCCAACCTGCTGTACCTAGTGACGCAGAAGTTCGCTAGCATCGATTTGCATCCCAACGTCATTAGCAACCACGAAATGGGCCTGGTGTTTGAACACCTGATCCGCAAGTTCGCCGAATCCGCCAATGACACCGCCGGGGAGTTCTTCACCCCGCGAGACGTGGTACGCCTAGCCACCACTCTGATCTTCGCTCCCGACCATCAAGCTCTGAATGGTGATGGCGTGGTGCGTACCGTGTATGACTGCGCGGCTGGTACGGGCGGCTTCCTCTCCTCGGCCATCGAGCAGGTGGCCGAGTGGAATCCCAATGCCCGCCTGGTGCCCTACGCCCAGGAATTGAACCCGGAAACCTACGCCATCTCTGTGGCGGATAAGCTGATCCAGGGCTTCGAGACCAAGAACATCAAGCTAGGCAATACCCTCTCTAACGACCTGCTGTCCCATGAGCAATTCGACTACTGCTTGGCCAATCCGCCATTCGGCGTGAAGTGGGAGAAGGTGCAGAAGCAGGTGCAGGACGAGCAAACCAGTCTTGGTTTCGCCGGGCGCTTCGGTGTCGGCCTGCCACGAGTGGGTGATGGCTCGCTGCTGTTTCTTATGCACCTACTGTCCAAGCGCAAACCGGCGGAGCAGGGGGGCACACGGATCGGTATCGTCTTGTCCGGCTCTCCGCTGTTCAATGGCGGTGCGGGCTCCGGCGAGTCGGAGATCCGCCGCTGGATACTGGAAAACGACTGGCTGGAGGCGATCATCGCCCTACCCAACGACCTGTTCTACAACACCGGCATTGGCACCTATATCTGGGTGCTGTCCAACCACAAGGAAGCCGCGCGCAAAGGTCAGGTGCAACTGATTGATGCCACAGCCATGCACGCGCCCATGCGCAAAAGTCTGGGCAGCAAACGCAAGTTTCTTTCCGAAGAGCAAATCGCCGAGATTGCCAAGCTCCACGAGGCCGGCGAGAGCGGCGTGAACAGCAAGGTATTTGCCACAACCGAATTCGGCTACCGCCGCATCACCGTCGAGCGTCCGCTGCGTCTGCGTTTCTCGGTTACGCCGGACAAGCTCGCCGCCTATCAGGACACCAAGGGTTCCGATCAGGCCGAAGCCTTTGCCAAGGTATCCGGCAGCTTCGACAACCTATCTGACTTCCTCAAGGCCGCCAGCATCAAGAAGCTCGGCAAGGGGGCGCAGAAGGCCATGCTGTCCTGCTTCGGCGAACGCGACGCCGAGGCCCAGCCGGTACTGGACGACAAGGGCAAGGTGCAGGCCGATAGCGACCTGCGCGAATTCGAGAACGTGCCGCTGAACCAATCCATCGATGATTACTTCGCCCGCGAAGTGTTGCCCCATGTGCCGGATGCCTGGATTGACACCAGCAAGACCGACGCGAAGGACGGCCAAGTCGGCATCGTCGGCTACGAGATCAACTTCAACCGCTACTTCTACGTCTACCAGCCGCCGCGTGCGTTGGCCGAGATTGATGCCGATCTTAAGACCGTGGAGGCCGAGATCGCCGCACTGTTGGGTGAGGTGACGGCGTGAGTCATTACAAACGCTATCCGGTGTATAAGGATTCCGAGGTTGAGTGGCTGGGGGCGGTGCCGGAACATTGGGCGGTTAAGCGCCTAAGGTTCACTGCAACTTTAAATCCAGCGATACGCCTGGATCTACTAGATAATCAGGATCGTGATGTTTCTTTTCTTCCTATGGAAGCCATAGGCGAGGACGGATCTCTTAATTTTGAACAGACCCGGCCTGTGCGCGATGTACGCAATGGTTATTCCTACTTTGAAGACGGAGATGTGGCGTTCGCAAAGGTCACGCCATGCTTTGAAAATGGCAAGGGTGCCCTAATGCAAGGGCTGCTGGATTCAGCGGGCTTCGGCACGACCGAACTGACAGTTCTCCGACCCAACACAAAAATCATGGACGCTCGTTACCTCAACTACGTTGTGCAGAGCCCGCGGTTCCGGGCACTCGGTGTAGGTGCCATGACCGGGGCTGGTGGTTTAAAACGCGTCCCAGATGAATTCACACGAAATTTCCCTACAGCGTTACCTGATCGTATTGAACAGGAATCCATCGCCGGACACCTCGACCGCGAAACCGCCCGCATCGATGCGCTGGTGGAGAAGAAAACCCAATTTATCGAGCTGCTACGCGAAAAGCGCCAGGCGCTGATCACCCATGCCGTCACCAAAGGTCTTGATCCGAATGTGAAGATGAAAAACTCCGGCGTGGAGTGGCTGGGGGATGTGCCGGAGCATTGGGGGGTACTGCAGCTTAGGCAGACTGCACGGCTTGAATCTGGACACACTCCTAGCCGTTCAAAGCCTGAGTACTGGGTAAATTGTACAGTTCCGTGGTTCACCCTTGCTGATGTCTGGCAAGTTCGCAGTGGCGAGCAGAAATATGTGTCTGAGACCTCAGAGAAAGTCAGCAAACTTGGACTAGAGAACTCCTCAGCGCGTTTGTTGCCTGCAGGGTCCGTATTTCTGTCTCGCACGGCGTCTGTGGGTTTTACTGGGATTTTGGAAGTCGATATGGCGACATCCCAGGACTTTGCGGTGTGGACATGCAGTCGCGATCTTTTTAACGAGTACCTCTACTATGTCTTGCTAGGGATGAAGCCTGATTTTGACCGGCTGATGATGGGCTCCACTCACAAGACCATCTACATGCCGGACATTGAGGCAATTCGGATTACTCGCCCACCGATGGAGGAACAAAAGGAAATTGTCCATGCCTTGGGCGGGCAGCTTGTTCGCTTTAAGTCGATCATTGATAGGACCGAATGCAGCATTGTCCTCCTCAAAGAACGCCGCTCAGCCCTAATCACCGCCGCCGTCACCGGACAAATTGATTTGCGGGAGGCCACATGAACCCAGGGCGCAGCATTCGTCTATTTCTGGTGGATGGTACGCCCAACGGCCTGCTTACTGCCGAGATCATGAACTGGACAGGTCATGTGCTCACCGGCCCGCGCAGCAAGCTGGCCGAGCTGGCCGAGCTGGTGCAGCGTCCAGAGTGTGGGCGAACTGGCGTGTATTTTCTGGTCGGCCTCGACCCGGAGAACAACCTGCGCTCCAAGGTGTATATCGGCGAGTCGGATGACGTGGCCAAGCGCCTCAAACAGCACAACCGCCCCGAGGCCTCCGAAGGCACGACCGGAGGCAAGGATTTTTGGGAAAAGGTCTGCCTTGTCACCAGCAAGGACCAGAACTTGACCAAGACCCATGTGAAGTATCTGGAAAGCCTGCTGATCAGCATCGCTAACCAAGTCGGCCGCTGCGAGCTGCTTAATGGCACTGCGCATGATTATGGCAGTCTGCCGGAGTCCGACCGCGCTGATATGGCCTTCTTCCTAGAGCAGATCCGTACTGTGCTGCCGGTGCTGGGCTTCGACTTTCTGCGCGAGCTGAGTAAGCCTTCCGCCGCCGTCAGTGCCAGCTCGGTCACTCCGGTCAGCCACTCGCCGCGCTTCAATCTGGAGGTGCCGCGTTACAGCATCAGTGCTCAAGGGCAGGAAATCGACGGCGAGTTCTTCGTGCTCAAGGGCTCGAAGGCCCGTGCCGAGTGGGTGGGCACCGAACGTGGCTACCAGGGACTGTTCAAGCAGTTGGTCGTCGAAGCTGTCATGGTCGCACAGGGCAGCAATAACCTGGTGTTTAGCGACGACTATGCCTTCAGCAGCCCCAGCGCTGCCGCCGCCGTGGTGTGTGGCCGTTCCGCCAATGGGCGCACCTCCTGGGTGGTTGAGGGCACGGGGCAAACCTACGCAGCCTGGCAGGATCAGCAGTTAAACAGCGTTACCCCCGAACCGGAGGCAGAATGAGCAAGCCAGACACTTTTCTGTGCAGCTCAGTGAGTCAGTTGTCGGGCACCCATAATTTCAGGAGGGCGTCATGACCTTAGAGCGAAATGCCGATTACCTGATCAGCTTGGTCAGGGAGCTGTGTAAGCTGCCGGCCGAAACCCCTTGGCTGGAGTTCAAACACAACAACGCCGATCCACAGGAAATTGGTGAGTACCTAGCTGCTTTATCCAATGCGGCAGCTCTGGACGGCAAAAGCAATGCCTATCTGGTCTGGGGCGTGAGTGACAAGACCCATGAGATTGTCGGTACTACTTTCAAACCGCACAGCGCGAAGAAAGGTAACGAGGAGCTGGAAAGCTGGCTGCTGCGGCTGCTGAGTCCGCGGCTGCATTTTCGTTTTCATGCCTTCGAGGTCGACAGCAAGCCTTTGGTTTTGTTGGAAATTCCCAGCGCACACAGTAAGCCGACGACCTTTGAGGGGCGTGAGCTAATCCGGATTGGCTCCAACAAGAAGCCGTTGAAAGACTTCCCTGAACAAGAGCGTGCGCTCTGGCGAGTATTCGATCGAACCCCTTTCGAGGAGCTGTCGGCGGCAAGCAATCTAGATGCTTCTGAGGCTTTGGCCTTGCTTGATTATCCTGCTTATTTCCAGTTGCTGGGGCTTCCACTGCCTACGGATCAGAGCGGTATTCTCAACCGTCTGCAAGAAGATGGCATGCTGCGTTGTGATGCGGCCAAGCGCTGGGAGATCACCAACCTCGGCGCGATTCTGTTTGCCCGTGAGTTGCAGAAATTCAAAGGGCTAGCGCGCAAGGCGGTGCGGCTGATTGTTTATGAAGGCAAGGGGCGTCTGAAAACCGTACGTGAGCAGCAGGGGCACAAGGGCTATGCCAGCGGTTTCGAGGGGTTGATTGATTTTCTCAGTGCACTGCTGCCTCGAAATGAGGTAATTGGAAAGGCTCTGCGCAAGGATGTGCCGATGTACCCGGACTTGGCAGTGCGTGAGCTGATTGCGAATGCCCTGATCCATCAGGATTTCTCTGTGTCGGGTGCAGGCCCTATGGTGGAGATTTTTGATGACCGCCTTGAGATCACTAATCCCGGTGAGCCTCTGGTCGATGTTGATCGTTTTCTCGATAGTCCGCCTCGCTCACGCAATGAGGCGCTGGCCTCTTTTATGCGACGCGTCGGCATCTGTGAAGAACGGGGTAGCGGCGTGGACAAGGTGGTTTCCGATACGGAACTCTATCAATTACCACCGCCGCGCTGGGAGCGCCCTGATGGCTCTCTACGGGTCGTACTGTTCGCTCACCGAGCACTCAAGGACATGGACAAGCAGGAGCGGGTATATGCCTGCTATCTGCATGCTTGCCTGCGTTATGTGTTGCGTGACCCGATGACTAATACGACGCTGCGTGAGCGCTTTGGAATCGATGCCAAAAACAGTGCGATGGCATCGCGGATCATTCGGGACGCAAAAGAGGTACAGGTCATTAAGCCGTATGAAGAGGGGCAGTCCAACAAAAACTCACGCTATCTGCCCTACTGGGCTTGAGTGGCGTTGTATTTGACGGGTATTTGATTCGTCGTCTGTTGGGCGGCATATTTTCAAGGCTAAAGCCTATAAATCAGTACGCTTGCGGCTTTAGCCTGATGTTTTTTGTATTTGATGGGTATTTGACTGGCGACTCAGCTTGTCGGCACCGAGCACTAGACGAACTCAAGACCAACTTTAGACAAACTGCCTCTCTCAGATAGGGGTGGGCCAGACGAAGGATCGCCCCATGAGCCACATCCACCACGAATGCGAACTCGAACGCCATATCGTCGAGCAACTGGCTGCTGCTGGTTGGTTGGTCGGCAAGTCCGCCGACTATGACGCGGCGCGGGCGCTGTTCCCTGATGATGTGCTCGGTTGGCTGGAGGAAAGCCAGCCGCAGGCCATGGCCAAGCTGCGGACCATGAACAGTACTGGCACTTGCGATGTGGTGCTGGATCGGCTGATTAAACAACTGGAAAACAAGGTCGATGGCGGAACGGTGAATGTGCTGCGTTACGGCTTCGCCGTGGCCGGTGGCGGTACCTTAGCCATGAGCCAGGGGTTACCGGAGGATGATCGCAACGAGACGGTGATTCTGCGCTATGCGGCCAACCGCCTGCGCGTGGTACCGCAGTTGCGTTACTCGTTGGACAAGACCGACGAGATCGACCTGGCCTTCTTTATCAATGGTATTCCCGTGGCTACGGTGGAGCTGAAGACCGACTTCACCCAGTCGGTGCAGGCTGCCATGCAGCAGTACCGGATGGACCGCAAGCCGGAGCGCAAGAGTGGCGGGCTTGAACCGCTGCTGAGCTTCAAGCGTGGTGCAGTGGTGCACTTCGCCATGAGCGACAGCGACATCCGCATGACCACCAAACTGGCCGGGGATTCGACTTTCTTTCTGCCGTTCAACCGGGGAAACGATGGCGCGGCGGGCAACCCACCCGGCGACAATCACAGCTACCCGGTGAGCTACCTTTGGAAGCGGGTGCTGCAGAAGGATAATTGGCTACACATCTTCCATCGCTTTGTGCTTCAGGAGCGCAAGGAAGCCCAGGATTTGAACGGCAAGACCTACTTCAAGGAAGGTTTGATTTTCCCGCGCTTCCATCAGTGGGAAGGCGTAACCAAGATTATCGACGCGGTGCGCATCGAGGGTGCCGGTCAGCCTTATCTGATCCAACACAGCGCTGGCTCGGGCAAGACCAATACCATTGCCTGGACGGCGCATTCGTTGATCCGTGTGCGGCGCCCGGATGGCGAGCCGTACTTCCATAGCGTGATCGTGGTCACGGACCGCCAGGTGCTGGATCAGCAGTTGCAGGATGCCATCCAGCAGATCGAGCACCAGGCAGGTGTGGTGTGCGCCATCGACCGTCAGCAATCCAGCCTCCCCAAGAGCCAGCAGTTGGCCAAGGCAATGCTAGACGGCGTGCCTATCATCGTCTGTACCCTGCAGACTTTTCCCTATGCACAGAAGGCCATTCTGAGTGAAACCAGCCTGCGTGACCGTCGTTTCGCCATCATCATCGACGAGGCGCATAGCTCCACTGGTGGCAGTACCGCCGATGACCTGCGCTATGTACTGACCGGGCAGAGTGAGGCCGAGTGGGACAAACTGAGCAAAGAGGAGCGTTTGTCGGTATGGCAGTCATCGCGTAGTCGACCGGGCAATGCCAGCTACTTTGCCTTTACCGCCACGCCCAAGCATTCGACCCTAAGTTTGTTTGGCCGCCCGCGAAATGCGGCGCAGCCGGTGAACCAGGAAAATCCTCCGGCACCGTTTCACCTTTACACCATGCAGCAGGCCATCGAGGAAGGCTTTATCCTCGATGTGCTGAAAAACTACACCGGCTATAACGTGGCGTTCAAAATCGGCAGCGAGTTTGTCGACGACAAGCGTGTGGACGAGACGAGTGCCCGGCGCAAGCTGGCCAAGTGGCTGTCACTGAATCCGGTGAACGTGGGGCAGAAGGTCGAGCTGATCGTTGAGCACTTCCGCAAGAACGTTGCACACCTGCTCGGTGGCCAGGCCAAGGCCATGGTGGTGACCAGCTCACGTGCCGCTGCGGTGAAGTATCACCTGGCGCTGCTGGATTACTGCCAGCGTAAGGGTTACGACAACGTGCAGGCGATGGTGGCGTTCTCCGGTGAGGTGGCCAATAGCGATGTGCAGGAAACCGGCCTGCCTGCGGATCACCAGTTCAGCGAGACAAACTTGAACCCCGGCCTCAATGGCCGCGATATGCGAAAGGTGTTCGACACCCAGGACTACCGGGTGATGATCGTCGCCAACAAGTACCAGACCGGCTTCGACCAACCCAAGCTGGTGGCAATGTACCTGGACAAAAAAATCTCGGGTGTGGAGGCAGTGCAGACGCTGTCGCGTTTGAATCGAACCTTCCCCGGCAAGGACAAGACCTACGTCATCGACTTTGCTAACGAGGCAGAAGAGATCCTGGCAGCGTTCAAGACCTTCTACCGTGATGCTCAGGTGGCCGATATTCAGGACCCGAACATTGTCTACGATATCAAGCAACGCTTGGATGGCATGTTCATCTATGAGGCCGCTGAGGTCGAAGCGTTTGGCGAAGCCATCGTGAATCGCAATGTCACTCATCAGAAGCTTTATTCGCTGACTCAATCAGCCACCGACCGTTTCAACGGCAAGCTAAAGATCCTCAACGATGCCATCGACCAGTGGGAAAAGGCCTGGGAGGCCGCTCACGACAACGGTGACGAAAAGGGGATGGAGTACGCCGACGTACAACGGGCGGAGTACTGCATGGGTCGTGATGAATTGATGATCTTCAGCGAGAGCTTGAACAAGTTCGTCCGCACCTATGAGTACATTGCTCAACTGGTGGAGTTCGGCGATCCGGCGCTGGAAGCTTTCGCAAGCTACGCAAGGCTTCTGCGTAAACGCTTGAAGGGCGTCAGCGCCGAACAGGTGGATCTGGGTGATCTCAAACTCAGCCACTACAAGATCAAAAAAGGGGAAGGCCTCGCAGGGCTTTCAGCCGTGGGTGAGGCCCCCGAGCTGTATGGCATCACCGACAACGGTCTGCGTGACGCTCGCGACCGGGAGAAAAAATACCTCGCCGAGCTGATCGAAAAGCTCAATAACGCTTTCGGCAAGGACATCACCGATACAGACCAGGTGGCATTCGCGGTGCATGTGTCCGAAAAGCTGCGTGGCGATACCGTGGTCATGGCTCAGGTGCAGAACAACACCATGGACCAGGCGATGAAGGCTGACCTGCCGAGCAAAGCCATCCAGGCCATTGCCAGTGCCATGAGCAGCCACACCAACATGGCGACCAAGTTGTTGAGCGACGAATCCACGCGGGATGTGTTCCTGACGGTGGTGTATGAGTTGCTGAAGAAAGATGCGGGGGCTGATCTGCTCGGTTCGGCGCGGACTTAAGCGGCAACAGCTAAAAGCAAAAAAAGAAAAATGAGATTGAGGCAGGCAGGAGGCACAGTAGCCCCCTGTCCGCTTCATGCTGTAATTGCAATCACGACAAGTATCAGTACGGTGAACGGTGCATTCTCGGTGTTGTACGACGAGGCGATCTGAATCTCCGGTGCCGTGTTCACTACGCGATGCGTTATCTGGTCAAAAATGACCAGATAACGCATGAAACCGTTGCGAGGTAAGTGCCTGCGTAAAGGACAGCTTCGGTGACCAGGGCGTTATGTGATCACCTGGCTGTCGGGTGGTGAAAAGTCGAGTAGGCTTAGGCCTTTGAACACGGCTTTAGGGCCACCATGCACATGTCTGTAGTGATACTCAGGCAAGCTGATCGGAGCGACTAGCTCTGTTTACGTGAGGTGGAGAACAAGCAGGCAAATGCTGTCCGAGAGGGATCTGAGCAACATGGCAGAAGAAACATGCGAGTTTGGCAGTAAAATGCACAGTGACCGCGGCTCCGAGTGGCACCGGTGGGATCCGCACATACACACTCCTGGCACGGTTCTGAATGATCAGTACAGAGGGGGGGACCCTTGGGAGGCTTTTCTTTCCAGGGTGGAGACCTCCGACCCCACGATTGAAGCATTGGGCATTACCGATTACTTCGGTATCGATCCCTATGAAAAAGTGCTCGAATTCAAGCGTCAGGGACGCCTGCCGAATGTTGGACTCATCTTTGCCAATGTCGAGCTTCGTCTAAACATCGAGACGAATCGTGGAGCGGCGCTCAACCTGCATCTGCTCTTCCCACCGGATGATCCAGATCACATCGGTCGAATCAAGCGTTTTCTATTGGAGTTCGAGTTTCCGTACCAGGGGGAGAACTTCCGCTGTCATCGTGAGGATTTGATCCGCTTGGGTAAGAAGCACAAGCCGGAGCAGACGGATCTTGAGGCGGCTCGTTCTGTCGGTGCAAACCAGTTCAAGGTCAGCCTAGAACAGTTGAAGGCCGCTCTGGGCAAGCATGAATGGGTTAAGCAAAATGCACTGATCGCAGTTGCAGGGGGCCAAAAGGATGGTACTTCCGGTCTAAGAGACTCGGGTGACTCCTGGGCGGCGCAGCGCAAAAACATCGAGCAATTGGCCCATATCATTTTCGACTCCAATCCCAAGCAGATAAGCTTCTGGCTTGGCCAAGGCGCACTTTCAGTGCAAGACCTGGACGCGCAATACAACGGCCGAAAACCTTGTCTTCATGGGTCGGATGCGCATACGGCTGATATGGTGGGCGTGCCGGACAAGCAGCGCTACTGCTGGATCAAAGGCGATCTGGCCTTTGAATCGCTCCGTCAGACCTGCCTGGAACCCGAGGAGCGCGTGTTCATTGGGCCAGAGCCGCGACGCGGCTCCCTGCAGAGCCATACCATCGAGTCTTTGACGGTCAGCGGTGCGCCATGGCTGACGAAGGCAATGGTTCCGCTAAATGCCGGCTTGGTCGCTGTGATTGGTGCACGTGGCTCGGGGAAAACAGCACTGGCCGATTTAGTTGCTGCTGGGGGATACGGGCTGTCATCGCATATCAACACCGAGTCATTTGTTTTCCGGGCCAAACAGCATCTGGATGATTGTAGGGTAGAGCTAACTTGGGAGAACGGTGAGGCAACCGGCAGCGAAGTAGTACATGCTGATTTTGACGATCTTCTATACAGCCCTCACGTACAGTACCTTTCCCAGCAGTTTGTGAACAAATTGTGCTCGGCAGAGGATACGAGTAACCCGTTGAATGCGGAGATAGAGCGAGTCATCTTCAACGCGCACCCGCGAGATGACCGTATGGGCACCTCCGTCTTTCAGGAGCTGCTTGAGCTGAGGCTAGAGGGCACGCATCAGAAGCGCCGGCGCCATCAGGAGACGCTACGCAAGGCCTCCAATGACCTGACAGAGGAGCGCACTCGAAAAGCAAGTTTGGCGGGGCTGCGGAAAGACCGTGATGGGAAGGCCAAGGCGATCGAGCAAGACAAACGCGATCGAACGTCACTGATCCCCAAAGGCAATGAGGAGCGTGCCAAGCGTTTGGAAGATGTCTCGCAGGCCGCTGAACAGAAACGCCTGCAGGTCGAGCGGGCGAAGCGCCGCCACCAGACATTGCTTAACCTGAAAGGGGACGTCGAGGACTTCCGCACCCGTCGAGCGCCAGAGCTTCTGGACGAAATGCAGCAAGAGCGTCCTGATACGGGCTTGTCGGACTCCGACTGGGATGCATTCAAAGTGGACTTCGTGGGTGATGTCGACACGCTGTTAGCGGAGCGGCTGCGCCAAGTGAAGGCTCTGGTGGTGAAACTGCAAGGACCATCCGAACTTGATCCCCCGATTAATGAGGAGGCCGATCCCACGATTTCACTCATTCCTGAGGGGGCGGAACTTCAACTGCAGACTCTTGCATTGCTTGATCGAGAGGTTGTCCGCCTAAACCTGCTGGTTGGCGCCGATAAGACAAAGGTTAAACGCTATTCCGCGCTGAGCGATAAAATCATCAAGGCGGAAAGCGCTCTGACCAAGCTCGATGAGCAGATCAACCGTGCGCAAGAGGCGGATACCAAGATACGGGGCCTGATCCAACTGCGTCGTACTTCCTACGAGGGGGTATTTGAGGCCATTGTGGAGGAGGAGCAGGAACTCAAAGCGCTTTATGCACCGATCCAACAGCGAATCGAAGCTGATACTGGTTCAATGGCTCGGTTAGCCTTCACCGTTAAGCGCAATATTGACATTGAAAGCTGGGCTATAACCGGCGAAAACTTGCTCGACCTTCGTACCGGGCCATTCCGAGGACGTGGCCAGGTTCTGCTGGCCGCTAAAGGAATGTTGATCTCTGCCTGGCAGACAGGAACATCCGCCGAAGCCGCTGCTGCGCTGCTTGAGTTCGTCAAGACCAACGAGGAAAACCTGCGGGCGCATAAACCGGACAACGTCGAGTTCCGCGAGTGGGCCCGTCAGATCTCGGATTGGCTCTACAGTACGGAACACATAACAGTTGGGTACACCCTTCAGTACGACGGGGTGGAGATTGAGCAGCTTTCGCCAGGGACGCGAGGGATTGTGCTTTTGTTGCTATATCTGTCGATCGATGCGGAAGATGATCGGCCGCTCATCATTGATCAGCCGGAAGAGAATCTGGATCCGCAATCGGTGTTTGAGGAACTGGTTGCACGATTCCGGGAGGCTAAGCTGCGACGTCAAATCATCATCGTGACCCACAATGCCAACCTGGTCGTGAATACTGATGCCGACCAAGTGATCGTGGCGTCTTGCGGTCGCCATAGATTGGGGCAATTACCCGAGATCACGTACGAATGTGGCAGTCTAGAGAACCCCCGTATACGGCGGCGAGTCTGCGAGATTTTGGAAGGGGGAGAGCGGGCGTTCAAGGAGCGTGCTCGGCGTTTGCGCGTAGTGCTTTAGTCGGCTACGAACATCTCTCTGGCAATTGCTCTCATGCAGGCTACTGCTCAAAGTGGTCCTCGCCAATGCGATTGTCTGGACAGGCGATACGATTGCACTTGGCCAAAAATAAAAACTGAAGTGAAGTCAATAGGGGGCGTGTGCCCCCTATTTTCTGGATTAGCAAGGCCACTGCCTTAACCTGTCCAGCGGTACTCAGGATCGTTATTGCAGCAGGTAACCCATCAGCTGGTCATCCTTGTCGAAGCAGAGGATGGTTTCACAGCGACCGCCTAACTGGTCGGCATTCGATTCGCTGATGTCCGGTAGCCATTTACCCAGTTCAGCTATTGGCACCTTTTTGTTGTTGATGTAGCAATCGTCGTCAGCGCGTGGGTTGCACCAAGCACTCTTCACGTCCGGCCATTCGGATTTGGCGGTGACCGTTTTTTGCACATTGCTCTTGGATTGCAGGTGCTGACCGTTGTTTAGGTCAGTAAGGTACTGCTTGTAGCCGCCAACGTAATACTCGCCAAACAGGTTCTGTATCGTGCTTTCAGGCGCGCCAGCCTCTTCGTAAAAGCTATGGAGCAATTTCCCCGCCTCTACGTAGCTGAGGCGATCCTGGCCTTTGGCTGGGCCGCTGTCCAAGCGATAGGCGACTGGTTTGCCATCGGTGCTCTGGTCAATGTAGTACCAGAGCGACAGGCGATAGGGGATGTCGGCTGACCAGTGACCGACGATGTTTCCGCCGCCATCCCGGCAGTTCTCTTTGATGCAGCGCCCAGAAAACTGATTCGAATAGATGACATCCTGCTGGCGCTTTTCGTCCCAGATCTTCACGTCACGAGGCTGGTAGTACCAAACGCATTGAAGGCTGTAGTTTTTGTCCATTCCATTGATGAATTCCTTGACTCCACAAGGAATGGCTTGGGGCAAGCCTTCCATTGTTTGCTCGCTAGGGAAATAAAGTCCCAGGCCCTGGTAGGCGTTGGCGGTCATTGAAGTTATCAACAAGACAATGACGCTGATTATTTTTTGCATGAGATAGTTCCTTCTATGGTTTAAGTGAGCGAAGACCGACCGGAGCAGTCAATCTGTAATGACTGCTCTTTTTCATGATTGGAGATGCTTGGTCAGATCGGAGTAAGCGTTATTTCTTGTATCGGACGGTCAGTTTCTTATTGACGTAGTCCTTTACGATTTCGTAATCGGGGTTGTAGGTAGCGAGCGCATGACCGACACCTGCCGCAACAGTGAATGCAGCCAGGGTTAATGACGCTGGTGCTGACATCACGGTGGCTGCCGCCCCAAGCGCCCCACCATGCATTGCAGCACCTTTCAGGTCGCTTATTACGCGGCACTTCATTCCCAGGCTCTCGATCCTGGCCTCGACTAGCTTAATGCCTGCCATAAAGTTTCCCCGAAGGCCGATCACCTCGAAGGAGGTGCGAGTCCTCAGGAGGCTTTCGATCAAGGCTTCGTTCAGACCGGATACGACGTTCATGTTGTTCTGAGCTCCCGTAAGGATGATGGTTTAAGCAAAAAAGTCGAATATCAACCTTTTGAGGTGAGTCTCGGTTTGGGAGGTCCTTCATGTCAACAGGTTGATGCCCAACCATCCAGGTTGAACTGGAGGGCGGCATGTCAAAAACCGAATCGAAGCAGCTGGCAGAGCTTGTTGGCCAAGCAATTGCTCGCCAGCGTGCTCGTTGCAAGCTGAGTCAGGAGCAGGTTGCGGAAAAGCTTGGGATCGGAAGCGAGGCCGTATCCCGTATCGAACGTGGGATCGTCATGCCTAACATTGAGCGTTTGGTCGAACTGGCGGAAATTTTTGGCTGTGAAACCGCCGACTTGCTGACGGCGGGCAGTTCACGCCCAGAAGACCAGGCGCGCAGGTTCTACGATTTGCTGTCCACGCTGGATACGGATGACCGCGCACTCGTCATGGGTGTGGTGGAGCGTCTTGTTGACCGGCTCGGTCGTGACTGAGTTGCTATTTTACGGCGGCTGAGGCGCTTGCTCAGAAGCTTCCTTCACCGCCTCATCGAATAAAGCGCCGCAGCGCAGGCACAGACAGTCGAAGCCTGCGAAGTGATATTTGGCGACATCCTCAGCCAATCGCAGCGCCGATGGGTAAGTCGGTGCGATGGCGGCCAGCCCACTCAGTAGCGAGTTGTATCCGAGGCGATCCTGCGTGCCCTGATTCGTATCCTGAACTCCTCGTAGCGCGCCATCGGCCAGGCCGGCCAGCAGGGCAATGCCTCTTGCGGCCTCCTGGGTCAGGACGGCTCTTGAGTCGCAGATCAAACATTGTCTGATCATCGTTCATTCTCCTGATGGGTTAAGTGCGCCCATTCCCTGTCTGGCCGCTCATAAAGGTTGCTGAGGTCACCCCTGCGATGCGGGATTTCTCGTGGGATTGTCCTGGCCGGATGCGCGCAGCAGCTTGCACAGGCGGTTCAGAATCCAGCACGCAAGGACTACGGCGACCAGCAACGGCGGGAAACGCAGCATTAGCAGAATGCTCAGCACCAGTACGCCTGCTGCAGCCAGCGCCCCGATGAAAATGAATAGGCAGAATAGAAATCGAAGCAGGGTCATGACGGCTCTCCGAAAGAGCCTGCCTGGCCGATGCATTCAGTCCAGGCAGGAGTGGTATCAGTTGGCGTGCGAGGCGAGCGCTTCCAGCTTGCCCGCGAGTGAGTTGGGTGCCGGTTGCGGTTCGTCACTCTGGGCAGCGCCGGTGGCGGCATCCGTGCTCGAATAAAACTCCTCGATCACGGCGCCACCGTCTTCCTCGCTGTCCTCGAACGCCCCGTTGCCGAGCCCATGCTTCGCTGCGCAGTCCAATGAGGCCTGATCGAAGCCCGCAGATTGCCGGGCTTCATCGAGCTGCCGAGCGGCGAGCAATGCTTCCTCCATGCTCATGCCGCTGCGCACGGTGATATCGACGTAGAAGATCGGCGTGCCGTGGCTTTGCCGGGTGGACTTGCCGCGCAAACGCAGTTCCAGCGGCAGGCAGGCCAGGCGGTTGCCCGAGATGGCTTGGAAGTAATGCAGCCGAGCGGCCAGAGTGCGGATGCTATTGAAGCCGGTAGTACGGAACACGAAGCTGCCCAGCGGATCGTCATCACCGATGAGTACGTTCAGCCGACCATAAGGCTTGCAGGCCCCCCCTTTGGCCAATGGACACGCATCCGGCGAGGGGCAGGGGAGTGACTGCATGCCGTCTTGAGTGGCACGCTTGCAGGACTCGCCATTGCCCACGCACAACGGCCTGCCAGACTGCCGGTCGAACAGGGTGTAGTCGGCCCGGAAATTCAGTTCCGGTTCGTTGAACAATAGGCGTACAGGAATGCTGCGCAGCTTGTCTTCCTTACTCTGGCGCAGTTCGTCGTTGAGTGGGTGTAGCAGCCAGCCATCCCTGCTTTGCACCTGGGACGTGATGGTGAACTGATCATCTTTCTCCGGCAGGCGTTTGCCGTTTTTCTCGATGACTTTGCCGATGGAGATGCGTCCGAGCACAGGCGGTGTCACGGCTAAGCCTTTCAACATGATGGTTCTCCTGGAAATGAAAAAAGGCCAGCCACGCAGCGCGAACTGAATGGACTGGCCAAGGGGAGGGAATTGGGGAATAGCGGAGTCAGTTGATCAGGAAGCGGCGACTGCCTTCCTTGGTTTTGGTGTAGCGAACTTGTAGGTAGGGTTTCTCTTGCAATAGGCGTTGGACATCGAGTACGGCACTGTCCTTGGATTTCTTCCAGCTGATGTAACCGCTGGAAAACTCCGCTCGGGTGGCCTCGCCCATGGCCTGCAGCAGTATCTGCTTGAGCTGGGCCTCGCGCGTTTCCTTCTCGCCGATGGACTGGCGAACGGCCTTGAGCTCCAGGTAGGCCGCTGCTAAACCGGCGTGACTGCTGAAGTCGACGGTCTGGCCGTTGTCTTCTGGGTACAAGCAGCGCAAAGCTGCTTCAGCCGATGCGCTACCGTCGGCCGGTGGCGGGGTATCGGTTTCCACGTAGGTCCAGAATTTGCGCTCCAGTTCGATCAGGCGAGCGATCATTTGCTCGTCACGCTCGATGCGATGGATCTCCAGGTGCTGACCGCCCAGCAGTACCGCCACATCCGCGGCCTGCTTGCCAGTGACGGCGAGCTGGTGCATCACTTGAAGCTGCACATACTCGGGGACGCCGTCCTTCCAAAGACGTGCCCCATTTATGCCTGCGGTTTTGCATTCGAGGATCTGTACGTCGTCTGCGCCGATCACCTCGCGGTCGATGTTGGCGAGCATCCAGGGTAATTTGGGATTCGGATGCTGCAGCACGGCGTTGATTCGTCGCACCTTGTTTGTGGTGCGCTTGCTGTAGTGCCAAGCGACGATGGGCTCCAGCACATTGCCCCAATAGGCTGGGCTCTCCTCATCATGAGGATCTATTTTCGGTAACGTGGCATCGCGACCGGTCTTTTCAAGCCATAACTCCAACTGCGATTTGTACGGGTTGAGGCCAACCGCCGCGCCTGCGTCGGAGCTACCGATGCCTCGTTTGCGTATGGCGAGCCAGTCCTCACGCGGCAGCTCTTTAGTGCTGACCAGGCGAAGGGCAGGGCGGGGCTTAGGGGTACTACTATTCAATGAGGTTGCTTTCATCGTGTTCACCTTGCAGGCATAAATACGCCCGACCAGCACAAGGCTGACCGGGGGTGGCGATTGACGAGAAGGTTAAGCTGCGAGACGTAGGGCTGCATCCAGGGCGCGTTGCTTGATCTGCGCACCCTGACCAAACCACGCCGAGTCCATGCGGTACTCATTGCTACGTGCGCGGCGCTCATGATCGACGTACTCCGTCACCGCATTGAGCAAGCCCCAGGCGGTGCCGCGTGCCGATTCGAGCTGGCTGCCCCGACCACGGCCTTCATACAGCTCTTGCACCTTGCGCAGGGCGCGTTCGTTGGGTAGTTGCTCCGGTAGTTGATTGCTCGGATTGACCTCACACAACACCGACATGAAATATCCAAGAGCCTCATGCCACTGGACCTTGCGCTCAGCGAGATGGCGCATGCGGTACATGAACTCGTCCCAACCGGAGACGGCTATGCCGAGTTGCTTCTTCACTGCCTCCGGATCGAAGCGTGTGTTGTGCGGCACCTTAATCGCACGAGATGTGCCGTCCAGGGCTAAGGTCAGGGTGTTGTTGCACACCACCCGAACGGTGGTGGGTGTTGCCGTGGTTGCCAGGGTGCCGTCGCAGGACGTGGCCAGCAGCAGGTAGCCGTTGACCTGATCATTGCCCTTCAGGGCAGCGCCTTGTCCGGTACGCGCCAACGCCCAGAATTTGCGACCGCCCTTAAGTACCCCCGCAGTCTCCAGCTCGTAGCCGGAGACCTCAGTAAGATCACGGTAGAACTCCAGCACCTCACGCGGCTGCACGGTGTGGTAGCGCTGTGAGACCACCGACAGTGGTGCTTTGGTGTCGGAGCGGTACAGCACCTTTTGTTCCGGGAATGAATGGATGGAGCCTAGGTGACCGGCCAGCTCTGCTTTGAAGTGCACCAGGCTTTCTTGGATCGCCCAGTCCATCCCGGCTTCGCGTTGCCAAACTTCGATCGGTTGTTTCTGAGTGAGCTGATTGCCCAGGCCATGCCAGGGAGTTACGCCAGCGTAGGCCATAGTTTCGATGAGATGAGCCATGATTGAGATTCCTTTGGGGGCACGCCGGCATAAAGCGCCGCGCACTGCGCAGCACTGTCCGGACGTAATAAATGAGAGAGTGGAAATGGGTTAAGCAGGTAGGTTGAAACGGTGACCGCAGAGCAGGCAGAGGTTGTGGGCCAGGATATGGCGGTCGAGCGACTCGCCCAGTTGGGCGCCGAGTGCGCAGCCACCGACGCCACCGGCCAACCCGCCGAGGATGGCACCCGATACCGAACCGAGTGTGATACCGACAGGGCCGGCGATAGAGCCAATAAGCGCACCAGCTTGACCGCCAGCCAATGCAGCGCTGACGCCACGCGCAGCACCACCCACGGTGCCGATGGCCGCGCCGACTTTCATGGCGTGATGGAAAGAAGCGACTTTGGGGGAGTGACAGCGAGGACACTGCAATGACATGGGATGAATCTCCTTGGGGGGATGTCATTGCAGTAATATGTGGCTGAGATTTTTTTGAATCGGAATTGGTGTAGAACATGCTCTGAGGAGTGTCGGGGATCAGCAGTTGGCGGCAAATGGTGGACTCTCGTTGCTTTGACTTCCTAAAGGCAAAGCATTCGCGCATATCCAAACGCGCGTGAATGCCTTCAACTCAGTGTAAGCAGCGAGCGAAATCACTTGGTTTGTCATCGCGGAATTGGAATGTGGTCTGCCTAAACAACAACCGGATAACAAGCATCACGCTAAGAACAGCGAGGGCAATACCGCTCGAAATCTGGCCATTCTTTCTGGCTATCACGAAATAGCGGAGCAGTTGTTGATTCGGGAAATTGACAACTACATAAGCGCTTGGCGTACTTGGCACGAAATGTCGACCGGACGGTCATGGATGTCACCGAGTCGAAACGCCTGGCAGACAGTGATCGACTCGGGAGAAGCTTGAGGGTCAGTCATTCATGAGCCAAGGTCGCAGCTCCTTAAGGTTGGTGGCCACGATTTGCTGTGCCTCAGGGTTAGTGGCCTGGTTTCTCGGGTCGATCTGATAGCGTTGCAATACATACTTCACCAGCGCCCTGCGACTGGGTACCACTAACTGGCCATCAACCATGCCAAAATCGGTTTCGATGATTGCCTTCTGCGCCGCGTTCAATCGCCCATCGGCGGAAAATATCACCGGTATCTCAGTGTTCCAGTCTTCATCCAGCTCACGAGTGTTTGGCGATTCGTCGAGCAAATCCGGCTCGCCCCGTAGACGGCTGAGCACAAAGTCGCGGTACTGGCCGTTCTTCTCGCAGTAAGCCCGCACATGCCAGCGCATACCGGTGTAGACCAGTGTGTGAGGGGCGATAAGGCGAATTTCCACGTTTGGAGTGTTGAGTGACACATACTCGGTTTCCAGACGCAGGCCATCGCGACAGGCCTTGAGCAATGGGCGCAAAACCTCCGGGCGAATCGGGCGATCCGGGACTTCAAGTACCTTGGTGTGGGCGTAGGCGAGGGCAAGTCCATCTATATGTGGGGCGCGTTCGTTGTTCTGGTAAAGCAGGTGCAAATAAGCGCTGGCGCTGTCGTCGATGAACTTGGGCTTGAATTGCTTGGTGGGCACGTAACCTTTGAGCTGCTTGTCATATGCCAGGTTTTTTGACGCATGCTCGGTGATGTAGGTATTGATGTCTTTGGAAGCCTGCTGTCGGCTGATGCCGAAACTCTGGATCAAGTGCCCCGTGGTCAGTCGGCCTTCCCACCAAGCAACGGTCTCGATCAGCCTGTAGCGCAGTGCCAGGTCCCAACGTACCTGTTCGATGGATTGCTTGCGTTTCATTGCCCGTCCCTGTGTACGATTGCTTCGATCGCATCACTCTACAATAAAGACCTGTCGCTGTAGGCGACATATCACAGAAATATCACAGGGAGGGGCAGTGTGCTTTGTGCAGGTGCTCAGGCCTCCTCGAACACGTCCAGGGTTTCAAGCTGCAGCCCTTTCCACATGCCCCAGACTTCGTCAGTGACACAGCGGGAGCGGTTGCCCTGGCCCCGGGGTTGCGAGAAGAACGAGATGCCTTGTTTGAGGCTGATCAACTTCCCATCACTGCCGGACTTGCCGTTGCTGCCCACAGCGAAGTGAGGGCTGAAACATTCAATCCCCATCGCCAGTTGCTCACTAATGTCGCCACGATCCTGGAAGTGCGACTCCTTGGCGCGAATCATCTGGCGGATGATGGACAGGTCTATCATGGTGCTTTCATGCCAGAACGCGGCGCAATTGTAGGCAGCCACCCAGGCAAGGTTCGACTCCTGGACCAAGGCATTGATCGTGTCGGCCTGCGAACGGTCGGCAGTGCCAGCAGAGAAACACGAGCCCAAAACGACGCCGGTGATATTGGCTGCCACTGATTTGAGGCTGCACTGGACCATGATGTCGAGGATCCTGGCGCCACCCACACGCTGTCCGTCACCATGGCCGGCGACATAGACGATGGCATTCTTGTACTTGTGCTTGCTCAGTGCAGCGAATGCCAACCTGAAGCTGTTCACGTCGTAGAAACGTGAATGCAGAATCTCGACATCATTGGATTGTTTGGCCAGGCCCTGGAAAAAGGGCTCGACGGAACTGCGGTTGATATCCCCTTCATAGATGTTCCAGGGGGCTTCCAGAATCAGTACTGCGCTTTTGTCATGCATGAGGTCGACTTGTCGGTAAGGGTACTTTCGAGTCGGCGCCTTCCTTAGCAGTTGTCATATGTAAAGTTTCAGGACATATGTCGCTTGATAATTTATTCAAGCCCTTGCCCGCTCTAGCTGGCGCCGGGAATGCTGGATCTCACTTCAATCAAGCATTTCTGTCTGGGGCAGATCCTCCCTTAAGTGGTGGCGAAAAGCTACTTCTTGCTGAGGCTGTTCCCTGCCAGCTCAACCTTTTACGTCCGTTTACCTGCGTGATTTCTTTACCTGTATAAGTCTACATTCTATACCTGTCGTCAAACACTACATATCGTGTATCTGTACTTGGATGGGTCAAGGTCACGAAAAGGAAGTGGATATGAATATGGCTGAAGCGGTTTCGACCGGTGCGTTGGTGATGATGGGGGCAATCCTGCTGGTGCTTCTGTATCAGTGTCTGAGGTTGAACGAACTGTGGCAGATGGCTATGGGTTGCCAAAAGAGTGTTCGCTGGGCGCGGATCTGGGAAGTGGAAAACCGTGAACTGCGTTCAGCGTTGCGAGCTGAGAAAGAGCACGTTCAGCAGTTGCAAAGAAAGCTGGTGGTTTTGCAGGAATTGATCCCGGTCGAGGAATAAGGGAAAGATATGAACAGACTTGAACGCGTCAAAGGCTGCCTGCTGGGTGGCGCTGTCGGCGATGCGCTAGGTGCCCCAGTGGAGTTCCTGGAGTGGTCAGCGATCGAAGCTATGTTCGGTCCACAGGGAATCACCGATTTTGTCCCGGCTTACGGCATCACCGGCGCCATCTCTGACGACACGCAAATGATGCTTTTCACTGCGGAAGGCTTGATGCGGGCTTTTGTGCGCGGCAGCTCACGAGGGGTATGCCACGTTCCCAGCATTGTTCATCATTCTTTGCTGCGCTGGTTGATGACCCAGGATTACCCTGCTGCGATTCCGATCAGCGAGGATGGTTGGCTGATCAAGCAACCAGAGCTCTGGTCTCGCCGCGCCCCAGGGGATACCTGTCTGCTTGCTCTCAAGGCCAGTCGGCGGTTGGGCGCGGTTGCCGAGAACAACAGCAAAGGCTGTGGCGCATTAATGCGCGTTGCACCCTGCGCATTCTTTGCTAATGCCTTTGACTATGCTGCCCAGTCAGGGCGTCTGACTCACGGGCATCCGACGGGCTACTTGGCGGCTGGACTATTCGCCGACATTCTTCAGCGCGTTGTCGATCTACAAGACAGCCTGGAACACGCAGTGACTCAAAGTTTGGCCAAGTATGGGCAACTGCCGGGTATGGAAGAAACGCGCGATCTTATTGAACGCGTACTGTTCTTCTTTTACGAGGGCTATAAGCCCACCCCGCAAAGCATTGCCGATCTTGGCGGTGGCTTTGTCGCCGAACAAGCGCTGGCGATCGGACTGTGGTGCGCGCTGACAGCGCGATCGCTCGAAGAGGGGGTGATTGCGGCGGTGAATCACAGTGGCAATAGCGTCAGCACAGGGCTTATCGCCGGGCATTTGTTGGGTGCACAGCATGGTGCCGCTTCCATTCCTGCCCTCTGGCTCGAGCGTTTGGAGTTACGCGAGGTGATCGTGAAAGTGTCTGAGGATCTTGAGCGCATTCCGCGCGACTACTGCGGGATAGGTGGCGCATTTGATCAACTGATCGAGCAGGCGTATCCCGGTAGTTGAAAGCACTGATGGCAGTGAGTTTGCATAAGTACCAAGGAGAGTAGAAATGCCAATCAAGCCAAGGCCCTTCACCTTTGAATGTGAAACGTGCGGTTGGACGAAAACAGTGGCGCCGCAAAGTGATACGTTGATGCCCGGCGACTGGTTTGACCAGTGCCCGAAGTGTGGGAGCAAGGCGCTTAAGATGCGCACCGCAGGGTGGCTTGAAGGGGCGCTAGCGGAGTTGTTGGCGCGGCGGCGATTATGAGCACACAGGCCAGGGTCCGTAACACGCTGCGTGCCGGCGTTTACCGGCGTATGCGAGTGCGGAGAAATTCATCAGGTTCAACAGAGGTTCTCGTACGAACAAGTTCGCAAACCTCCAGAGCTTTTCGAGCGGCCAGCTTGAACTTTCGACGAAGGCCTTCGCATTCATCCACCAATTTTTCCAGCCCAGAAGAATAGAACATTTACTCAGATATGGGGAATGCTCGATCGATTCTGTCGAACAACGCAGCCCCCCTAATTTCAGGGTATCAACTCTCCTCTACGGCCTTCCAGCTGCGCGATATCGGCTTGAACAGCCTGTTTGTAGGTATCGAATGCGGCTTCGAGCTTGCTGGTAAACTTCCCGACCACGTCCACTGTACGGTTGATTGAGTGCAGGAAGTGGTCGAACTTCAGGCCGCTGGATGGATAGTCTTTCTGCTGCGGGGCGTTGCGGTACGACGTTTGGGAGGACGAGGATGTGCTGTTGTGTCGGTGCGGTTGGGAATACTGTCATTGGAAGCGCGCTTTAGGTACGAATTACTGCGCAAGTAATGCTGGCTCCAATGTTTTCTCGCTCAGGGGCTTAAACACGAGCCCCTTTGCAATAAGTACCTGCGGTTGAATTGGTTGCGGTAGCGCCCGACGGTTTTCTCAAACTGTAGGCACTCCGCTTGTTTCGCTGCTGGCTAGCACCTGTAACTGTTTACAACCTGCCTCATTCATTCTGACGAACGATTCCCATGTCATTGCTTGCTGATAGTGGAGTACGTACTGCCGATCGATGCGGCAAATGTCTGGCCGCTCGTCATAGATGCGACACAATGCATTCAGCTCATCCAAATGCTGGCATACCCCGTCGCCGCGATCCATCGCAGCGGTATCGGGGAGCAAATGGACACGGCGGCAGCATTCCAAGCAGCGGCTGCAGGCGAATGCCGGGTGGGTGTCAGGCATAGTCACCCATGACAGCCAGGCACTGGACCAGACGCTCACGATCCTCGCTGAGGCGTCGCTGATTCTGGTTGAGGCTGCCACGCAGGCTTTGCAGTTTGTCCTTGACCTCTGCAAAGCTGGCTTTGAGGTGCGTCTCGACCAAGGCGTTCAGCGATTGTGAAAACTCCCAAGCGGTTTCCTCACCGAAAGCCTTGATTGCCTGGTCGCGGCGCTCGCGCTCCTGCGCTTCCCGTTGAGCTTGCTCATTCAAACGCTGTTGCTCTGGATCGCCCGCGAACGCTGAATACAGCGTGCTACCAACCTGAAAGGCAATGCCGATTACCGGAATGACCTTACCGACAATCTGCTCGGCAACCTTGCCCATTGTGGCGGGGCCGATTCCCTTGAACAGAGTGGGCAACCATTCTTTTCCGACCTTCATCACGCTAATCACGTGCTCGGCCTTTACCATGCTGCCTGCTTGTCGTACACCCGTCTCAAGCAGGCTCATGTCGATGCCAGGCGATGAAGGCAATTGGTCCGTGTGCTCGACGTGGGCTTTGACGTCCGGGGCAGCTTGGCTACTGTAGGATTGGGGCTGCACCCGAACCTCCCGGATGACCTCGTCGAGCATTTCGGACGCATCCAGCCCCAGGCGCGTTAGAGCATCCTCAAGCTCGGCACATACCTCGTGATTGGCTTGGCCGATGAGTTGCTCAATCTTGCCTTGAGCACCTTCGCTGTTCAGTTGCAGGGCATTGATGGTGCTCTTGCTGATGAAAGCGGCCTTGGCTTCGACCAGCGACTTCAAACCACGGCGGATATCGATTTCGCGACGAGCGATTTCTCCGTAGAAAGTGTCCAGACGCTTGACCGAGGCCTGATCTTGCTGCTCATCCAAAGCGTCCACAGTCGACTGAATATAACTGCGAAATTCAGTGGCCACCCGTGCAACGATT
This sequence comes from Pseudomonas sp. TNT2022 ID1044, assembly GCF_028656895.1. Lineage (NCBI taxonomy): Bacteria > Pseudomonadati > Pseudomonadota > Gammaproteobacteria > Pseudomonadales > Pseudomonadaceae > Pseudomonas > Pseudomonas sp. TNT2022 ID1044. The sequence continues at coordinate 71,361 of NZ_JAMDHB010000008.1, read as the reverse complement.
GCCTTCTGTTCGACCGATGCGAAGAACTCAGCGAGCGCGTTCTCGAATTTCGGGAAGCCGGAGCTGTTTAGCAGGTTCTGCTTGTTCTCAAGTTTTGCCTTGAGCGCAGAGCGGGCATTTACCTCGACGATAGGGATGTGATCCAGCACTCGCTGATTGCCAGCTTTTAGTTGGATACGCTGGCGCAGTTCATCTTTTACACGCTCCAGATCGATCGGATCGAAACGGTTTTTGCAGTTGAGCACCAGGAAGATCATCTTCCCTGCGAGCACCAACTCAAGCAGCACATCGAGGGTCTTTTCTTCCTCGACGACGCCAAGTGGGTTGACCACGAAAATCACGACATCTGACTGAACCAGCTGTTCGCGAGTGATTTCCTCGTGCTCGAGTGGGGCGTCGATACCGGGTGTATCGAGCACTTCGAAATCGCCCCAACGGTAGCCTTGCACGCAGGCGGTCTCGGGTACATCAGCCACCGCAGCCAGTTCCTGGCCGAGCAGGGCGTTGATCAACGTGCTTTTACCGGCGTTATAAACGCCATACACCATAATGGACGCGCCGGCCCTGGCCTTCTTGGCTCGGCTTAGCTCACGAATGCTGGCAATAGCATTTGGATTGTAGGTTTCACACAAGGCATCTACTTCGTCATAGAGCGCCAGTAGTTGTGTCATTGGGCCTGGTTTTGTCATTGAACGGAACTCGTTTCGAGGGTGTTGAATGCCCCGCGCAGGCGCTGCATTTCGATGGTCAGAATCTGACAGTATTCGAGCATGGAGTTTCGTAGGGGCTCGTAAATGCCCTGTACTTGCTCGTTCAGATAGGTGGGTAATGCGTTGGCGTACTGGTCGATCGCGATCTGACGTTGTTCTTCCAGGTTGTCGCCGACTACCACATTGTGTTTTGCGAAGATGGCCTCGGCGCTGCGTCCGATCATGCTGGCAGCACTGCCCAGGGAGGCCCCTGCTGCTGCGCCTGCTGGGCCGCCGACGACGAAACCGATTACTCCACCCAGAATCGCCCCGCCCGTACCCCAGGCTGTTTTAGTACTGCTGCGAGTGCCGCTCATGTATTCCTTCTCGACGGTGACTTCTCGGTATTCCGGGATCGCCCCCAGACGGCTGGTGTCGAAGGCACGTTTCAGCGCCTTCTGCTGCGTTTCTCCGATGCTGTGCATGGCCTCGCTGGTCAGCTGGCCGACCACTTTGCCCAGCTGTTCTTGCAACTGGGTCTGGACGTTGGCCGGACGAGGGCCGTTGAACAACTGATTGACGAAGCTGCGCATCTCAGTGGTGCCTTTCTGGCTTAGCGTGCGCAGCACTCGTTCCACCGCCTGGTCCTGATCCTGGATCTGTCGCTCGAACGACTCGGTCAAATCTTTGATCAGGCTCAAATCGTCGTTGGTTTCGCCCACTGCCTTGCGCAGGTTGTTCAACGGCGTGTTCAGTTTGAGCTGCAACCCTTGGCCTTGGGACAGGGTTTTGAGGGTCTGGAACAGTGTTCCCAGGCCACTTTCCTGCAAGTGCGAAGGCTGCTTTTCAGCGAAGCGGGTAGAGAGAGGCAGTATGCTGATTTTATCCACAGCATCATGTTCCATCGCCTCCAGATTGCCTGTGACCTCCTTGATCTGGCGCTGTTGAGTTTCTTTGGACTTCATCAACACTTCGGTGATGAGTTGCCCGCCGTCATCCTCATCTTCTTCGGTGATATCGCTACCAGTCAGCAGGACCATCAAAGAGCGTTGGCCGTTCAGGAGGGCGCTGACTTCGCTCATGTCGGAGCTACGGGCAGGGGCTTGGGAGTTCATGGTGTAGAGGATCAAGTCCGCTTGATCGACATACCTGCGCGCAAGGTCACCATTGGCGGCATTGGTGGAATGCAGCCCTGGCGAGTCCACCCAGGTGAAGCCAGGCAACTTGAAGCCCTGGATCGAGCTGGTGGCCTCGGTGGCGCCGACTCTGAACTGTTCTGTGCGGCAAGCTTCGCCCTCGGCATCGCCGCTGGCCACTTCGGTACGGTCGTGGGAGAAGTAGACGGGTTTCAGGGCTGCTTGGTTTTTCAGTTCAGGGGAGGGTTCGCTGTGCCCCCAGGCCACATAGTTACCCAGTGAGCTTTTGCCCGACTTGACCTTGCCGTACACGAACACCAGCAGGGAGTCGTTGAAGTGTTCGCGGAACTCCGCGCCCTTCGCGCGTACCTTTGCGCGCTTTTCCCACACGGTGAACTGGTCGGTCAGACGCTGGGCTAGCTGAGCAGCAGCTTTTCCGAGCGGATTCTGATCGCCGACCTTGGCCGCCATGCGTTCAGTGCTGTGGTGCATCTGCTCCACAAAGCCAGTGCGCAGCGCATCGAAGCGCTGCTGGGCATGCACAAGGTCCTGCTTCTTGCTGGAGAATTGCCCCTGCAGTTGCTGAAAGACCTGCATCAACTCGTCGCGAGTAACGGTGCTCATGGATAGTTTACGCCTGGGGCAGAAGTTGACGTTTGAGTTGTTGCAGCCGCTCGATGCGCGATTGCGCGGCCTGTGCTTGAGCGAGCGCCGCATGGTCGCTGGCAGACGCATCGGCAGGAACAGTCACGGTTTCAAGCAGGTTCACCCCTTGCATGAAATGAATGATGTGCCCACCTTCCATCGCTGGGGACGACTGGAGGATGGCTTTGACCGTCTTGGCATAGCTCGACGTAGAGGACGCGGTGCTACGAATGCGTTGTTCGAGCTGATCACCTGTCACGCCATCTAGCGTTAATCGGGTCATTTTGCTCAAGCCTTCAGATACAGGATTGTGTTTGTCCGATGAGGATGCCAGCGCCGAGGCGGCCCTCCTGAGCTCAGCTTTGAGCTGTTCACGCCGCTCGCCCGCAAGCGATTGGACACGGGCCTTGAGGTTCTCGCGCTCCTGTTGGTGCCGGGCTTCCTGCTCCTGCTCACGCCGCTTGCTATCGTCGTAGGTTGTCGTGCTGTTCGAGGAAGAAGGGCTGTCGTCAGAAACAGCTTTGACAACGGCGGTTACGGCAGCGACTGCCGCAATGCCGATCAACCAGGGTAGAGGCATTGCAAATCTCCTTATTAGAGGCTGTCGAGTTTTTTACGGGTTTTCTGCATGTCGGACGTATGGTTTTTGAACGTCTGTTGAGCGCCGTGGACGAGCTCAACGAATGCTTTGGTTTTCACCACATACGGCTGGGTAACCTGCTCGATCAGCTTGATGTCCTGTTCTATTGCCACGTCGATACGTTCGCAGAGCTCAAGTGCCCGGCGTGCAAGCCGCTTTTGCCGGGCTGCTTCCAGCGAGTTCGTGAGGCTTTTCGATAGCATCTGCAGGTGCTGAACTAATGGCGGAATTCCGCTTTTGATGCACAGCCCTTCTTTTTTCTTCTCAACACCACTTTTGAATCGGGTGCTGGAGATGACGAAGCATTCTGGCATTGTGCCGAGATGGATCAAGGCCTGACGTTCGATCGTTTGCCGTACCTCGGCCAGGTCTGTGTCCTGAAGCTTGTCTAGTTGACTGATCACCAGTACTACGCGTTCGCCAACCTCGTCACCGTATGCATTGCGCAGTTGGTCGAGCAGCGCTACTTCTTCAGCGTCCAATTCGCCTGGTGGGGCATGAACGAAAAGCACGACATCAGCTTTATCGAGGCCTTCGTTTGCCTGCTGAGTATCGTCTGCGTCGATGCCCAGGCCCGGGGTATCGATAAGCACGTAGTCATTGAGCTCCAGTGCTTGATTGGTTCGGGTGGTGCGGATGTCACCTGTTTGGAAATGCTCGTCGCTGGCATGCCCGCTTAGCATATTGAGCAGTGAACTTTTCCCGGCTTTCACAAGGCCCCAGGCGGCGATGCGAGGCTTGGCCGGAGCGGCGTCGCTACGCTGGCTGGCGAAAAGCTGATACTCCGCTTCAAGCGCCTCGATTCGTTGTACTCGATCCATCAGTCCCTCCTGTCGCATTCCCATAACTGCCCAAGCAGCGCTTCTTTGTGCTGTGTAATTTCGAATCAGGCTAATAATGTCATATGGCCACAAAACTTGCTGCGTCGTTCGGTTTACCTTGAAGCGTTATCGGGTGCTGTGCTGAATACCTTAGAGTCGACATGCCTGTGTATTTAACCAGTACTCAGGCGCTGCACGTGTAACTGCTAGCGGTAGGGCTAGAACAAAAGTCGGCCAAGCTATTTTCTCGTCAGTAATTATTTGGCGACGACTCCATTTTTTTTGGTGGTGGCCTATTGGTACTATGCGAGTCGCGATTTTTGGTGATGGATATCGCTTGGTTATCAAGCGAACTCGCAGGAGCAGCAATACATGGTGGTAGTTATTGGTATCGTCGTCGCGTTGATTGGTTTTGCGATGATGTCCCGTCCTTTCAGGATTGGTTTCGCCCTCTATTTGGCCTTCCTGGCTTACTACATCTATCTCCATGGTGGTAAAGGGGATCTGGAAGAAGCGTCCACCGCACTTTCACTTGTGTCAGGGGCGGTAGGTCTTTTGGTCCTCGGCGCGGTGCTGGGGTGCATGCGGTCGAGTACTGGCAGCGAGTCGGAATACAAAGCCAAACGCAAGCGGGTATGGATTTTTCTGCTGAAGTTTGGGGGGGCATATGTTGTGTTTACCCAACTACTGACAGTGGCATTGTTTCTCAGCGGCGGCGGCCGCTCTTGGGGCGACTGGACAGCCGCAGGCTTCATGGTGAAATTGCTGCCATACAAGTGGGTTGGGTATTTGCTGATGTTGGGTGGGTACTACTGGCTGAAAAGCAAATTCCAAACGCCCCGGCCCCTTCGCACCTGACGCCGTTTTATCTCTTTACAGAACTGTCGAGCTTTAGCACCAACGGAGCCAAGGAATCGCCTGGTGCGATCTGCGTATTCGAGCAGAATGCTGCCCAGTCTTCCATGAGTGCTCTGCGCTTCTCTAAAAAATCAGAGCGGGAGTAGGCAGCTTCGGTTTGGTCGCGCTCATCATGAGCAAGTGCAAGCTCGCATATCTCGCGAGGATAGTGAGTGCACTCGTTTGCCCAGTCACGGAAGGTTGAGCGGAATCCATGTCGTGTGATCTCGTCATGCCCGAATTTATGCAGCAGGTTGCGCACAGCGTTAGCATGGATCACACCGCTTTGGCCTTGGCCTGGGAACAGATAAGGCGAGTCGGTACGGAACATACCTTGCAGTATTTCTATAGTCTGAGCGGCTAGAGGAATGACAAATGGCTTTCTCATTTTCATGCGCTCAGCTGGAAGCGCCCAGGTTCCTGCTGCGAGGTCGAACTCGGACCATTGAGCAAGACGGACCATATGGGATCTAGCGCCAGTCAGAATCAGTAGTCGGGCGGCGCAGGCGTCTCGGCCGTGATTTTGGGCTAGCTTATCCATCAATTTCGGCAGGTCGCGCCAGTGCATGGCGGGGAAGTGCTGGCGCTGTCGTGCTTTTTTCTTTTCCGAGTTGCTCAGAAGGTTTTCCAGGTGACCGCGCCAGCGAGCTGGATTGTCGCCTTCTCGTAAGCGACGAGACTTGGCCGCATCCAATATTTGCTCAATTTGGCCGCGCACCTCATCTGCTGTGCGGGTTTTGGTTGCCCAGATTGGATGCAGTACATTTAGCACATCTTCCGTTTGGATTGTGTCAGTCGACAGCTTGCCGATGATAGGGAACGCATAGAGTTCCAGCTTGCGTAGCCAACCTTTGCGCCACTTATCTGACCAACTGCTTCCATGTGCCTGCAGGTATTCGCCTGCGAGTTCCTCGAATGTCGTGCGACGTGCGGCAGCCTGGCGTTCTGCTTCGCGCTTCGCCTCCCTTTCGGCATCGCGGGTGGCGAGAGGGTCAGCGCCGGTAGCGAGTATCTTTCGTTGGTGTGCTGCGAGTTGGCGAGCTTCGCTGAGTGTCACGGTTGGGTAGGGGCCGAGACCCATTTCACGGCTTCGTCCATCCAGTTTGTAGCGAAAGATCCAGCTGGTGGTGCCGCTTTTGGATACTTGAAAATAAAGTCCGTCGCCGTCATTGGTTTTCCCTGGCGCGGATGTTTTAGCCAAGGACTCAATCGTCTTGCTCGTTAACTTGCCCATAGCGATTTCTCATCCGACCCACACGTTCCAACCCACACTCTGACCCACACCTTGGCGGCGGATTTTACGGGTCTTTCGTGGATCTCCTGAGACAGATAGTACGGGGTGAGCCCAGTAGTTTCTAGGGCTTGTAGACGTTGGTGGATTTCTGTGGGCATTAAAAAGCCGGCTTGTGGCCGGCTTCTCGGGGACTGGCTTGGATCATTTTTGGTAAACCGCGCCAGCCTTCAAAACGTACACCCGGATCTTGCGTCCGGCTGTGGGACTCGGCGAGACAATCATCTGCCTTGTCGGTGCGATCTGGGCCGCGGGGCGGGTCGATGCGCAAATGTGGGGCGCAGCATACTGATTTTTTTGGGGAATTCCCAGTCTGGTGTACGGGTGCTACAGAAATGGCACTTCCGGCCTGCGCTTGTTCAGTGTCGACCACCAGAACACCCAACCCAGGACTCTGATGTTCTGCTCCTCGATTTGCGCGGCCCTGAAGATTTCGTCCGGGTGCTCGGCGCTGTTGTGGCTGCGCATGCGCAACGCGTTGCCGGGGACTCGGTGCAGGTATTTGATTCGTAGCATGCCATCGTGCTCGATGGCGTAAATCTCGCCATCGACAATTTGCGTGAGTCCGCGATCAATGGCTAGCAATGAGCCGTCTTCGATTTTTTCGGTCATGCTGTTGCCGATCATGCGGGTGCAGATGGCATCCGCGTGCTTGATTTCCAGGGAGTCGAGATCGCTGCGCAGCATGCGGATGGATTGCTCGGGGTCTCTGATAATGTGGGTTTTGAGCTCGCCGGGTGTTATTGCCACTTCTTTATAGAAGGGCAGTTCCACGTCATTGGGTTCGATGACTCTGTAGGAGCCGCGCATTGCCTGAGCGTCGAAGGTGTTGCCGGAATCGTCGAGCACACGCAGTTCCATTGCGTCTTTGGGCCCTTCGCCAATTTTCAGCCACTTGATGTTGACGGACAGTTTCTTTGCGACTTCTTCCATGCGGTAGTGGGGCACTCCGCGGGTGTACCAGTTATGGACATTTTGTGGCTTGGGAATATTCAAGAATTCGGCAAATGCCGTCGTCGTGATATTCGCCTCTTCGAGGAGCATTTTGAATCGTGGACCGCAGGTTTTGTTCTTTTTCATAAACGCGAGTCTACCGGCGCCGCGTAAGGCTTTGGTTCAACGAGGCGTTCAAATTTCGCCAGAATTTTACGACCGGATGTAAGACGCTCCCGGGGAAAATTAAACAAGAAAAACCGAAGCCAATCTGGCCTAAACCGACGGTTTAATCAGGCTTTATGAGCGCCCACAAAAAACCCCGGATCAACCGGGGTTTTTCTTGAAGCTTGAATCTCGCAGCAGTGCTTAGCCTTTGTAGGCAGCAACCGACTTGGTGATCGCTTCGCGGGCGGCGTCTGCACCGGCCCAGCCTTCGATTTTCACCCATTTGCCTTTTTCGAGATCTTTGTAGTTCGCGAAGAAGTGCTCGATCTGCTGGATCAGCAGTGCTGGCAGGTCAGTGTATTCCTTCACGTCGACGTACAGCTGGGACAGCTTGTCGTGTGGAACAGCGATGACTTTGGCATCGCCACCGCCGTCGTCGGTCATGTTCAGGACGCCAACTGGACGAGCGCGGATCACCGAGCCTGGCGCAACCGGGTAAGGGGTCACGACCAGCACGTCGAGGGGGTCACCGTCGTCAGCCAGGGTGTTCGGGATGAAACCGTAGTTGGCCGGGTAGAACATTGGGGTGGCCATGAAACGGTCAACGAACAGGCAATCGCTGTCTTTGTCGATTTCGTATTTGATCGGCGCGTGGTTGGCCGGAATCTCGATCGCGACGTAGATGTCGTTCGGCAGGTCTTTGCCAGCCGGAATCTTGCTGTAGCTCATTGGGCGTTGCCCCCGTTAGTTGACCAAAAACACTTGGCCGGATTGACCAAAAAGTGGCGGCGATTATAGGCATATTCCTACGCCGACGCCATGTACCAGAGGTCGTGTAGACCTTAGTCGTGTGCCTGATAGACCGGATCATGGGCCTGAAGTTGCTTCAATCTCCCGAGCGGGTCCTGACGATAGAAAAGCTGCAACTGCTCATACACCTGCGGGTAAGCCTCATGCAGCAAATCCGGGGCACTGAAGAAGTATTCGCTGGTGACGGCGAAGAACTCGGCTGGGTTTTCCGCGGCATACGGGTCGATAGCGGTCTCGGCGTCCGGATTGCGTTCCAGTTGCCGGTCGAGATCGTCGTAGGCGTCCTGCATCACTTTGGCCCAGTCGCTGACCCGCATGTCGGCATGCAGCGGTGGCAGGCCGTTGGCATCACCGTTGAGCATGTCGAGTTTGTGTGCCAGTTCGTGGATGACCAGGTTGTAGCCTTCCCAGCCGCCGCTGGCCATCACGCCGGGCCAGGCGAGGATGATCGGCCCTTGCTGCCAGGCCTCGCCGCTGTGTTCGCCGTCCCATTCGTGTTCGACGCCACTGGCGTCACGATGACGCTGGGGGCTGAGGAAGTCGTCGGGGTAGAGGACGATTTCGTGAAAACCCTGGTACCAGTTCAGGTCCCCCAGGTTCATCAAAGGCAGTTGCGCCTGGGCGGCGAGCAGCAGGCGTTGTTCCTGGTGCAACTCGACACCGGGCAGGGCGGTCAGGTGTTTGTCTTCGAGGAACAGCACGCTGGCTTCACGCAGCCATTGGTCCTGGGCGGCGGTGATGCCGTCGAGAAAGGTCAGATGATGGCGCACCCGTTGCCACAGATCGTCGGCAATCGGGTGTCTGGCCAGGATGCGCCGGCGACGCCAGTCGCTCAGGGACCACATCTAAAGTCAGCGCGGGTGAGCTTTAGACGCTGCGTTGCCGAAGCGACTGCGCACGACCCCGATGATCATCGGCACCAGCGACAGCAGGATGATGCCGACGACCAGCAACGACAGGTTCGACTTGATGAACGGAACGTTGCCGAAGAAATAACCGAGGGTGACCAGGCCGCCGACCCAAAGGATCGTGCCCAGTACGCTGAACCCGAAGAAACGCGGGTAAGGCATCCGCGCAACGCCGGCGACGAATGGTGCAAACGTCCGGATGATGGGCAGGAAGCGCGCCAGGGTCACGGTTTTGCCACCGTGCTTTTCATAAAAGTCGTGAGTTTGCTGCAGATAGTCGCGGCGGAAGATCTTCGAGTTCGGATTGCTGAACAGGCGTTCGCCGGCCGTTCGTCCGATCACGTAGTTGGTGCTGTCGCCCAGTATCGCCGCCAGCATCAGCAGGCCCCCCAGCAGCACCGGGTCCATGCCGCCGCCTGCGGCGACTGCGCCGGCGATGAACAGCAGCGAGTCGCCCGGCAGGAATGGCATCACCACCAGGCCGGTTTCACAAAAGATCACCAGAAACAGAATGGCGTAGATCCATGGCCCGTAATTGGTTACCAGCAAATCGAGGTAAACATCGAGATGCAGGATAAGGTCGAGCGGGTTGAAATCCATGGAAAGCACCTGTGATAACGGTCCGGGTCTGCGGGCCTGTGCGGATGACTTCGCGAAAGCCTACGGAGGGGTGTAGTTTTTCTTACAAGCCGGAAGGTCGGCATTATACGAGTTGGGAGGTGAAAAGCGCGTCGAGATTGTAGCGGGGCATGTCGAGGGCGCGATGAGCTACCGAATGACAATTAATAACGTACAACGCTGCAGGCGCGAGCCTGCTCGCGCCTGCAGAATCTTCAACTTACAACTCGTCGCTGATCGGCAACACGTAGTTCTTGAACTCGGTGTCTTCCTTGAACCCGATGGATTCGTAGGTTTTCTGTGCCACTTCGTTGTCGCTGCTGGTGGACACCCGCATGCGCACGGCGTTGGTTTCCTTGGCCATTTTCTTAGCGGTGCGAATCAGGTTATCGGCGACCAACTGGCGGCGTGCGTCTTCGGCGACGTAGATGTCGTTGAGGATCCACACGCGTTTTAGCGAAAGCGATGAGAAGCTTGGGTACAACTGACAGAAACCCATCAGTTTGTTGTTGTCATCATCCGACAGGGCCAGGTAAATCACCGACTCCTTGCGACGCAGGCGCTTTTCGAGAAACGCCCGGGACGAGTCCGGGTACGGCAGGGAGCCGTAAAACTCGCGATATTTGACGAACAACGGGGTCAGCAGGTCCAGGTGTTCGAGGGTCGCTTGAATAATCCGCATGGTAGGTCTCGTCTTCAAGTGGCTGTCTTCACGTGCTCTGGCGGCAAAGGGTACACACTGGCAGCCGTCGGTCGATCCTGCCTGAAACTGGAACGAATGTGCAATGCGCAAGCGCTTCAGGCATCCGGCGGGCTGAGTAGGAAATTACCTTTCATATCCGCACCGGCGTCTGACTCCAGCGTCTGAACGTGCGCTTCGTCCTTCAGATTGACCCCGGATAGCTGCCGCCGACAGGCCTCGCGCATCAAATACTGCAAACGATGTGCCGCCATGCCGTAACTCAACCCTTCCAGACGCACATTGGAGATGCAGTTGCGGTAAGCGTCTGTCAGACCGACCTTTGGATTGTATGTGAAATATAACCCCAGGCTGTCCGGCGAGCTCAGGCCAGGGCGCTCGCCGATCAGAATTACCGTCATTTTGGCGCCGAGCAATTCGCCCACTTCATCGGCGACGGCAACGCGGCCCTGTTCCACCAGCACGACCGGGGCGACGGACCAGTTTTCGGCGCGAATCTGTTCCTCCAGCCGTGCCAGAAACGGCAACGTATGGCGATGAACGGCCAGAGCGGACAAACCATCGGCGACCACAATCACCAAATCGACGCCGCCCGGATGGGCCGAGGCGTGATCACGTAAGACTTGTGCCGACGCATCGCTCAGTTTTCGCCCGAGATCGGGACGTTGCAGATAGCTGTTCCGGTCGATTGCCGCGCTGTGCAGCAAAACACTTTCATGCCCGCGTTCGGCCAGTTGCGAGCGCAGTGCGCCATGGTCAAACGGCAGATGCACCGCATCCCGCGCCTGGGCGTGGGCGTATTGAAAGTCCAGCTGTGCGCGGGTGGGCAGGCTGGTGCCGGTGCGGCCAAGGGCAATGCGCGCGGGCGTCAGACGTCGTAGCTCCAGCCATGGGTTGTGGGGGTCGTAGGGTGGTTTTTCCATATCAACACTCATCCCAATTGCGCCAAGGCATGGCGGAACGCCGGTGGCAGGCTGTTGCCGAAGAGCACCCGGCCGTCCGCCTGGGTGAAGATGCCCATTTTCGCCAGCCACTGCTCGAACTCCGGCGCTGGCTTGAGCCCCAGGGTCTGCCGGGCATAGAGCGCATCGTGGAACGAGGTGGTCTGGTAATTGAGCATGATGTCGTCGGAACCGGGGATGCCCATGATGAAGTTGATCCCGGCCACGCCCAGCAGCGTCAGCAAGGTGTCCATGTCATCCTGGTCGGCCTCGGCGTGGTTGGTGTAACAGATGTCGCACCCCATCGGCACGCCCAGCAGCTTGCCGCAGAAGTGGTCCTCCAGGCCGGCGCGGATGATCTGTTTACCGTTGTAGAGGTATTCCGGGCCGATAAATCCTACGACGGTGTTCACCAGGAATGGATTGAAATGTCGCGCTACGGCGTAGGCCCGGGTCTCGCAGGTCTGTTGATCGACGCCATGATGGGCGTTGGCTGACAACGCGCTGCCTTGGCCCGTTTCGAAATACATCAGGTTTTGCCCGAGGGTGCCGCGATTGAGGCTCAACCCGGCGTCGTAACCTTCCTTGAGCACATTCAGATTGATGCCGAAGCTCGCGTTGGCAGCCTCGGTGCCGGCGATCGACTGGAACACCAGGTCCAGAGGCACGCCACGATTGACCGCTTCGATGGACGTGGTGACATGGGTCAGCACGCAGGCCTGGGTCGGAATTTCGTAGCGCTGGATGATCGCGTCGAGCATTTCCAGCATCGCGCAGATCGAGGCAATGCTGTCGGTGGCCGGGTTGATGCCGATCATGGCGTCGCCGTTACCGTGTAGCAGGCCATCGAGAATGCTCGCGGCAATGCCGGCCGGTTCGTCGGTGGGGTGGTTGGGCTGCAGGCGAGTGGACAGGCGGCCGCGCAGGCCGAGGGTGCCGCGAAATTGCGTGACCATGCGGATTTTCTGCGCCACCAGCACCAAATCCTGCACGCGCATGATCTTCGACACGGCTGCCGCCATTTCCGGGGTCAGGCCGGGGGCGAGGGTACGCAGGACCTGTTCGTCGGCGGCATCGCTGAGCAGCCAGTCGCGAAAGCCGCCCACGGTGAGGTGGCTGACGAGGGCGAAGGCCTGCTTGTCGTGGGTGTCGATGATCAGGCGGGTGACTTCATCGTCCTCGTAGGGAATCAGGACTTCCTGCAGGAAATGGCTCAGCGGAATATCGGCCAACGCCATTTGCGCCGCGACGCGCTCGCCATCGTTAAGGGCGGCGACACCGGCCAGAAAATCTCCGGACCGCGCCGGGCTGGCCTTGGCCATCACGTCCTTGAGGTTGTCAAAGTGATAGGTCTGGGCGCCGACGGAATGGGCATATACGGCCATGGGCGGTGTCCTCCAATTCTCTTGAGAGCACTGACAATGCCTGAGGGAGCGAGCTTGCTCCCACAAGGGGCCTTTGTGCACTGTGATAAAGCACGCATCGGAATATCCCGGTGCCGGTGTATTCAAATACTGTCGAGCATAGCGTCCTGCGGTGCCTGCGCGCATTCGGTTGGAAGTACAGATAGCCGACGCATTTGCCTGCAGAGCGAACAGGCAAGGCCCGTGCCAGAGCAGCCAGGCTGTGGGTGGTGTGTCGTTCGAAATGCCATCGCCCGCCAGCCGGCTTCTACAGGTATACGAGGTCTGTAGGAGACGGCTGGCGGGCGATAGCAATGACGCGGTTAGAAGAAGCCCAGCGGATTGATGTCGTAGCTCACCAGCAGGTTTTTGGTCTGCTGATAGTGGTCGAGCATCATCTTGTGGGTTTCACGGCCGACGCCGGATTTCTTGTAACCACCAAACGCGGCGTGCGCCGGGTACAGGTGGTAGCAGTTGGTCCACACACGACCGGCCTTGATGGCGCGGCCCATGCGATAGGCGCGGTTGATGTCGCGGGTCCAGAGGCCGGCGCCGAGGCCGAACTCGGTGTCGTTGGCGATGGCCAGGGCTTCGGCTTCATCCTTGAAGGTGGTGATGCTCACCACCGGGCCAAAGATTTCTTCCTGGAACACGCGCATTTTGTTGGTGCCCTTGAGCAGGGTCGGCTGGATGTAATAACCGGAAGCCAGGTTGCCCTCGAGTTTTTCCACCTTGCCGCCGGTCAGCAGCTCGGCGCCTTCGCCCTTGGCGATTTCCAGGTACGAAAGAATCTTGTCGAATTGCTGCTCGGACGCCTGGGCGCCGACCATGGTGTCGGTGTCCAGCGGGTCGCCACGTTTGATCGACAGGACTTTTTTCATGACTTCTTTCATGAAATCGTCGTAGATCGACTCCTGTACCAGCGCACGGGAAGGGCAGGTGCAGACTTCGCCCTGGTTGAAGAACGCCAGCACCAGGCCTTCGGCGGCTTTTTCGATGAAGGACGGCTCGGCCTTCATGATGTCTTCGAAGAAGATGTTCGGCGATTTGCCACCCAGCTCCACGGTGGACGGAATGATGTTTTCGGCCGCGCATTTCATGATGTGCGAACCCACCGGGGTCGAGCCGGTGAAGGCGATCTTGGCGATGCGTTTGCTGGTGGCCAGGGCTTCGCCTGCCTCTTTGCCGAAACCCTGGACGATGTTCAACACGCCCGGTGGCAGCAGGTCGCCGATCAGTTCGATCAGCACGGTGATGCCCAGCGGCGTTTGCTCGGCAGGCTTGAGCACCACGCAGTTACCGGCGGCCAGGGCCGGGGCGAGTTTCCAGGCAGCCATCAGGATCGGGAAGTTCCACGGGATGATTTGCCCGACCACGCCCAGGGGTTCATGGATGTGATAAGCCACGGTGTGGCCGTCGATCTCGGCAGCGCTGCCTTCCTGGGCGCGGATGCAGCCGGCGAAGTAGCGGAAGTGGTCGGCGGCCAGCGGGATGTCGGCGTTGAGGGTTTCGCGAACGGCTTTGCCGTTGTCCCAGGATTCGGTGATTGCCAGCAGTTCCAGGTTTTGCTCGATGCGGTCGGCGATTTTCAGCAGCACCAGCGAGCGCGCCTGGGCGGACGTGGCGCCCCAGGCATCGGCCGCTGCGTGGGCAGCGTCCAGGGCCTTGTCGATGTCTTCGGCCGTGGAGCGGGGGAATTCGGCAATCGGTTGGCCATTCACTGGCGAGGTATTGGTGAAGTACTGACCTTTGACAGGCGCGACGAACTCGCCGCCGATGTAGTTACCGTATTTGCTCTTGAACGAAACGATAGCGCCTTCAGTACCGGGGTGAGCGTAACGCATGATGTTTTCTCCTTGGCTTTTTGTATTTGTAAGGAAGAGCGCATGGGCGCTTGCTATAAGCGTAGAGCAAAGGTCGGGCCACTGCCCCGCAGCTCAGGCAAATCAAGGCCTTGCGCATTTTTTCTCGGACGGGCGGGTGGCGCCTGTGACGCTTTCGGTACACCCTCTGTGACAGTTTGTACCGCTTATGGCACATCCTGTGACTGACGCGTCTTGCCAGCATTGCAATGCGCGCCCGGCTGGAGGATGCTCGGCGACGGGACGCCACAAGGTGCGTGCCCATTCCTTTAAGGGCGGGCACTGCTTTCGGGGAGAATAATAAGAAATGCACGACAATCATTTGAGTCGCCATGCCCAGCAAGTGTTGACCGTCAAGCAGGGGAAAACCCACCTGCACGGTCCAGGCAGCGATCCGTCCATCGCCCGTTCCTGGCTGCGCTGTCTTGAGGATTATCACCTCGACCCGGCCCTGACCATGGCGCCGACGGTGCTGGAGCATGGGCGCGTCCTCGAAAGCCGTGAGCGCCTGCAGCAAGTGCTGCACATCGCCGGCAATGAAATGACCAGCTTGCATCAGCAACTCTCCGGCGCCGGTCATGCGGTGCTGTTGACCGACGCGCGCGGGGTGATCCTCAATTGCGTGACGGCCCCCACCGAACGGAAGATTTTCGAGCGTGCCGGGCTCTGGCTCGGCGCCGACTGGAGCGAAGCCTGCGAAGGCACCAACGGTATCGGCACCTGCCTGGTGGAGCGCCAGGCGCTGACCATTCATCAGGACGAACACTTCCGTGGTCGTCACACGGGCCTGACCTGTTCGGCGAGCCCGGTGTTCGACCCGCATGGAGAACTGCTGGCAGTGCTCGACGTGTCCTCGGCGCGGAACGATGTTTCGCGTCAGAGTCAGTTTCACACCATGGCCCTGGTCAATCTTTCGGCGAAGATGATTGAGAGTTGCTATTTCCTGCGATGTTTCGACAACCAGTGGCTGCTGCGTTTTCATTTGCAGGCCGAGTCCGTCGGGCTGTTCAGCGAAGGGCTGCTGGCGTTTGACGGCGAGGGGCGGATCAGCGCGGTCAACCAGAGCGCCCTGAACCTGCTGGGCGTCGTGCGCGGCGGCTTGCTGGGCAAACCGGTGGAAGCGTTTTTCGACTGCTCGCTGGATGAATTGCTCGGCCGCGCGAGCATCAATGCCAGTGCGAGCTGGCCGTTGCGAACCCGTGACGGGCGCCGACTGTTCGCCGTGTTGCGCGGTGAGTCGCGCCGCATCCCGGTGCCGCTGGTGCCTGCTCCGGTTATTGAGGACCGGGCCGCGCTGGCTGGCATCTGCCTGGGCGACAGCGGTTTGCAGACGGACTTTCGCAAGGCCTTGCGCGTCTATGAGCGGGACGTGCCGCTGCTGATCAACGGTGAAACCGGCTCGGGCAAAGAGGCCTTCGCCAAAGCGGTCCATCAGGCCAGTCAACGCGCGGAAAAAGCTTTCGTTGCCCTCAACTGCGCAGCCATTCCTGAAAGCCTGATCGAGAGCGAATTGTTCGGCTATCGCGGCGGCAGCTTCACCGGCGCACGCAAGGAAGGCATGCGCGGCAAGCTGCAGCAGGCCGATGGCGGCACCTTGTTCCTCGATGAAATCGGCGACATGCCGCTGGCTCTGCAGACACGGTTGTTGCGGGTGCTGGAAGACCGCCTGGTGGTGCCGATCGGCGGCGAGCCGGAATTGGTCAACGTACGGATCATCAGCGCCACCCACCGCAATCTGCTGGAACGGGTGCAGGACGGCAGCTTCCGCGAGGATTTGTATTACCGGCTCAACGGCCTGGAGGTGGCACTGCCGGCATTGCATGAGCGCAGTGACAAATCACAACTGCTCGACTTTTTACTGGCCGAAGAAGCGCGCGGTGAAACGGTGGTGATTGATGAGCCGGCACGGGAAGCCTTGCTGGGGTTTGCCTGGCCGGGCAACGTGCGGCAGTTGCGCAATGTGTTGCGCACGTTGGCGGCGTTGTGTGACGACGGGCGGATCGGGTTGGAAGATTTGCCGGCGATGATTCGTTCGGCCCGGTCGGCGGTGGCGCAGGTGGTCGAAGAGCCATCGGGGCATCCGCTGGAGGACGCCGAACGGCTCGCGTTGCTCAATGCGCTGGAGCAGACGCGCTGGCATATGACCAATACCGCCGAGCAGCTTGGCGTAAGCCGCAACACCCTCTATCGAAAACTGCGTAAACACGGTATCGCCCGGTAAAGCGCCCTCGCCACAGTGATCGCGGTTAATCTCAGCTAAAGAGTGCGAATTTTTCCACCCTAAGCTAACCTGCGGCCATGTTTTACGAGGTCGACTATGCACATTCATATTCTTGGTATCTGCGGCACTTTCATGGGTTCGATGGCGGTTCTGGCCAAAGAGCTGGGCCATCACGTGACCGGCTCCGATGCCAACGTCTACCCGCCGATGAGCACGCAGCTTGAGGCTCAAGGCATTGAGTTGACCCAAGGCTACGATCCGTCGCAACTCGACCCGGCCCCTGACCTGGTGGTGATCGGCAACGCCATGTCCCGTGGCAATCCGGCGGTCGAATACGTACTGAACAAAGGCCTGCCTTATGTCTCCGGTCCGCAATGGCTGGCCGATCACGTGCTGCAAGGTCGCTGGGTGCTGGCGGTTGCCGGTACCCACGGTAAAACCACCACCAGCAGCATGCTTGCCTGGGTGCTGGAGCACGCGGGCATGAGCCCGGGCTTCCTGATCGGCGGTGTGCCGCAGAACTTCTCGGTGTCGGCGCGTCTGGGCGATACGCCGTTCTTCGTCATTGAAGCCGATGAATACGACAGTGCCTTCTTCGACAAGCGTTCCAAGTTCGTTCACTACCGTCCGCGCACGGCAATCCTGAACAACCTGGAATTCGACCACGCCGATATTTTCCCCGATCTGCCGGCCATCGAACGCCAGTTCCACCATTTGGTGCGGACCATCCCGAGCGAAGGCCTGGTGATCCATCCGACCACTGAGCCAGCCTTGCAACGCGTCATCGACATGGGTTGCTGGACCCCGGTGCAAACCACCGGCGCGGGCGGGCAGTGGCAGGTCAAGTTGCACAGCGAAGACGGTTCGAAGTTTGAAGTGATGTTCGAAGGCGTTTCCCAAGGCGTGGTGGAGTGGGACATGACCGGCCAGCACAACGTCGCCAACGCCCTGGCCACATTGGCTGCCGCGCGCCACGTGGGTGTGGTGCCGTCCATGGGTATCGCCGCATTGAGCGCCTTCAAAAGCGTAAAGCGGCGGATGGAAAAAGTCGCGGAAGTCCGTGGCATCACCATTTACGACGACTTCGCACATCACCCGACCGCAATCGCGACGACACTGGATGGCCTGCGCAAACGCATCGGCGACGCCCCGTTGATCGCGATCATCGAGCCGCGGTCCAACTCGATGAAGCTCGGCGCGCACCGTGACGGCTTGCCGGAAAGCGTGGTCGATGCCGATCAGGTGATCTGGTACGCACCGGCCAACCTCGGCTGGGACCTGGCCGGCACCGCGGCGTTGTGCACCGTGCCATCGATCGTCAGCGATTCGCTGGAAGGCATCATCGAACGCGTGAAGAGCCAGGCCCAGCCCGGCACTCACGTGGTGATCATGAGTAACGGCGGCTTCGGTGGCCTGCACGGCAAACTCGCCGAGGCGCTGAAATGAACAACGGTCCGGACCGCATCACGCTGGCGATGACGGGGGCGTCTGGCGCCCAATACGGCTTGCGTCTGCTCGACTGCCTGGTGCGCGAAGACCGCGAAGTGCACTTCCTGATTTCCAAGGCTGCGCAGTTGGTGATGGCCACGGAAACCGACGTGACGCTGCCGGCCAAGCCACAAATGATGCAGGCCTTCCTCACCGAATACACCGGCGCTCAGGCCGGGCAGATTCGCGTGTACGGCAAGGAAGACTGGATGTCGCCGGTGGCTTCGGGCTCCGGCGCACCAGCGGCGATGGTGGTGGTGCCGTGCTCGACGGGCACCTTGTCGGCCATCGCCACGGGCGCCTGCAACAACCTGATCGAACGCGCTGCCGACGTAACGCTCAAGGAGCGTCGCCAGCTGATTCTGGTGCCCCGTGAAGCGCCGTATTCGAGCATTCACCTCGAGCACATGCTCAAGTTGTCGAACATGGGCGTGACGATTCTGCCGGCCTCGCCGGGCTTTTATCATCAGCCGCAAACCATCGACGATTTGATCGATTTCGTCGTGGCGCGAATCCTTAATCTGCTGAACATTCCCCAGGACATGCTGCCACGTTGGGGCGAGCACCATCTGACCAGCGATGAATAAGCTGTTGGTGGTTGTGCTGGCATTGCAGCTGGCCGGATGCGCCACGGCGCGCACGCTGGATGCGGCCAAGCCGGGCGCGCCGGTGGTGTACGCCGGAACGCGGCTGGATTTGTATGCGTTGAATGGCGGTTGCTGCGCGAAGGATCGTTTCGGCGCGGAGGCGCCGAGCTATCCGGGTTTGGATCTGCCGGCCAGTGCGTTGCTCGACACGCTGCTGTTGCCGCTGTCGTTGCTGACGGTGATCGGCGTAAGTTTTCAGGCGACGGGCGGGCTGTAGGGGCAAGCCTGGCTTTTGTGGCGAGGGAGCAAGCTCCCTTGCCACAAGGTTCGTCGATTATTTACCCAACTTCCTCAATTCATCCGACTCGACAATCCGCACCCCGTCTTGCTCTTCCAGCGCCAGGCGCCACATCGCACGGGCCAGCTGGCAGGCTTCGATGCCATGGTATTTGCCGGGGATCAGCCGAGACAGCGGGCCGGCGACTTTCTCCGCCAGGCGCGGTTCGAGCCGCTCGCCCAATAGCAGTGATGGTCGGCAAATGGTCAGTTGCGGCCAGTCCTGCGCGCGCAATGCGTGCTCCATCTCGCCTTTGACCTTGTTGTAGAAAATCGAGGACCGTCGATCGGCTCCCAGCGCACTGATGACGATCAGGTGCCGTGCGCCCATCTCCCGCGCGCGTTTGCCAAAAGCCACGACCATGTCCAGGTCTACGGCGCGAAATGCCTCTTCGGAGCCGGCTTGTTTGATGGTGGTGCCCAGGCAGCAGTAGGCGATATCGACCCGGCCGTTCAACTGCGGCAGAAACACCGCCGGGTCGCCGACCGGGTTTTCAAGGTGCGGATGCTTGGCCAGCGGCCGGCGTGAGGGGGCCAATACTCGCGATATCGTTGGCTCGTTGAGCAAACGATCAAGTAGATGTTCACCGGTCAAACCGGTGGCTCCGGCAAGCAGCACATGCTGAGGCGTCAAGTACATAGTGTTTCTCCCTTGATACTGATCAGCTTAGTTGTTCTTTGCGTCCTTGTTGTCAATGGAGACACTTTGTAGCGCTTTTCGTGCCTGTTGTTTACGCAGAAGCTGCCAGTGTGAGAGGACGGTTTTCGGTGCCCAGATCTGCGGCTCGGAGGCTTCGAAGTTGTCGGCCAGTTCCCGCTCGGCGACGGTGGCCTTGGCCAGCTTGAAGGCTTGCTCCAGGTCGTCGGTCTGGTTCAATGCCTGGGCGAACAAGGCCTCGCCGAAGTAGGTGAAATTGGCTTCCTCAGAACAGCCGAATGACACACGGTCGGCCCGCGATGCGGTCATGATCAGGGTGCGCTCGTCTTTGAGGGCGGGGATGAAGCCCCCTGAGTAGCACGTCGAAATCACGACGATCTTGTCACGGTTCTTCAGCGGGGCGAGGACGGCCGCCAGCTCATCCGCCGGCAGATCGGCCAGCTCCATGCGCGGCTGGTCGAGTACCAGTTCGTGTTCGCTGGTGCCGTGGCTGGTCAGGTAGATGAAGATCAGGTCTTCCGGGCCACTGCGCTCGGCCAGGGTAAGCGCGGCGCGGCGCAGGTTTTCCCGGGTGGCCATCGGCCGGTCGCCGAGGTGGTCGCGATGATTGACCAGGCGGATCTGGCCAAAGGCGCCGAATCGACTGGTGAGCATGTTGGCGACATAGTCGGATTCGCGCAGGAACACACTCTGCTTGCCGTCGCCGCCGAGGGTCAGGGTGTACAGCTCTATCGCTGGCGTCGAGGCCGGTACGTTGCCCAGTGCGTCTTCAAGCAGGCGCCCCTGGGCCAGCAGGCCGAGTTCGAGGGTGTCCGGCAGCAACTTGCCATCGGCATCGCGCACGCGCTGGCCGTTGACCCACATGCCGCTGAGCACCGAGCCATCGGTCAGCACCAGAGTGCCGCGCCCTTGATAGCTGTCGCTGTCGAACTGGCCGACGTAGAAACTGCCGTCGGCCAGGTTCAGTCGGCCCTGACCGCTGAAGCGCCAGTCATTGAAGTGGCCGATGTAATGACTGCCGTCTGCGCCGATCAACTCGCCTTTGCCGTTGAGCGAGCCTTCCTTGAATTGACCCAGCCAGACGTCGCCATCGGCGTTTTCGTAGCGACCTTTGCCGTGCAGTTGATTGTTCTTGAATCCACCGACGTAGATATCGCCGTCGGCGCTGTTGAATGTTCCTTTGCCTTCCAGCTGACCGTCGACGAAGTGCCCGGTGTACTGGTTGCCGCTGGCGTCGCCGCGCTGGCCTTCGCCGTTGGGTTTGCCGTGGGCGAACTGGCCTTGATAGGCGCTGCCGTCATCGAGTTCGAGACGGCCAAGCCCGGAAAATTGATCGGCCTTAAACTCGCCGCGGTAGGTCATGCCGTTTTCTTTGAGGGTGCCTTCACCGTCGCGACGACCGAGTTTGAAGCCGCCGTTGTAGCTGCTGCCGTTGGTAATCAGTGTGCCTTGACCGTCGAACAAGCCCTGATTGAACTGCCCGCGAAAGACCTCGCCATTGCTGCCGTGCCATTCACCCTGGCCGTGCCATTGGCCCTTGTCGAATTCGCCGGCGTACCAGCTGCCGTTCGGGTAATCGATCCGGCCCTGTCCCTGCAGCAAGCCGTTGACCATGTCGCCGCGATAGCGTCCGCCGTCCGGCAGGCGGGCGTCAGGCGGCAGCAGCGATTCGCCGTCACCGCAAGCGGTGAGCATCAGGGTCAAGGCAATGAGTGCAAGTAAGCGCATAGCGGGTTCCGGGCAATTAGGCGACCGAGTATGCCGCAGCTATGTGTCCTTATACAGTCGATACAGAGGCAGGAAGCGCGAAACAGCGGGAGCTGTTTCGCATCCCGAAAGATTTATACGAAGCAGAGTGACAGCGGTTCGGCGATGTACGCCGGTTTGTCCGAACCTTCGATTTCCAGTGTGGCGGTGGCCTTGAGCAGCCATTGGCCGGGCTTTTTCTCCGTGACTTCGGTCAGGTCGACCTTGAGACGCACTTTCGAATTGACCTTGACCGGCTGAATGAAACGCACGCTGTCCAGGCCATAGTTGACCACCATTTTCAGGCCTTCAGGCAGGACGAGAATGTCTTCCATCAGTTTTGGAATCAGCGACAGCGACAGGAAGCCATGGGCGATGGTGCTGCCAAAGGGCGTTTGCGCGGCTTTGACCGGGTCGACATGGATGAACTGATAATCCCCGGTGGCTTCGGCGAACAGGTTGATACGCTCCTGATCAATGGTGAGCCATTCGGAACGTCCGAGTTCCTTGCCGACATAATCATTGAGCTCTGCAACTGGAACATAGGGCATTGAGACTCTCCTTGGGTTCATCGGTTTTATAGTTTTTTTTGAGGTGGGGGATTTGACCTCCCGGATTACCACTTTAGATCAACATGGCAATTCGCTCCGGTCAACCGACCATGCTTTTGGCGAATGCCGATGTATAGGGCAGGCATGCTTATAATGCCCGGGCCAATGCGGGTGAACGGATTTGCGGGAGATTAAAGATGTTGTTACGTGGCCTGACCTGGCTGGTGCTGTTCCAATTGCTCGGCACCGCGATCAACCATTTGTTTTTGCCGTTCTTGCCGGGGCCGATCATCGGCCTGCTGCTGTTGCTGGTGTTTCTGATCAGCCGGGGGCAGGTCGGTGAGCCGCTGAACCTGGCGGCCAGCAGCCTGTTGCGCTACCTGCCCTTGCTGCTGGTACCGCCGGCCGTGGGCGTGATGGTGTATGCCGCCGACATCGCCGCGGACTTCTGGGCCATTGTCGGCGCGCTGTTCCTGTCGCTGCTGCTGTCGATGGCGTTCGCCGGTGTGTTGATGCAGCGGCTGGTCAAACGCCACGTTCATCCCGAGGACAGCCAATGATCTTCGACTGGCACGGCGCCTGGACGTCGGTGATTCATCATCCCCTGTTCGGCATCGGCATCACCCTCGGCGCCTATCAGCTGGTATTGGCCGCCTACGAGAAAACCCGCTGGATCTTTTTGCAGCCGGTGCTGGTCTCCATGTTGCTGGTGATCGGTGTATTGGTGGGCTGCGGCCTGACCTATGTCGAGTACCGCAAGAGCACCGAGATCCTCAGTATCCTCCTGGGGCCGGCGACGGTCGCGCTGGCTGTGCCGCTTTACCTGAATCTGCGGCGGATTCGGCAGTTGTTCTGGCCGATATTTACTACGCTGGTGATAGGCGGTGTGGTCGCCACCGTCCTGGGTGTGCTGCTGGGCTGGTGGTTCGGAGCCGAGCACATGATCCTGATGACCATGGCGCCGAAGTCGGTCACCTCGCCGATTGCGATGTTGGTGGCCGAGCAGATTGGTGGTGTCGCCGCGTTGGCCGCGGTGTTTGTGTTGATCACCGGGGTGATCGGCGCGATCTTTGGTCCGAGTCTGTTGACCCGGCTCGGCGTCCACAGCCCCGAGGCCCGGGGCATGGCGCTGGGCATGACCGCCCACGCAGTCGGCACGGCGGTGGCGATGCAGGAAAGTGAAGAATGTGGCGCCTTCGCGGCGCTGGCGATGAGTTTGATGGGCGTGGCCACGGCGGTGTTGCTGCCGTTGGCGGTGTCGATGGTGGTGTAAAGGAAATGTCTATGAGCCTGCCGCTTTTCCCGCTGAACACAGTGTTGTTTCCCGGTTGCATCCTCGACTTGCAGATTTTCGAGGCGCGCTACCTCGACATGATCGGTCGCTGCATGAAACAGGGTGGCGGCTTCGGCGTGGTCTGCATTCTCGACGGCGAAGAAGTCGGCATCGCCCCGGCGGGGTACGCGCTGGTCGGCTGCGAAGCGCTGATCACCGACTTCAAGACCCAGGACAATGGTCTGTTGGGTATTCGGGTTCAGGGCGGGCGGCGCTTCAACGTACTGCGCACCGAATTACAGCGGGACCAGTTGATCGTGGCCGAGGTCGAGTGGCTGGACGAAGAGCCGGAACAGCCGCTGCAGGATGAAGATGCCGATCTGGTGGCCTTGCTCAAGGCCTTGGCTGAACATCCGATGGTTGAAGCGCTGAACATGGGCACTGAAGCCACCGGGCAGCAGTCGCTGGCCAATCAGTTGGCTTACCTGTTGCCCTTCGCCGAACTCGACAAGATCGACTTGCTGCAACTCGATGATCCGCAGCAACGACTGGATGCGATTCAAGCGCTACTGGATGAGTTGCAGGGCGAGTTGTTTGCCTGAGCAGCAATTGGCAATGATTGGACTGGATCGCCAGCATTGAAGAGTGCGAAGGATATATTTAGTTTGCGTATGTCCACACGAAGTGGCCAATTTCATTACTAAAAGGAATTACAACCATGACGATCTACACAACCGAACGTGCTGCCTGGGAAGCCGCTGCCGTGGGCTACATGCTTAAACATGCCAGCTACATGCAGCCTTTTGAGGCCACCGCAGCCGTCGCAGGTCAAGTCGCCGATGCCCTGATTCTTGAAATGCGCAAGCGTCAAAGTGCTTGAGCGTCGATGAGCTGAAGATGTTCTAAGAAACACCCCGGCCTGACAGGTCGGGGTGTTTTTTTTCAAGGTTTTTTTGCCCGCTGTATTCCGATCAAACACCTGCATCTCCGTTGATGCGTTATCACCGCGCTCCCCTTGTAGGGGCCGGCTTGCTGGCGATGGCGGCTGTTCAAACGACAGCGCTGTTCCTGATACACAGCTATCGCCAACAAGCCGGCTTCTACGGATTTCGCGTTATCTGTGTTTCCCGGGAATACGTGAAGAATCTTTTTAATAGGCGTACCGCAGCATCGTGTGCGGTAAATGCCGTAATACGAAGAATCCGAACATAGCCACCAGCGACGGCAATATCAGCCACCAGATTCTTGGCGACATCGGATTGAGCGATGCCTTGCGCTGGATCAGCCACAGGCTCGCCGCGCACACGCATGCCGCCAGCATCGCACCTGCTAACACATCCGTTGGCCAATGGGCGCCGAGGTACACCCGCGACAGGGCGATCGCCAGCGCCGGCAGACAAGCCACCAGCAACCAGGTCAGGCGCATCCGCGGGGGTTGACCGCGGCCCGCCAGCACGGCCAGGGTCAGGAACAGCGCAAAGGCACCTGATGCATGGCCACTGGGCATGCTGTAGCTGGTCAGGGGGTCGCTCAATACCTCCGGGCGCATGCGGGCGAAAAAGTTTTTGGTGGCGGTGTTGGCCAACGCGGTGCAAAGCAGCGTACTGCAAGCGAAGATCGCCTGGCGCCATTGTCGGGTGATCAGCAGCAGCGCCACCAGCAGGGCACTGAACAACAGCATATTGCGGAATTCGCCGATCAGCGTGAGTATCACGGCCACTTCATCCAGCACGGGCTTGCGATGTTCCTGGACCAGGGTCATGACGCCTTGATCCAGCGCGGTCAGATGGGGAAAACCGATAAACAGCCCGGCGAGAATCAGCAGGCTCATCCCGGTAATGAATACCGTGGCGTTGCGATGTCGACGCAAACTGCTGGTCACGCTCAATCCAATCATGACGGCGATGGCGCCGGCAACGATCCCGGCCTCCGGCCAGAAACCTTCTGGCAGCGGCAAACGAATGGCTGCGCCGGTGGCCCAGCCTGGCAGCAGATACGCCATCGACCATCCGGCGCCAGCCAGCAGGCTGACGGCGAAGAAGCGCGGGAAGGGCATGTCGAACATTCCGGCCACCATCGGCAGCATGGGGCGCAGCGGGCCGATAAAGCGTCCGACCAACAGGCTGGCGATGCCGTAGCGATGGAAGTACGACTCCGCCCCGGCGATCCACTCGGGGTGATGGCGCAAGCCTGGCAGGCGTCGGATGTTCTGATGGAAGTGGCGTCCGAGGAAATACGACACCACATCACCCAGTACGCCTGCGAGGAAGCCCAGCAACAGCGTTTCACTCAGCGACAACGCGCCACTGCCGGCCAGTACCGCGACGGCAAACAGCAATACCGTGCCGGGCACGATCAGGCCGGCAATCGCCAGACATTCGATAAAAGCCACGATGAACACCGCTGCCGCCAGCCATTGCGGGTTGACCGTCAGCCAACCGGTCACGCTATCGAGCCATGGGCCCATAAAAACAACTCCATTGAAATTTCAGTCCGCCCCTTGTGTTAGCAAGCAGGCTCGTTACCACAGGGGATCTTTCCCATTCTCACGTCAGCACAAAATAGTCGCGCCCTTCGACCTGTCCCCGTCGCAGCGGGTTCCGCGTGCACCAGGCAGCGTAGGTCGCGTCGACAAAGCGGTACATCAAATGTTCGTCTCGCCCATGGGGGATGCCCAGGCGCGTGGTCTGGATGATCTGCGCAGGGGGCTGGCCGACGTCCTCAACCAGCAGCACCTCGTGGTCGAAGCGTTTGGCATCCCAGACCGGCACCTTCAAACCCAGCGACTTACACAGCAGCGTTTGCCCGGCGCAGAGCTTTTGCGACGGGCGGGGGCGGCCCTGGGCGTCGGGGTTGTTCAGCAGCATCTGCGCCAGGCTCGCCGGCCCGCTCAGTTCATCGACCCACGGATAGGCCGATTTGATCAGCACCGCGTTGCCCGGGCCCTGGGCACTGAAGTTCAGGGAGTCGCCACCACGAGCGTAATACATGTAAATGTGCCCGCCATCCAGAAACAAAGCCTTACGTTTTTCCGTGTAGCCGAGGGACGCATGGCTGCCTTTTTCGGCGCAGTAATAGGCTTCGGTTTCGATGATCCGGGCGCTGAGCCACAGTTCGCCAACTCGATGACGAATGACTTTTCCGAGCAGGTCCCGGGCGAGAATTTGCGCGTCGCGGTCGAAAAATGCGTCCGGAAGGCCCATAGGCAGGCCCGCAGCGGACGTTCGGACAGTCAGGTTGGACATGATGAACAGTGTTTATCAGGGCTGATTGAGTCGTGATGATAACAATTTGCAGCTTAATCCCGGCTGAACGTCGGCAATTTGCCCTCCATTTCGACCATCCGCCTGTCACCGCTGTTAGTCAGGAGGCACGACAGCTATAATCTGCCGCTTTACTCTTTACCAAGACCTTAGAAAAGACCACGCCCAGACCATGACCGAGTCCGTTGTTGACTACATGACCCGCTTGGGTCGCGCCGCCCGCGAAGCGTCTCGCGTGATTGGCCGCGCCAGCACAGCGCAGAAAAACCGCGCCCTGCAGGCTGCCGCCAACGCACTGGACGCCGCCCGCGCCGAGCTGACTGCAGCCAATGAGCTGGACTTGGCGGCCGGTCGCGCCAGTGGTCTTGAGCCGGCGCTGCTTGAGCGTCTGGCGCTGACCCCGGCGCGCATCGACGGCATGATCGTCGGTTTGCGCCAGGTGGCCGCGCTGCCGGACCCGGTTGGTGCGATCCGCGACATGAGCTTCCGTCCGTCGGGTATCCAGGTCGGCAAGATGCGCGTGCCATTGGGCGTGATCGGGATCATCTACGAATCCCGTCCCAACGTGACCATCGACGCCGCCAGCCTGTGCCTGAAGTCCGGAAACGCAACCATCCTGCGCGGCGGTTCCGAAGCCATTCATTCCAACCGTGCCATCGCTGCGTGCATTCAACGCGGCCTGGCCGAGGCCGATTTGCCGGCCGCCGTGGTGCAAGTCGTCGAAACCACTGACCGTGCTGCCGTTGGCGCGCTGATCACCCTGCCTGAATACGTCGATGTCATCGTGCCTCGCGGCGGTCGAGGCCTGATCGAACGTGTCAGTCGTGACGCCCGCGTGCCAGTGATCAAGCACCTGGACGGCATCTGCCACGTTTATGTAGGCGAACACGCCGATCTGGCGAAAGCCCGGCGCATCGCGTTCAACGCCAAGACCTACCGTTATGGCATCTGCGGTGCCATGGAAACGCTGCTCGTCGACCAAACCGTTGCCAACGATTTCTTGCCCGCGATGGCAGCCCAGTTCCGCGAAAAAGGCGTCGAACTGCGTGGCTGCGAACGCACCCGGGCGATCATCGATGCCGTGCCGGCCAGCGAAGAAGACTGGAGCACGGAGTATCTGGCGGCGATTCTGTCGATCCGCGTGGTCGACGGCCTGGAGCAGGCCATCGAGCACATCAACCATTACGGCTCGCACCACACCGATTCGATTGTCAGCGAACACCAGGGCGACACCCGGCGTTTCGTGGCTGAAGTCGATTCGTCGTCGGTGATGATCAACACCCCGACCTGCTTCGCCGATGGTTTTGAATACGGATTGGGTGCCGAGATCGGCATTTCTACTGATAAGCTGCACGCCCGCGGCCCGGTCGGCCTCGAAGGCCTGACCTGCGAGAAGTATGTCGTGGTCGGTGATGGCCAGCTGCGCGGACAGGAGCCGGCCTGACTTGGGCGACTTCGACCCGTCAGCCCCGTCGACCGTCAGCGAGCCATTGCCTCGCCGTATTGGCGTGCTGGGCGGAACGTTCGACCCGGTGCACATCGGTCATTTGCGTGGTGCGCTGGAAGTCGCCGAAACCCTGGCGCTCGATGAACTGCGCCTGACACCCAGTGCCAGGCCGCCCCATCGGGATACGCCGCAGGTATCGGCGCAGGACCGCTTGGCGATGGTCGAGTGCGCGGTGGCCGGCGTGGCACCGTTGGTGGTGGATGACCGCGAATTGCAGCGGGACAAACCGTCCTACACCATTGATACCCTGGAGTTGATGCGTGCCGAAATGGCCGTAGAGACCCAGGTTTTTCTGCTTTTGGGCTGGGACGCATTTTGCGGCCTGCCCACTTGGCACCGCTGGGAAGAGTTGCTCCAGCATTGCCATATCCTGGTGTTGCAACGCCCGGATGCCGACAGCGAACCGCCGGATGCCTTGCGCAACCTGCTGGCAGCGCGCTCGGTGAGCGACCCGCTGGCCCTCAAAGGGCCGAGCGGACAGATTGCATTCGTCTGGCAGACACCGCTCGCGGTATCCGCCACCCAGATCCGTCAACTGCTGGCCAGCGGTAAGTCGGTACGTTTCCTGGTGCCCGACGCGGTCCTGGCCTACATCGATGCGCACGGACTCTACCGTGCGTCGAACTGAACAGGAGTGCCTCAAGGCACGTAGCAACAACGTGTATTGAAGCGCCCGAACATACGAGCAAAACGAGTTTTATATGACGAACAACGACGTAAACAAAGTTAAGCGCAAAGGCACGTTCAAGAGTGCCCCGCTGCCTGAGAAGGTCCTGGCTGCCGAGCCGCCTAAAGGCGACGAGCTGGTCAAGATCGCCGTAGCGGCACTGGAAGACGTCAAGGCCCAGGACGTGCTGGTCATCGATGTCCGCGACAAGCAGAGCATCACCGACTTCATGATCATCGCCACCGGTACCTCCAACCGCCAGATCGGCGCGATGCTGGACAAGGTTCGCGAAGCCGTCAAAGCCCTGGGCATCAAGCCGCTGGGTGAAGAAGGCAAGGGCGACAGCGACTGGGTACTGCTGGACATGGACGATGTGATCGTTCACATGATGACCTCCAACGCCCGTCAGTTCTACGACCTGGAGCGCCTTTGGAAAGGTGCCGAGCAGAGCCGTGCCGCTGACGGCAAACACCACAGCCCTGAAGTTGGTCACGAGCATTTCAACAAGCTCAACAAAGACCAGGAATAAGGAACGGCTGTGCGACTGCGACTGATCGCCGTCGGTTCTCGCATGCCCAAGTGGGTGGAAGAAGGCTGGCATGAATATGCCAAGCGTCTTCCGTCCGAGCTGGCGCTGGAACTGGTGGAAATTCCGCTCAACACCCGGGGCAAGAACGCCGACGTGGCGCGCTTTATCCGTCAGGAAGGCGAAGCCATGCTGGCCAAGGTCGGGCCGAACGAGCGTGTTGTCACCCTCGAAGTCCACGGCAAGCCCTGGAGTACAGAGCAGCTGGCGGTGGAACTCGACCGCTGGCGGCTGGACTCGCGCACCGTCAACTTCATGGTGGGTGGCCCCGAGGGGCTGGCGCCGGAAGTCTGTGCCCGTGCCGATCAGCGTTGGTCGCTCTCGCCGTTGACGTTGCCGCATCCGTTGGTGCGAATCCTCATCGGCGAACAGCTGTATCGTGCCTGGACAGTTCTGTCCGGTCACCCTTACCACAAGTAGTTCTGCCCTCATGCCTCAGCCGATCCGCATCAAGGACCACGAAAAAGACGCCCGTCTGGTGCGTGGCCGTGTCGTGTTCGGGGCCATTGCGGTGGTGGCGCTGATCGGCGTGCTGATCGCGCGTCTGTATTTCCTGCAGGTGATCCAGTACGAGTACCACTCGACCCTGTCGGAAAACAACCGCGTCCACGTGCAGCCGATTCCGCCGACCCGTGGGTTGATTTTCGACCGCAACGGCGTAGTGATTGCCGACAACCGGCCGAGTTTCAGCCTGAGCATGACCCGTGAACGGTCCGGCAACTGGCAGCAAGTGCTCGACGTCATCGTCGAAGTGCTGGAAATGACGCCCGAGGACCGGGTGATTTTCGAGAAGCGCATGCGCCAGGGGCGTCGGCCGTTCGAGCCGGTGCCGATCCTGTTTGAGCTGACCGAAGAGCAGATCGCCCGGATCGCCGTTAACCAGTTCCGCCTGCCGGGTGTGGAAGTGGTTGCGCAACTGGTTCGTCACTATCCGCAAGGTGCGCATTTTGCGCACTCGGTGGGTTACATGGGGCGGATCAACGAGAAAGAGCTCAAGACCCTTGATCCGGTCAATTACAGCGGCACCCACCACATCGGCAAAACCGGTATCGAGCGCTTTTACGAGCCCGAGCTGCACGGCCAGGTGGGCTACGAAGAAGTGGAAACCAACGCTCGGGGCCGCGTATTGCGGGTGCTCAAGCGTACCGATCCGATTCCCGGCAAGGACATCGTCCTGAGCCTGGACATCAAGTTGCAAGAAGCCGCCGAGGCTGCACTCGGCGGACGTCGCGGCGCTGTCGTGGCGCTGGACCCGAAGACCGGTGAAGTGCTGGCGATGGTCAGTCAGCCGAGTTTCGATCCGAACCTGTTCGTCACGGGCATCAGTTTCAAGGCCTATTCCGAGCTACGCGATTCCATTGATCGGCCGCTGTTCAACCGCGTGCTGCGCGGTCTCTATCCGCCAGGTTCGACGATCAAGCCGGCGGTGGCGATTGCCGGTCTGGACGCGGGCGTGGTGACAGCTTCGTCCCGGGTGTTCGACCCGGGCTACTACATGCTGCCCAACTACGATCACAAGTATCGCAACTGGAACCGCTCCGGCGACGGTTTCGTCGACCTCGATACGGCGATCATGCGTTCCAACGACACCTACTTCTATGACCTGGCGCACAAGCTGGGGATCGATCGGCTGTCGGCCTACATGTCCAAGTTTGGCATTGGCCAGAAAGTCTCCCTGGACATGTTCGAAGAGTCGGCAGGCCTGATGCCGACGCGCGAATGGAAGCGTGCAACACGTCGTCAGGCGTGGTTCCCGGGGGAGACGCTGATTCTCGGGATCGGTCAGGGCTACATGCAGTCGACGCCGTTGCAACTGGCCCAGGCCACTGCGCTGGTGGCCAACAAAGGGGTCTGGAAGCGCCCGCATCTGGCCAAGACCATCGAAGGGGAGAAGCCGGTGGATCATAATCCGATGCCGGACATCATCCTGCGCGACCCGGCGGACTGGACCCGAGTGAACCATGGCATGCAGCAGGTCATGCACGGTGCTCGAGGGACTGCGCGCAAGGCCTCGATTGGTGCGCAATACCGGATTGCCGGCAAAAGTGGTACGGCTCAGGTGGTCGCGATCAAGCAGGGCGAGAAGTACGACCGCTCCAAGGTCCAGGAACGCCATCGCGACCACGCTTTGTTCGTCGGCTTCGCACCGGCCGACGATCCGAAAATCGTGGTCTCGGTGATGGTCGAGAACGGTGAGTCGGGCTCCGGCGTGGCTGCGCCGGTCGTGCGTCAGATCATGGATGCGTGGCTGCTGGATCAGGACGGCCACCTCAAAGCCGAGTACGCCAACCCTATCAGTGCAGAGGCTACTGCCCGTGATGAATAATTTTGATCGCATGCTCTCCAGCGAGGATGTGATGCGGCGTCGCGCGACGCTGTTGCAACGCCTGCACATCGACGGACCGCTGCTGATCCTGCTGCTGACGCTCGCCGCTGGCAGTCTGTTCGTGCTGTATTCGGCCAGTGGCAAGAGCTGGGATCTGCTGGCCAAACAGGCCACTTCGTTTGGTATTGGCCTGGTGTCGATGATCGTCATCGCCCAGTTCGAACCCCGTTTCATGGCCCGTTGGGTACCGGTCGGGTATGTGATCGGCGTGCTGTTGTTGATAGTGGTGGACGTGATGGGCCACAACGCCATGGGCGCCACGCGCTGGATCAACATCCCCGGTGTCATCCGCTTCCAGCCATCGGAGTTCATGAAGATCCTGATGCCGGCGACCATCGCCTGGTACCTGTCCAAACGCACGCTGCCGCCGCAGCTCAAGCACGTGGGCGTCAGTCTGATGTTGATTGGTGTTCCGTTCATATTGATCGTGCGCCAACCGGACCTCGGCACGTCGCTGTTGATTCTGGCCGGTGGCGCATTCGTGCTGTTCATGGGGGGGCTGCGCTGGCGCTGGATCCTCAGCGTGCTCGCCGCCGCTGTGCCGGTGTCTGTCGCCATGTGGTACTTCGTCATGCACGATTATCAAAAGCAGCGAGTCCTCACCTTCCTCGACCCGGAGAGTGATCCGCTGGGCACTGGCTGGAACATCATCCAGTCGAAAGCCGCCATCGGTTCCGGCGGCGTGTTTGGCAAGGGTTGGCTGTTGGGCACCCAGTCGCACCTGGGCTTCCTCCCGGAAAGCCACACCGACTTCATTATTGCGGTGATGGGTGAAGAGTTCGGCCTGGTGGGCATTTGTGCGCTGCTGCTGATCTATCTGCTGTTGATCGGGCGAGGGCTGGTGATTACCGCCCAGGCCCAGACATTGTTCGGCAAATTGCTGGCCGGCGCGTTGACCATGACGTTTTTTGTTTACGTTTTCGTCAATATCGGTATGGTCAGCGGCTTGTTGCCGGTGGTGGGGGTGCCGTTGCCGTTCATTAGCTACGGAGGAACTTCGCTGGTGACGCTGCTGTCAGCGTTTGGGGTTTTGATGTCGATCCATACCCATCGTAAGTGGATCGCACAGGTTTGAATAAGGTGAAGAGTTCAATGCAAGTAATGCGTGGCTGGGCGACTCGATATGCGCCGTGGGTCGGCCTGGTAAGCATCCTTGGCACTGCGCAGGACGCGGTGGCCGGCGATTACGAAGGCTCACCGCAAGTGGCCGAATTCGTCGGTGAAATGACCCGCGACTACGGTTTTGCCGGTGAACAGCTGATGGGCGTGTTCCGCGAGGCCGAGCGCAAAAAGTCGATCCTGGACGCCATTTCGAAACCCGCTGAGCGGGTCAAACAGTGGAACGAATACCGCCCGATGTTCATCACCGATGCGCGCATCGCACGCGGCGTGGATTTCTGGCGCGAGCACGAAGCGGTGCTGGCCCGGGCGGAACAGGAATACGGCGTGCCGGCCCAGGTGATCGTCGCGATCATCGGCGTTGAAACCTTTTTCGGCCGTAATACCGGTAATTTCCGGGTAATCGATGCCTTGTCGACCCTGGGGTTCGACTATCCTCCCCGTGCCGAATTTTTCCGCAAGGAATTGCGCGAGTTCCTGCTGCTGGCCCGTGAAGAACAGATCGACCCGTTGACCCTCAAAGGCTCCTACGCCGGGGCGATGGGGCTGCCGCAGTTCATGCCCAGCAGCTTTCGCGCCTATGCGGTGGATTTCGACGGGGATGGCCACATCAATATCTGGAACAATCCGGACGATGCCATTGGCAGCGTCGCCAGCTACTTCAAGCGTCACGGCTGGGTCGCCGGCGAACCGGTGGTCAGCCGCGCCGATGTGCGGGGCGAGCAGGTCGATGAAGGTTTGACCACCGGCATCGAGCCGACTAAAACCGTTGGAGAGTTGCGGGCCTTGGGCTGGTCAAGTCATGATGCGCTGCGCGATGATATGCCGGTTACCGCATTCCGGCTGGAAGGCGGCAATGGCCCTGAATACTGGATGGGCCTGAAGAATTTTTACGCGATCACGCGATATAACCGCAGCGTGATGTACGCCATGGCCGTACATCAACTGTCTGAACAGCTGGTCCAAGCACGGGGCGTCAAGTAATGCGGGCATTGCCTATGAATAAACCCCTGAAGCTGATGGCATTTGCCGCGTTGGCGGTGCTGGTCGCCAGTTGTTCGACCAGCCGCGCGCCGGCGCAGAAGTCCTCCACTGCCGTGCGCTCGACGCCGGGGCTGGACATCAACCGGGCTCACAAAGATGGCGCACCCTGGTGGGACGTCGACGTTTCGCGCATCCCGGATGCCACGCCAACCTTGCACACCGGCCCGTATAAGGCCGCGCCTTATTCAGTACTGGGTAAAACCTACTTCCCGCTGCAAGAGTCCAAAACCTACGTGCAGTCGGGCACGGCGTCCTGGTACGGCACCAAGTTCCATGGCCAGAACACCGCCAACGGCGAAGTCTATGACCTGTACGGCATGAGTGCCGCCCACAAGACTCTGCCACTGCCAAGTTACGTTCGGGTGACCAACCTGGACAACAACAAGACCGTGATCCTGCGGGTCAATGACCGCGGGCCGTTCTATTCGGACCGCATCATCGACCTGTCCTACGCGGCCGCCAAGAAGCTCGGCTACGCCGAAACCGGCACCGCACGGGTCAAGGTCGAAGGCATCGATCCGCAACAATGGTGGGCCGCCAAGGGCCGTCCGGCGCCTTTGATGCTCAACGAGCCGAAAGTCGCGCAGAATAGCGCCCCGGTCATTACGGCTTCGGCCGGTACCGTAGAGCAATGGACTCCGCCGCCGCAGCAACACGCCGCCGCTGTCGTTCCTGTACCAATCGATGCAAAAAAAAACGCTTCTGCACCAGCGTCTGGCCAGTATCTGCAGGTGGGCGCGTTCGCCAACCCGGACGCTGCAGAACTGCTGAGGTCGAAGCTCAGCGGGATGGTGAGCGCTCCGGTGTTCATCAGCTCGATCGTGCGCAATCAGCAGACCCTGCATCGGGTGCGCATGGGGCCAATCGGTTCGCCGGGTGAAGTCCAGCAAGTGCAGAACAGTGTGCGCCTGGCCAATCTCGGTTCGCCAAGCGTAGTGACCGAGTAAGCCACTGAGTAATACGTAGAACTTGATTGACGGTTCATCTGCGGTTTTGGGGGGTGAACCAGGTTGTTGGCTCGTTGAAGAACAAAAGCCCGGCAAGGGTTACTGAGTGAGCAGCTGAACACGCGATGGCCCGTTAGAAGGCTGTCTGAATAGTTTTGCCCTCGGGCAAGTTTCCATTAGCGATTTCGAGAGACGGATGAACATCACCACCTTTGCCAAACGCCTGTGCCTTCTAGTCCCGCTGCTCCTCTCGCCAGCCGCTTTCGCGGTCGAGATGATGCCGTCCCCACCGCAACTGGCCGCCAAGGCCTACGTGCTCATGGACGCCAGCAGCGGCAACGTGCTGGTCGAAAACAATGGTGACCAGCGTCTGCCGCCAGCCAGCCTGACCAAGCTGATGACGGCTTACATCGCGACCCTGGAAATCCGTCGCGGCCAGATCGGTGAAAACGATCCGGTCACCGTCAGCGAAAACGCCTGGCGTACCGGCGGTTCGCGGATGTTCATCAAGGTTGGCTCGCAGGTGACTGTCAGCGACCTGCTGCACGGCATCATCATTCAGTCGGGCAACGACGCCAGTGTTGCACTTGCCGAGCACATCGCCGGTAGCGAAGATGCCTTCGCCGACATGATGAACAAAACCGTTGGCGACCTGGGCATGACCAACAGCCACTTCATGAACCCGACCGGTCTGCCGAACCCGGAGCACTACTCGTCGGCTCACGACATGGCCGTGCTGGCTCGCGCGATCATCCACGAAGACCCGGCTCACTACGCGATCTACTCGCAGAAAGAGTTCTTCTGGAACGGCATCAAGCAACCTAACCGCAATCTGCTGCTGTGGCGCGACAAGACGGTCGACGGTCTGAAAACCGGCCACACCGAGGAAGCAGGCTACTGCATGGTGTCCTCGGCCGTGCGTGATGGCATGCGTCTGATCGCCGTGGTGTTCGGTACCAACAGCGAAGTGGCGCGCGCCGCCGAAACCCAGAAGCTGCTGACCTACGGTTTCCGCTTCTTCGAAACCCAGACCTTCTATCAGAAAGGCGCCGAGCTGGCTCAGGCACCTGTCTGGAAAGGTTCGACCAACCAGGTCAAGGCTGGCCTGGCTGAAGACCTGACCATGACCCTGCCGAAAGGCCAGCTGAAAAAGCTCGCGGCCAGCATGACCATGAACCCGCAACTGATCGCACCCATCGCCAAGGGCGACGTGATCGGTAAAGTCGAAGTCAAACTGGACGACAAGGTGGTGCACAGCGCTGATCTGATCGCTCTGGACGGCGTCGAAGAGGGTGGTATCTTCCGTCGCATGTGGGATAGCATCCGTCTATTCTTCTACGGCTTGTTCAACTGATAGTGTGCACCTGCAAAGCCCCGTGCTGATCCGGCGCGGGGCTTTGCCGTCGCCACGGCTTACGCTTACGAGGCCGTTACGCCATGACCGATACCGAAGTAAAGGCGCCCAAGATCGAATTCCCTGCCACCGATTATCCGGTCAAGGTGATCAGCGACACGGGTGTGGGCAACAAGGACAAGATCATCGACATCGTCCGCAAACACGCCAAAGTCAACGAAGAACGTGTGGACGAACGTCAAAGCAGCAACGGCAAATACACCACTATTCAGTTGCACATCGTCGCGACCGACCAGGACCAGCTGTACAACATCAACAGCGAACTGCGGGCCACCGGTTTCGTGCACATGGTGCTGTGATGTCCGGTACGCTGGGCTTTCGCGAACTTGGTCAGATGGCTTACGAGCCGGTCTGGCACGCCATGCAACGCTTTACCAATGAACGTGGCACTGATGCTGCCGACGAGATCTGGCTGGTCGAGCACCCGCCGGTGTTCACCCAGGGCCAGGCCGGCAAGGCCGAGCATTTGTTGCTGCCGGGAGATATCCCGGTGGTGCAGGTGGACCGGGGTGGGCAGGTTACCTATCACGGCCCCGGACAACTGGTGGCCTACCTGCTGCTGGATGTGCGCAAGCTGGGTTTCGGTGTACGTGACCTGGTGAGCCGCATGGAGTCATGCCTGATCGAGCTGCTCGCCAGCTACGGCGTGACGGCGGCGGCCAAGCCGGATGCGCCGGGTGTCTATGTCGACGGCGCGAAAATCGCTTCTCTGGGTCTGCGGATCCGCCACGGTTGTTCCTTTCATGGCCTGGCCTTGAACGTGGACATGAACCTGGAACCGTTTCGACGGATTAATCCCTGCGGCTACGCCGGGCTGGCGATGACCCAGCTGAGCGATCACGCAGGATCGATTGAATTTGCCGAGGTAAGTGCCCGGCTGCGCGCGCAGCTCGTCAAACACCTCGACTATGCTGAGCAGACGACCCTAACGGGCGGAATCGACTGATATGACTACTGATGCAGTGCAAACCATGATCCCGACGCAGGATGTCACCGAGCGTCCGGCCCCGCGTGCCAAGGTTGAAGCCGGCGTAAAGCTGCGCGGCGCCGAGAAGGTTGCACGCATCCCGGTCAAGATCATTCCGACCACTGAGCTGCCGAAAAAGCCTGACTGGATTCGCGTGCGCATCCCGGTGTCCCCGGAAGTCGACCGTATCAAGGCTCTGTTGCGCAAACACAAGCTGCACAGCGTCTGCGAAGAGGCCTCCTGCCCGAACCTGGGCGAGTGCTTCTCCGGTGGCACCGCGACCTTCATGATCATGGGCGACATCTGCACCCGTCGCTGCCCGTTCTGCGACGTTGGTCACGGTCGTCCGAAGCCACTGGACGTCAACGAGCCGGAAAGCCTGGCCATCGCCATCGCCGACCTGAAACTCAAATACGTGGTGATCACCTCGGTAGACCGTGATGACCTGCGTGACGGCGGTGCCCAGCACTTCGCCGACTGCATCCGCGAGATCCGCAAACTGTCGCCGAACGTGCAGCTGGAGACCCTGGTCCCGGACTACCGTGGCCGCATGGACATCGCCCTGCAAATCACCGCCGCCGAGCCGCCGGATGTGTTCAACCACAACCTTGAAACCGTACCGCGCCTGTACAAGGCTGCGCGTCCGGGTTCGGATTACCAGTGGTCGCTGACCCTGCTGCAACGCTTCAAGCAGATGATGCCGCACATTCCGACCAAGTCCGGCCTGATGCTGGGCCTGGGCGAAACCGACGAAGAAGTCATCGAAGTCATGAAGCGCATGCGCGAACACGACATCGACATGCTGACCCTGGGCCAGTACTTGCAGCCGTCGCGCAGCCACTTGCCGGTGCAGCGCTTCGTGCACCCGGACACCTTCGCCTGGTTCGCCGAGGAAGGTTACAAGATGGGCTTCAAGAACGTCGCTTCCGGTCCGCTGGTTCGCTCGTCCTACCACGCCGACGAGCAGGCGAAGCTGGTCAAGGCCGAGCTGATGTCGTCCTGATCCGCCGAAAGAAATAAAATGCGCCCGCAAGGCATTCAGCCTTGCGGGCGTTTTTTTGCCTGCCCACGGCCACTGCCGTCTTTTCCTGCAACCTGCGGGACGACAATCGCTCTTCTGTTTGTCCCCGTTCCTGACTACTGTGTGCTCAAGTGTTCACGCAGGGAGATTCATGGATGACCGTTCGACCGACCCACACCCTTTGTCCTCACGCCCCGGTCCCGGCCTTGCCGTCGCAAGGGGTGATCGGCGTCATTGCGCCTGCCGGGCCGGCGCCGCTGGACACTGATAAAGCCGTGCAATGGATGCGCGCCCGAGGCTATTCACTGAAGATTTACCCCGGTGTCTACCAGAAGGAGGGTTACCTGGCCGGCAGCGACGAGGTCCGCCTCAACGACTTGCACGCGGCGTTCGCCGATGACGAGGTCGATGCGATCATTTGCCTGCGCGGTGGTTATGGCACGCCGAGGTTGCTCGATCACATCGATTTCGAGTTGCTGCGCCGTAACGCCAAACCCTTCATCGGCTACAGCGACATCACTGCGCTGCACCTGGCGATTAGTCGCTATGCAGGGTTTGTGACGTTTCATGGCCCGTTGCTCAATGCCGATCTGCTGGGCGACAGGCAAAAGCCCACCGAGCCTTCTTTTTTCAACATGCTGCGCGGGCAGGTGAAGGCGGGTAGCGTTTTGGCGCATCCGGTGGCTTACCCCTTGACCACAATCGAGCCTGGCATTGCCCATGGGCGTTTGCTGGGGGGCAATCTGTCGATGATCGCCGCGACCATGGGCACGCCATACGAAATCGATGCCGAGGGCGTCATTCTGTTCATTGAGGACATCAACGAGCCGCTGTATCGCATTGACCGGCTGCTGACTCACCTGCGACTGGCCGGCACACTGGGCAAGCTGCGCGGGGTGCTGGTTGGCGATGTGGCGGGGGTCGACGTGCCAGCGCTGGAACGGTTGCTCAAGCAGACGTTCGAGCCTTTGCGGATCCCGGTGTTGTCCGGGTGGCGCAGCGGCCACTGTGATCCGAACCTGACGTTGCCGATGGGGGCGCTGGTCAGGCTGGATGCGGGGAGCAAGGAATTGATGCTGGAGCAGGATGTGGTGATCAGGCCTTAGAGTTTCATCGCCTGATAGTCAGTCATCGCGGGCAAGCCCGCTCCCACAGGGATTGCGAATAACCTGTGGGAGCGCGCTTGCCCGCGAAGCTTTTAACGGTTACGCAACCCTTCCAGCAGCTTGTGCGTCGGATACCCGTCCGCCGGCCAGCCAAACGACTGCTGGGCGCTGCGGATCGCTTTGCGCGTGTTGGCGCCGATGATGCCGTCCGCCGTGCCAGCGTCGTAATTCTGCGCGCTCAGGAGGTTCTGCAGCTCGATCCGTTCGGTACGGCTCAGCGGCAGATCATCCTTCGGCCACGAGCCGTTGATCAGGCCTGCGCCATTGAACCGCTCGGACAACAGGCTCACACCCAGCGCATAGGACGACGAGTTGTTGTACTTGAGAATCGCGCGGAAGTTGTCCAGCACCAGGAAGGCCGGGCCACGGTAGCCGGCCGGCAGCAGCAGCGCCGCGGACAGGTTTTCAGAGCCTGCCGGAACCCGGCCGCCGTTGGGCAGCGTGACGCCCAATTGCTGCCACTCAGCGACGCTCTTGCGGATGGTGCCGTCGGCCAGCACGTAGTTGAAATTGCCCGGCAGTTGCACTTCAAAGCCCCACGGCTGGCCTTTCTGCCAACCGGAGCTTTGCAGGTAGTGGGCGGTCGAGGCCAGGGCATCGGTGGCGCTGCCCCAGATGTCGCGACGCCCGTCACCATCGAAGTCCACGGCGTGGGTGTTGTAGGTCGTCGGGATGAACTGGGTCTGCCCCATGGCGCCGGCCCAGGAGCCGAGCATTTTCTCCGGCGCGATATCACCCTGTTGCAGAATTTGCAGCGCAGCAATCAATTGCGCGTGGGCGAAGCCCGGGCGGCGACCTTCATAGGCCAAGGTCGCCAGCGAGTTGATCACCGACTTGCTGCCCTGGAACTGGCCGAAGTTACTTTCCATGCCCCACACGGCAACGAGGGCCTGACGATCGACACCGTAGCGCTGCTCGATGCTTTGCAGGATGTCGGCGTACTGGTCGACCAGCGCCTGACCTTTGCGGACCCGCAGCGGCGACAGGGCGCCATCGAGGTATTCCCACACCGGTTTGGCGAACTCCGGTTGGCTGCGGTCGGCACGGATCACGCTGGAATCGAAGCTGATATTGGCAAAGGCACGATCGAACAAATCAGCTCGAATGCCGGCGGCCAGGGCATCCTTGCGGAAACCCGCTTGCCACTCGGCGAAGGTCTGGGTTGGCTGGATGTCGAGGTTTTCACCGTTGGGAACCACCGGCGGAACAACCGCGGGGGCGGTGACGACAGGCAGGGTCTTCAATGGCTGGGCATCGGCGGCGGTGGGTTTTTCCGCGCAGGCGACTAGCAAAACGAGGCTGGAGGCAGCAATCAATTGGCGCAGGTGCCAACGACGGGAAAGACAAAGGGGCATGCACGGGTCCAGGGAAAACGGATCAAGTGCAGACCTTAACATGTTGAGCGGATGCATGCCTTTCAGGCCGCCAGAAAGTAAGAAGCCTCCCAGTTGTCAGACTGGAAGGCTTCGCGGCGGTAGCTGCCTTTGCCCTTGCCGGCTCGTTCTTGTCGGCTGCGGAACAGAGGCTGGGCGATGATGGATTTGGCCTTGTTGGGGCCGCGTTTGGACGGCTTTTTGCTCATGACGATCTCTCGCAAGTAATGGTTTTTGCGGTGCAAATCATCGGCCGAAGTTGGGGGTCTGTCCAGTCCTGCAATGTAGGAAATGACGACCTGTGACGAGAGAGCAAGCTCTCTTGCCACAAAACCTTACTCGGCAGGCAACGTCAAACGCTGACCCGCCATCAACAACGTCAACCGACTCAAGCTCATCCACGGCGAACCCGCCGCCTGGCCCTTGATCTGCGCGTCGATGCGCTGTGCTTCGAGCAACAACTGCGCCCAGCGTTGCGCCGAGTAACGTTGCAGGGCTTTGCTCATCAGCGGTTTACGCTTGTCCCAAACCGGTGGTCTGGCCTGGCTGAAGGCCTTGTCCAGCGGGGTGCCCTGGCTGTATTGCAGTGAAATATTGGCCAGCAGCCGCAACTCGCGAGCAAGGGCCCAAAGGATCACCGGTGGCTCGACACCTTCACCGCGCAGGCCTTCAAGCATGCGCAGGGCATGGGCAGCCTCGCCGTTGAGAATCGCATCGGTCAGCCCGAAGACGTCGAATCGCGCACTGTCGGCAACCGCAGCCTGCACGGTTTCGACAGTGATCTGACCGCCTTCGGCCATCAGTTTGAGCTTTTCGATTTCCTGGGCGGCGGCCAGCAAGTTGCCTTCAACCCGTGCGGCAATCAGTTCAACGGCGTCCTGGCTGGCGGACAACCCGGCCTGGGACAAGCGTTGACGGATCCAGCTCGGCAACTGGCTGGCATCCACCGGCCAGATTTGCACGAACTGGGTGTGCGGGCCTTCGACCAGCGCCTTGCCCCACTTGGTTTTCTGCGCACTGCCGTCGAGCTTGGGCAGGCTGATCAGCAGCACCGTGTCTTCGGCCGGTCGTGAGCAGTATTCGATGAACGCGGCGGCACCTTTGTCACCAGGCTTGCCGGAGGGCAGGCGCAGTTCCAGCAGGCGCTTTTCGGCGAACAGCGACATGCTCGCACCGGCTTGCAGCAACGTGCCCCAGTCGAAACTGGCGTCGGCGGCAAAGACCTGGCGTTCATCGAAGCCCTGTTGACGGGCGGCGGCACGGATGGCGTCGGCGGCTTCCTGGCACAGCAAGGGGTCATCGCCACTGATGACGTAGACCGGCGCCAGAGCGCCTTGCAGGTGTTTGCCGAGTTGGGCGGGAGCGAGTTTCATAGAAGGCGGCAAACGGGGCGCCTGAGCGCCCCGTAAGACTTACTGCTGCGGCAGTTCGATAGGCGACTGACGCGGGGTTTCCGCTTCAGCCTTCTGCGCCGCTTCCAGTGCCGCGGCTTCGGCCTTGGCCTTGGCATCAGCGGTTTGCTGCAACTGGTCCAGCTGGGCCGGCGTCAGTTGCTGCAAGCGCAGCATCATGCGCTGAACCAGCTCGCGACGGGTTTCCTTGCGAGCGTCGGTGGCTTCCTGATCAGAACCCACCAGGTTGTTGCCGTCGTGGATGAAGATTTTCTGCACTTCAAGCTTGTCGCTCATCAGTGGCAGGTTGCCTTGGCCGAGGATGTCGTAGTTGAGCACCGTGGTGACCTGGTACTCGCCAGTACGGCCCGCGCCTGCATAGCTGAGGATGCGCTGGGTTTCCTGTTCGTCGGCCAGGAACAGCTTGTAAGGTGCGCCGGTGTAAACCTTGACGCCGCTGCTTTCCAGAACCTGGCGCAGCTGGGTCACGGTTTCGCCGTATGCGTTACGGGCGCTCAGGTCGAGTTCCTTGATCGCCAGTTCGGTGGTGCCGGTGCCGCGCAGCTGGAATCCGCAGGCGCTCAACAGGACCGCGAGGCCCATCACCAGCAAGTTGCGTTTGATCATTGTGTTGCTCCCCTTGAAACCATGTGGGCCGATGATGCGGCCCGAAAGGTTTTACTCGGCGCCAGGCATGACCTGGCGCCTGATCCAATTAGCTGGCGACGATGTTGACCAGTTTCCCGGGCACCACAATCACTTTACGAATGGTCAGACCGTCGACGAAGCGCAACACGTTTTCGTTGGCGCGTGCGGCGGCTTCGACTTCTTCACGGGTCGCGGTGGCCGGCATTTCGATCTGGCCACGCAGCTTGCCGTTGACCTGGATCACCAGCGTCAGGCTGTCCTGCACCAGTGCGCTGTCGTCCTGCACCGGCCAGCCGGCGTCGATCACCGGGTCGGCGTGACCCAGTTGATTCCACAGCTCGTGGCTGATGTGCGGCGTGATCGGAGCCAGCAGCAGCGTTACGGTTTCCAGACCTTCGTGAATCAGCGCGCGATCCTGTTCGGTGGCTTGTGCGGCTTTTTCCAGCACGTTCATCAGCGTCATCACTTGGGCGATGGCGGTGTTGAATTTGTGGTTCTGGCCGACGTCCTGGCTGGCTTGTTTGATGGCCAGGTGAATCGAGCGACGAACGGCTTTCTGCTCGTCATTCAGGCGGGCGACGTCCAGTTTGCCCGGCAGGCCCTGGCTGACGTGGGCTTGCGCCAGACGCCAGACGCGCTTGAGGAAACGGTGCGAACCTTCGACGCCGGAATCAGACCATTCCGCGCTCATGTCAGGTGGCGAAGCGAACATCATGAACAGGCGGCAGGTGTCTGCGCCGAACTGGTCGATCATCGACTGTGGGTCGACGCCGTTGTTCTTCGACTTGGCCATCTTCTCGGTGCCGCCGATTTCCACCGGCAAACCGTCGGTTTTCAGTTTGGCGCTGATGACCTTGGCTTTGCTGTCACGCTCGAGTTCGACGTCCGCCGGGTTGAACCAGGTGTAGGCACCGTTGGCTTCGCGACGATAGTAAGTCTCGGCGATCACCATGCCTTGGGTCAGCAGGTTCTTGAACGGCTCGTTGGAGCTCACCAGGCCTTCATCGCGCATCAGCTTGTGGAAGAAACGCGCGTAGAGCAGGTGAAGAATCGCGTGTTCGATACCGCCGATGTACTGATCCACCGGCAACCAGTGGTCGGCCGCCGATTTTTCCACCAGGCCACCTTCAAAGTGCGGCGAGGC
This sequence comes from Pseudomonas sp. TNT2022 ID1044, assembly GCF_028656895.1. NCBI lineage: Bacteria > Pseudomonadati > Pseudomonadota > Gammaproteobacteria > Pseudomonadales > Pseudomonadaceae > Pseudomonas > Pseudomonas sp. TNT2022 ID1044. Next base: position 27,396 of record NZ_JAMDHB010000008.1, on the reverse strand, counting down.
GTAGCGGGCGTAGTACCACGAGGACTCGACGAAGGTGTCCATGGTGTCGGTTTCACGCTTGGCAGGCTGGCCACATTTCGGGCAGTTGCACTCGTAGAACTCGGGCATGCGCGCCAGTGGCGAGCCGGCACCATCGGGTACGACATCTTCGGGCAGCACGACAGGCAGTTGATCTTCCGGCACCGGCACGTCACCGCAAGCGGCGCAGTGGATGATCGGGATCGGGCAGCCCCAGTAGCGCTGACGGCTGATGCCCCAGTCGCGCAGGCGGAACTGGGTGCGCGAGGCGCCCAGTGTTTTCTTGATCAGTTCCACTTCGATGGCGTCGAAGGCACCGGCAAAGTCCAGACCGTCAAACTCACCGGAGTTGATCAGCGTGCCGTGTTCGCCATAGGCGTCTTGCCATGGCGCCGGGTTGGTGTCGCCTGCGCTGGTGCGCACCACCGATTTGACCGGCAGGTTGTACTTGTGGGCGAATTCGAAATCCCGCTCGTCGTGGGCCGGAACCGCCATCACCGCGCCGTCGCCGTAGTGCATCAGGACGTAGTTGGCGACCCAGACCGGCAGTTTTTCGCCAGTCAGCGGATGTTCGACGAACAGGCCGGTCGGCAGGCCTTTTTTCTCTTGGGTGGCAACGTCGGCTTCGGCCACGCTACCGCCTTTGCATTCAGCGATGAACGCTTGCAGCTCGGGATTGTTGCGGGCGGCCAGGGTGGCCAGGTGGTGCTCGGCGGCTACGGCAACGTAGGTCGCACCCATCAGGGTGTCCGGACGGGTGGTGAACACTTTTAGCGTGCCGGCTTCGCCGATGGAATCGACGTTGTACGGGAACTGCACTTCCATGCCGCGGGACTTGCCGATCCAGTTGCGCTGCATGGTCTTGACCTGTTCAGGCCAGCCCGGCAGGTCGTCGAGACTCTCCAGCAGCTCATCCGCGTAGGCGGTGATCTTGAAGTAGTACATCGGGATTTCGCGCTTTTCGATCAGCGCGCCGGAACGCCAGCCGCGACCGTCGATCACCTGTTCGTTGGCCAGGACGGTCTGGTCGACCGGGTCCCAGTTCACGGTGCCGCTTTTCTTGTAGATCACGCCTTTTTCGAACAGACGGGTGAACAGCCATTGTTCCCAGCGGTAGTAATCGGGCTTGCAGGTGGTCACTTCACGCGACCAGTCCACCGCCAGGCCCAGGCTGCGCAGCTGGGATTTCATGTAGGCGATGTTCTCGTAGGTCCACTTGGCGGGCGCTACGTTGTTCTTCATCGCGGCGTTTTCCGCCGGCATGCCGAAGGCGTCCCAACCCATTGGTTGCAGAACATTTTTGCCTTGCATGCGCTGGTAGCGGGAGATCACGTCGCCGATGGTGTAGTTGCGCACGTGCCCCATGTGTAGCTTGCCGCTGGGGTAAGGGAACATCGACAGGCAGTAGTAGGTCTCCTTGCCTGGCTGTTCACTGACTTCAAAGGACTTTTGCTCGTCCCAGAACGACTGGGCGGCGGCTTCGATTTCACGGGGCTGATATTGTTCGTGCATGGCTACTTTTGAACTGAATAGGGGTGGCCTAATCCTCTTCAATGCAACGCTGGACGGTGATCACGCCAAATCGGCGTTTCGGTGTCCAGTCGCGCTGGAAGTGGAGTTACAGGAAGCGCCGTAGCATACATGACCGCACTCTACCGAGGGAAACCCTGATTGCTGCCGCGCGTCTTGCGAAAAACGCCGCGAGGGCCGTTGGTCGCGGCGCTCAGCCGGTTTGTGCATGGAAGCTAAGCTCTAACTGGGGAGTAGGTCTTATCTTCCAATGAGGTGAGGGATGGTTGAGTCACAGCGAAAAGTTACAAAGCCGGAGTTGTACGAAAGACTGATCGATCGTCTTGGAATGGCCCTGGAAGCGGCAAAAACCGCAGGCCGGTTGCGTGATGAACGTCCACTGGAGCTGGAATTGCGCGGCTTGAGCCCCGCTGAGTTTGCTTTGGTCAAGGCGTACCTGGATCGCAGCGAGCGTGAGACACACGGATGCTTGTCCGAGGCAGTAAAGCAACTCGACGCACCACGCTCAGCCAAGATTATCTGGCTCAAGGACAAAGTACCCGGCAGAGACGCGGTAAAGGTCCGGTCTCTGCAGTTCAAGTAAGGTACCGAGCCATGCTCCAGGGTTTTTTGAAGCATAGTCCTTCTGTATTTATTGTCGCACTGCATCAACCCACTTAGGCTTCGGGCATCTTTAAGGAGATGCTCGATGCCTTTTCGTTATTTCGTCAAACAACTTCTCTTGCCCCCCGGCATTCTTTTGCTGCTGCTGGCGCTTGCCTGGTGGTGGCGCCGCTCAAGGCCAAGGCTGGCTGCCGTGTGTTTTGCCCTGGGTTTTGGCGGCTTTTTGCTGATGAGCCTGCCGATTGTCGTGCAATGGAGCGCTGCATTCCTGGAGCGCGAGCCGCCGCTGGCGCTCGACGAATGGGCGACGCTGGCGCAACACGCTGATGCGATTGTGGTGCTGGGTTCGGGGCGCGAGCGCGGTGATTCCGCGTGGGGCGCCGATCAGCCGACCGGCGTAGGCCTTGAACGTCAACGCTACGCGGCGCGCCTGGCCAAAGCCTCGGGCCTGCCGATTTTGACCAGTGGGGGCTTGCATTACGGTACGCCGCCCACCGAGGCCAAGATGATGGCTGACTCGTTGCGTGATGATTTCGGTGTGTCGGTGCGTTGGCAGGAAGGCCGTAGCCGCACGACTTGGGAAAATGCGCAGTTCAGCGCCGAGGTGTTGTTGCCCGAAGGGGTCAAGCGCGTGGTGCTTGTGACTCACGCCTGGCACATGCCGCGAGCGGTCTGGAGTTTCCAGAAGGCCGGGTTTGAGGTGGTGCCGGCGCCGATGGGCTTTTTAGGCACGGATGACGCCCCGCCATTCGGAGGCTGGTTGCCGGAGTTCAAGTCGATCTGGCAGAGCGGGCAGTTGATGAATGAGGCGGTGGGGCAGGTGGGGTATTCGTTGTTCTATCGATAGCAGCGATAGCCAACAACCTGTGGCGAGGGAGCAAGCTCCCTCGCCACAGGGTTTAGACCGTCTTCGCCATCCGGTTCGCGATCAGCGCCCAGCCAAACAGCAACACGCAAACAATGATCAACGGCCACGAGCGCCATTGCAGATAAGGCGTCAGGTTGTGCATCGGCACCACTTCGCCGTACAGGATGCCGCGTTCGAACTGCGGGATCTGCTCGGTGATCTGCCCAAACGGATTGATCAGCCCGGTGACGCCGTTGTTGGTGGCGCGGATCATCCAGCGTCCGGCCTCCAGGGCGCGCATCTGTGCCATCTGCAGATGTTGCAGCGGACCGATGGAGGTGCCGAACCAGGTGTCGTTGCTGATCGTCAGCAGCAACTCGCTCTGGGCGGCCAGGCCCGCGGCGAATTCCGGGTACACCACTTCATAGCAGATGAACGGCGCGATCTGGTAACCCTTGGCTTGCAGCATTGGCTGATCGGCCGGGCCGCGGGCAAAGTCCGACATCGGCAGATCAAAGAACGCGATCAACCCGCGCAGTACATCCTGCAGCGGCACGTACTCGCCAAACGGCACCAGTTTCTGCTTGAGATAAGTGCCATCGCCTTCGCCGACCACGGTAATACCGTTGAAAAAGCGCTTTTCCTGATGGACGACTTCGCGGATCGGGACGCCGGTAATCAGGGCTGAGTCCCGTTGCGCAGCGAATTTACCCATCATGTCCAGGTAGCCCTGGGCGGACTCCTTGAGCACCGGTACCGCGGTTTCCGGCCAGATCAGCAGGTCGACGCGCTTGGAGCTCATGCTCATGTCGCGGTACAGCGCGAGCTGTGCGTTGAGCTGCGCCGGGTCCCACTTCATGTTCTGTTCGATGTTGCCCTGAATCGCCGCGACACTCAGGGGCGCACCGGCCGGGGTGGTCCAGGCGTGGTGCTTCAAGGCCATGCCGGCGATCCATGGGGCGACCAGCAGCAACGCGCCGATCACGATGAAGCCTTTACGTCCGGCACGGATCAGGCGCACACCGTTGTAGATCAGCGCGGCGGTCAGGGCCAGGGAGAAGGAAATCAGCCACATCCCGCCGACGGGGGCGAGCCCGGTCAGCGGGCCGTCGAGCTGGCTGTAGCCGGAATAAAGCCATGGGAAACCGGTCAGGAACCAACCGCGGAATGCCTCCTGGCCAACCCACAGCGCCGCAAATGCCAGGGCGTCCGCCAGCGGGGCTTCGTTTCGCCTTAGCCAGCGCGCCCAAAGCCAGGCGGGCAGGGCGAAGAACCAGGCAATCGCCGCCGTGAAGATCAGCATCAGGAAACCGGCCAGCAGCACCGATGCGCCACCGAAGTGGTGAATGCTGTAGTAGATCCAGCTGGTACCTGCGCCAAACAGGCCGAAGCCGAAGCACCAGCCACGGCCCAGGGCCTGGCGGGGCGTCAGCTCGCGCAGACCTGCGTAGAAAAGCCCGACCGCCAGCAATGCCAGCGGCCAGATATCGAACGGCGCCAATGCCAGGGTGGTGATTGCACCGGCCGCCACGGCCAGCAGGTTACCGGGCCAGCCGGGGCGGGTTGTCCAGCGCATTTCAATCCTTAGCGAGCAATGGGCGTCAGGCGCAGCAGGTGAATCCGACGGCTGTCGGCATTCAGGATACGGAAACGATAGGCACCGATTTCAGTGATTTCGTTGCGTTTAGGCAGGTGCCCGAACGCGCTCATCACCAGACCGCCCACGGTGTCGAATTCATCATCGGAGAATTCGCTGTCGAAGAACTCGTTGAAGTTCTCGATCGGCGTCAGGGCCTTGATCAGGAAGTCACCGCTGGGCAGCGGCTTGATGTAGCTGTCTTCTTCGACGTCGTGCTCGTCTTCGATGTCGCCGACGATCTGTTCCAGCACGTCTTCGATCGTCACCAGGCCGGCAACACCGCCGTACTCGTCGATGACGATGGCCATGTGGTTATGGTTGGCGCGGAACTCGCGCAGCAACACATTCAGGCGCTTGGACTCCGGCACGAAGGTGGCCGGGCGCAACAGGTCCTTGATGTTGAAGCTGTCGCCGTTCTCCTTGAGGATCAACGGCAGCAAGTCCTTGGCCAGCAACACGCCCATCACGTCATCGTGGCTTTCGCCGATGACCGGGTAGCGGGAGTGAGCCGAATCGACCACGGCCGGCAGGAACTCGCGAGGTGTCTGGGTCGCCTTGATGCTGATCATCTGCGAGCGTGGGACCATGATGTCCCGTACTTGCAGGTCCGCAACCTGGATGGCGCCTTCGACGATGGCCAGCGCTTCGCTGTCCAGCAGTTTGTTCTGGTGTGCGTCGCGCAGCAGCTCCAGCAGCTCCTGGCGGTTTTTCGGCTCGTGGGCAAAAGCCTGGGTGAGCTTACCCAGCCATGACTTCTGCCCGTTGCTCGATCGATCTTCGCTCATAGCGATTACTCTGAATCCTTTGTTGTTTCGGTAGGGAATGCGTCGGTTTCGTCGTCCGCGTACGGATCGGGAAAGCCCAGTTCAGCAAGCAACGTTCGTTCCAGTGCTTCCATTTCTTCGGCTTCTTCATCCTCTATATGGTCGTAACCCAATAGATGCAAGCAGCCGTGAATCACCAGATGGGCCCAATGGGCCTTGAGTTCCTTGCCTTGTTCAGCGGCTTCGCGTTCAACCACGGCCACGCAGATCACCAGATCGCCCAGCAGCGGGATGTCGAGAAACTCGTCCGGCACGTCCGCCGGGAACGACAGGACGTTCGTTGGGTAATCTTTTTGCCGCCACGTGCGGTTCAGCTCGCGGCCTTCGGCTTCGTCGACCAGGCGAATGGTCATTTCCGAATCCGCCGTGCGCTGGCGCAAGGCCAGTTCGCACCATTGGCGGAACTCGGCTTCGCTGGGGGCGCTGGCTTCGGTGGCGATTTGCAGGTCAAGCTCAAGCATCGCGGCGGCTTTCCTTGGCGGCTGCATCGTCGGCCGCTTTGGTTTCGAAGCGCTCATAGGCTTCGACGATCCGCTGCACCAGTGGATGGCGCACGACGTCCTTGGGCTGGAAGTGAGTGAAGCTGATGCCCGGTACGTCCTTGAGCACTTCAATCACGTGGTGCAGACCTGACTTGGTGCCGCGAGGCAGGTCGACCTGGGTGATGTCGCCAGTGATGACGGCCGTCGAGCCGAAACCGATCCGGGTCAGGAACATTTTCATCTGTTCGACGGTGGTGTTCTGGCTTTCATCGAGGATGATGAAGCTGTTGTTCAGTGTCCGGCCGCGCATGTAGGCGAGTGGCGCAACTTCGATCACCTGGCGCTCGATCAGCTTGGCCACGTATTCGAAGCCGAGCATTTCATACAGTGCGTCGTAGAGCGGGCGCAGGTACGGGTCGATCTTCTGTGACAGATCGCCAGGCAGGAAGCCGAGCTTTTCACCCGCCTCAACCGCCGGACGCACCAGCAGGATACGGCGAATCTGCTCGCGCTCCAGCGCGTCCACCGCGCAGGCAACGGCCAGATAGGTCTTGCCGGTACCGGCCGGACCGATGCCGAAGTTGATGTCGTTACCCAGGATTTCCTTCACGTAGCGCAGCTGATTCAAGCCGCGAGGGCGAATCATGCCTTTTTTGGTGCGCAGGGCGACGGAGGCTTCGGCGGGCGAGTGGTTATCCAGCTCTTCGACAGCGGATTCCTGCAGGAACAGGTGAACCATGTCCGGCGACAGCTCGGTACCCTTGGTTTCCCGGTACAGGCGGCGCAGAAGGTTTTCCGCGGAGGTGGTGTGTTTGGGTTCGCCGATCAGCTCGAACTGATTGCCGCGATTGCGGATCTCGATGGTCAGGCGCTGTTCGATAAGACGCAGATGCTCGTCGAATTGCCCGCACAGATTGGCGAAGCGGCGAGCTTCAAAAGGCTCGAGGATGAAACGATGTGGTTCGATGGGTGCGTTCAAGGTCGTATTTAGCCGCCCTGGGGCAATAGTGATGAATCAAGGATAGCGCCAGTGGCGCGGGTGCGAAAGCTCTTAAATGGATCAACCCGTTCTCAAGAACAATGCATTTCACTGTGGGAGCTGGCTTGCCAGCGATGGCGATGTCACTGGCGACATCGTTGTCGGGCTTGCTGGCCCTGTCGCTGGCAAGCCAGCTCCCACAGGGATCGGTGTTATTGGATCAGCGAGCCCCGCAGCGAGTGCGGCTGCGCGGCATCGATGTGCACGTCGGCGAACTGGCCGATCAGGGTCGGATTGTCGCAGCGGAAGTTGACGATCCGGTTATTCTCGGTCCGTCCCTGCAGCTCGCCAGGGTCTTTTTTCGAGTAATCGGTGACCAGAATGCGCTGGAGCGAGCCGACCATTTGTCGGCTGATTTCGAAACCCTGCTGGTTCAGGCGATGTTGCAGGGCGTTCAGGCGTTCTTTTTTCAGCTCTTCCGGGGTGTCGTCGGCCAGGTCCGCGGCGGGAGTGCCCGGGCGCTGGCTGTAGACGAACGAGTAGGAAAAGTCGAAGCCCACGTCCTGAATCAGCTTCATGGTTTGTTCGAAATCTTTCTCGGTTTCGCCCGGGAAGCCGACGATAAAGTCCGAACTGATGCAGATTCCCGGCACAGCGGCGCGCAGTTTGCGCAGTTTGGATTTGTATTCCAGCGCGGTGTGGTTGCGCTTCATCGCGGCGAGGATGCGGTCCGAGCCTGATTGCACCGGCAAGTGCAGGTGTTTGACCAGTTCCGGCACGTCGGCGTGGGCCTGGATCAGGCTGTCAGAGAACTCCAGCGGATGCGAGGTGGTGTAGCGGATGCGGTCGATGCCGTCGACAGCGGCGACCACGCGGATCAGCTCGGCCAGATCGGCCAGGCGCCCGTCGTGGGTCTTGCCGCGATAACCGTTAACGTTCTGCCCCAGCAGCGTCACTTCGCGCACGCCGTTTTCGGCCAGGTGAATGATCTCGGCGATCACGTCGTCGAACGGCCGGCTGACTTCTTCGCCGCGGGTGTAAGGCACCACGCAGAACGTGCAGTACTTGCTGCAGCCTTCCATGACCGACACATAGGCGCTCGGCCCATCGATGCGCGGCTCTGGCAAGTGGTCGAATTTTTCGATTTCCGGGAACGAGACGTCGACTTGCGGCAGTTTGCTGCTGCGCGCGGCGTCGATCATTTCCGGCAGACGGTGCAAGGTTTGCGGACCGAACACCACATCGACATAGGGTGCGCGATCGCGGATCGCCGCGCCTTCCTGGCTGGCCACGCAACCGCCGACGGCAATGACCATGTCCGGGTTGGCCAGTTTCAGTTCGCGCCAGCGGCCCAGCTGCGAATAAACCCGGTCCTGGGCACGTTCACGGATCGAGCAGGTGTTGAGCAGGATCACGTCTGCATCTTCAGCGCGAGCGGTGACTTCCAGGGCCTGGTGTTCACCCAGCAGATCCACCATGCGCGAGCTGTCGTACTCGTTCATCTGGCAACCGTGGGTTTCGATGTAAAGCTTCTTGGCCATGGAATAGAGTCATCACGTGATTCAAAGAACCGCGCATTATAGGGAACATGAACCCAGGTTCCTACCGCTACGCGTCCGATGGCTATGCTATAGTTCGCGCCCTCATTTTTATCCCCCGATGTGTTGCTCGCCCACCATGACCAAACGTGAAGCTCCAATCTACAAGGTGATTTTCCTCAACCAGGGCCAGGTGTTCGAAATGTACGCCAAGCAGATCTATCAAAGTGATCTGTGGGGCTTTCTGGAAGTGGAAGAGTTCGTCTTTGGCGAGCGCACGCAAGTGGTCGTCGATCCGAGCGAAGAGAAGCTCAAGGCTCAGTTCGAAGGTGTGGTGCGCAGTTTTGTGCCGATGCATTCGATCGTGCGCATCGATGAGGTCGAGCGCCTGGGAACACCGAAAATCAGCGAAGCCCGCGGCGCGGTCGGCAATGTCATGCCGTTTCCGATGCCTATGCCTGAGAAGTAAAACGCTAGAGCGCTTCTGTGGCGAGGGAGCTTGCTCCCGCTGGGGCGCGAAGCGGCCCTGAGATCAGCTTACGCGTTCTTGCCGGTAGATCATATCGGTTGATTCGACGACTGCTGCGCAGCCGAGCGGGAGCAAGCTCCCTCGCCACAGGGGGCGTATTCAATTCAGGGAAGAGGCGCGAACGGCGTACGCCCGTCGGCGCTTTGCAGTTCCATCAGATATTTACGGAAAATTTGCCCAAGCACCTGGGTAGCGACTTCCAGTTCTTCGCGGGGCATCTTTTCGGTGACTTCGTCCGCAGTATCCAATGCCTCTTCAGCGCCGTTGACCGCCGCCATTTTCAGCAGGATATACGCCTGAACGTTATTGGCCGGGACACCTTCGCCATGGAAGAACATGCTGCCGAGTTTGAATTGCGCCTGGGCGTGTCCTTGCAGTGAGGCTTTCTCGAAATAGCTCAGGGCTTGATTGAGGTCGCGGGGCGCGTTCTTGCCGTCGTAATAGAACTCACCCAACTCGTATTGCGCTTGTGCATCCCCTTCATCCGACGCCTTTTGGCAGGCAGCGAGTGCCTGTGCCAGGTCTTGCGGCTGGGTATTGAGGGTGCAGCGACCCATCGCTGGGATTAACAACGAGTTACCGCCTGCTTGTGCGAGCGCGAGCAGGGGCTGAAGGAGCAACAGGCAGCCCAGTGAAAGGGCGCGGCCGGTGCGGTTCATGGGAATCGACTTACCTCTGAAGGGCGCGCGGACCCATCGAGGGGATCCAATAAGCGCGCATTATGAAATAAGCAGGGCCAACCTTACAAAGTCTTTACTCGTTTTTCTGCTGCGCGGGAAATATATCGCCCACTTTGCGGAGGATTATTAGCAGATGAACAGGAAAAAGGGCAGGAGTGCAGGGAAAAGCTGACGCCGGCGTTGGCCGGCGTCAGTGCAACAGCGTTACTTCAGTGCAGCAAATGCGCGCTCGGCGGCATCCAGGGTCAGCTTCAGTTCGGCTTCGCCGTGGGCGATCGAGGTGAAGCCGGCTTCGAAGGCGCTCGGTGCCAGGTACACGCCACCTTCGAGCATCAGATGGAAGAAGCGACCGAACAGGGTGGCGTCGCTGGCCATCACGTCTTCGAAGGTCACGATATCGTCGGCACCGCTGAAGTACAGGCCGAACATGCCACCGGCCTGGGTGGTCACGAACGGAATGCCCGCCGCATCGGCGCGGACTTGCAGGCCATCGAGCAGGCGCGTGGTGTAGTCGGTCAGCTCGGCGTGGAAGCCAGGGCGGCTGATCAAGCGCAGGGTGGTCAGGCCAGCAGCCATCGCCAACGGGTTACCCGAGAGCGTGCCAGCCTGGTAGACCGGGCCCAGCGGAGCAATGCGCGACATGATCTCGCGCTTGCCGCCGAAGCAACCTACCGGCATGCCGCCACCGATGATCTTGCCGAAGGTGGTCAGGTCCGGCGTCACGCCGTAGTACGCCTGGGCGCCACCGAGGGCAACGCGGAAACCGGTCATCACTTCGTCGAAAATCAGCACCACGCCGTGCTTGTCGCACAGGGTACGCAGGCCTTCGAGGAAGCCCGGAGCCGGAGGCACGCAGTTCATGTTGCCGGCCACGGGCTCGACGATGATGCAAGCCACGTCCTCGCCGACTTCGGCGAGCATCGCTGCAACGGCGTCGATGTCGTTGAACGGCAGGGTCAGGGTGTGTTTGGCGAACGCCGCCGGCACACCGGCCGAACTCGGTACGCCCTGGGTCAGGGCGCCGGAACCGGCCTTGACCAGCAGGCTGTCGGAGTGACCGTGGTAGCAGCCTTCAAACTTGATGATGCTGTCGCGACCGGTAAAACCACGGGCCAGGCGGATCGCACTCATGGTCGCTTCGGTGCCGGAGCTGACCATGCGCACCATTTCCATCGACGGCACGAGGGAGCAGACCAGATCCGCCATCTGGGTTTCCATCTCGGTCGGCGCGCCGTAGGACAAACCGTGCGCCAGCTGCTTGCGCACTGCGTCCAGCACGTCCGGGTGGCTGTGGCCGAGGATCATCGGGCCCCAGGAGCCGACGTAATCCACATAACGCTTGTCGTCCTCGTCGGTGACGTAGGCGCCTTCGGCGTGTTTGAAGAACAGCGGCGTGCCGCCGACGCTCTTGAACGCGCGAACCGGCGAGTTCACGCCACCGGGAATGTGTTTCTGGGCATTGGCAAACAGGGTTTCGGAACGAGACATGATCGGGCTCTCAAATCAGATTTTCAGTAATTCGTTGAAGGCGCGGGCGCGGCGGGTCACTTCTGCCGTGCTCTCGGCGCCGAACAGGCCATGCACCACCGCCAGCAGATCGACCCCGTGGGCCACCAGCGGCGCGGCGTTATCAAGGGTGATGCCGCCGATCGCGCAGATCGGCAGGTGCAGTTGCTTGCGGGCCTGGTCGAGCAGATCGAGGCTGCAGGTCGGTGCGCCGGGTTTGGTGTTGGAATTGAAGAAGCGGCCGAAAGCGACGTAACTGGCGCCTTCTTTTGTGGCTTGCTCAGCCAGTTCGATTTGCGCGTGACAGGTCGAGCCGATGATCGCTTTGGAACCGAGCAGTGCGCGGGTCGGCGACAGCGGGCCATCGGTCTGGCCCAGGTGCACGCCGACGTTCAGGCGCGCGGCGAGTTCGGCATCGTCATTGATGATCAGCTGGGTTTTGTAGCGATCGCACAGGTTGCGCAAGGCCTCGGCCTCGCGCAAGCGACGGGCCTCGTCGCTGCTCTTGTCGCGGTACTGCAGCAGGGTGACGCCGCCTTCCAGCGCCGCCTCCACGTACGAAAGAAATCTACCGGCCAGTAGCTGGCTGTCGGTAATGGCGTACAGGCCACGTAGTTTCATCAGGCAAGCCTCACCGCATCACTAATTGAAAGTTACGAACAGAAATCCAGCGGCAAGCGACGCGGTACGAACTGACCTTTGCCCAACTGCTCGGCATCGCGCAGGGTGCGCCACGTGTAGTTAAGCGCGGTCTGTACGGCACTGGCGAGGTTTTCGCCCTGTGCCAGACGACCGGCAAGCGCGCTGGCCAGGGTGCAACCGGAGCCGTGATAGCTGCCCGGCAGGCGCTGGCAAATAAAGGTTTCGCGCAGACCGTCGCGAGTGTAGAGGCGGTTGTGGATTTCAGTCTCGTCGCCATGACCGCCGGTGATCAGCAGGTGTTTGACGAACGGCAGCAGTTTTTCAGCGCATTCGTCCGCGGTGCCTTCAGGCAGTTCGGCGAGGATGCGGGCTTCGGGAAGGTTAGGGGTGGCGATGATCGACAGCGGCAGCAGGCGTTCGCGCATGGCGTAGCCGACCTCATCCTTGCCCAGTCGTCCGCCGCCGCCGGCGCGCAGCACCGGGTCGCAGACCACTGGCAGGTGCGGGTTTGCCGAAAGCAGTTCGACCACGGTGTCGACCATTTCCAGGGAACCGAGCATGCCCAGTTTGACGGCCGCCACTTCGGAGTCGTTGAGCACGGCATTGGCCTGGGCCAACACCCACTCACGGTCGAGGACGCGGAAGTCAGTGACATTGACCGTGTCTTGCACGGTCAGGGCGGTGACGGCCGGAGCCGCATGGCAACCCTGAGCGAGCAGGGCTTCGATATCTGCCTGCAAGCCGGCGCCACCACTTGGGTCGTGGCCGGAGAGACAGAGGACAACGGGGCGAGAGCTGTAGATATTCATGGTGCGCGAGCTTACCACCAAACATGTTTTTTCGGGTGTAGCGACAAGCGGTCCGGGCGATGCATTGTGGCGAGGGAGCTCGCGCCCTCGCCACAGGTGCTTCCTGTCCGCGATGCGTTTGAAGATCTCATCAAGTCAACAGTTCTATCTCAATAACATTCGCTGGAACGCCCGTTCTAGAGCCCTTGTAGGAAAAATTCCTGTAGTGCTCAATAGCCATCAACGGCTATGCTAGAGTGGATCCAAACAAATAACAGAAAACACCGGTTTTACGTCTACTCAAAAGGAATGGGGGGCTTCCTGACAGAACCGGACAGGCCACGCTGGGGCATAAATGCGCTATTTGCTGATGTTGCTGTTGTGTTTGCCCCTTTTGGCGAACGCCGTCGAATTCGATGAGTTCACACAGAGCCTTCCCCTGGGCCGATTCCTGCAAGTGTTTGAAGACGCAGACGGTCAGGCGAGCATTGCGCAGGTGCGCGCGCAAGCGGCCGCCGGAAACTTCCAGCCTCATGACCAGGCCACGCTCAACGCTGGCTATTCGCGCTCGGTGTTCTGGCTGAAAATCGACCTGCAATACCGCCCGACCCAGCCGGCGGCGCAACGCACCTGGCTGCTGGAACTGGCCTATCCGCCGCTCGACCACCTTGATCTCTATTTGCCCGATGCCACCGGCGACTATCAGAGGGTCCGGCAGACGGGCGATGCCTTGCCGTTTGCCAGTCGCGAGATTCGCCAGAACAACTACCTGTTCAATCTGGACTTCACGCCCGGCCAGACGCAAACCGTGTACCTGCGCCTGCAAAGCCAGGGCTCGATCCAGGCGCCGGTCACGTTGTGGTCGAGCACGGCCTACCTCGAAGAGCAGCCCGTGCGGCTCTATGTGCTGGGGCTGATTTACGGTGTATTGCTGGGCATGTTGATTTACAACCTGTTCATCTACCTCAGCGTGCGTGACACCAGCTACCTCTATTACATCTTCTATATCGCTTCGTTCGGCCTGTATCAGCTGTCGGTGAACGGCGCGGCCGTGCAGTATTTCTGGCCGGACAGTCCCTGGTGGGCGAATGCCGCGACGCCGTTTTTCATTGGTTGCGCCGGGTTGTTCGGCAGTCAGTTCGCCCGCAGTTTCCTGCAGACGTCCACCCACAGCCGCTGGCTCGACCGCTTGCTGCTGGCGCTGGTGGCGTTCAGTGCGCTGGTGGTCGGGCTGTCGCTGATGACCAGTTATGCCCTGGCCCTGCGCCTGGCGACAGCCTTGGCGCTGACCTTCACCGTGGTGATCTTCGCCGCCGGGATATTTGCCTGGCTGCGCGGGTTGCGGGTTGCACGGTACTTCATCATTGCCTGGTCGGCATTTTTGCTTGGCGGCATCATCAACACGATGATGGTGCTGGGGTATCTGCCGAACGTCTTCCTGACTATGTACTCCAGCCAGATCGGCTCGGCCATCGAAGTGGCGCTACTGTCCCTGGCCCTGGCCGACCGCATCAACGCCATGCGTGAACAGCAGGCGCAAACCCTGTTCGATGCAGGGCAAAAGCTTGAAGTGCTCAATCAGCAACTGGCCCACAGCAACAAGCTCAAGGACGAATTCCTCGCGACCTTGACCCACGAGCTGCGCACGCCGATGAATGGCGTGATTGGTTCTCTGGAGCTGATGCAAACCGTCGAGATGGACCCGGAGCTTGAGCAATATCAGCAAACCGCTTCCGGATCGGCGCGGGAGATGATGCGCATGGTCAACGGCATCCTCACCCTGACCGAGTTGCAGGCCGGCAAGCTCAAGGCATCGCCGTCGACGTTCAGCTTGCGCGGTGTGGTCGAGGCGTTGCGCGTGCAGTTCGACGGCAATGCGACGAGCAAGTCGCTGGACTTCAAGGTCGATGTGGCGCCCGGTGTGCCGGATCGTTTGCACGGTGACAGCGCCAAGCTGGCGCAATGCCTGGAATGCCTGCTGGATAACGCGATCAAGTTCACCCGGGTCGGCGGGCTGGCATTGCGGGTGTCCGGAAAAACACTCACGCCCGATCGGCTGGCGTTGTCGTTTGCGGTGATCGACACCGGTATCGGCTTCACCGATCTGGGGGAGGCGACGATGTACCAGCGCTTCTTCCAGCTCGACGGCTCGATGACCCGTGAATACGGAGGTCTGGGGGTCGGCCTGGCGATTTGTCGCCAACTGGTCGAACTGCTCGGCGGTCGCCTGACTCACCGCTCGGAGCCGGGGCGCGGCAGTCGCTTCCAGCTCGACGTCGAGTTTGAAGTGCCGGCGCTGGAGCGTCCTTCATCGTCTTTCATGCCCCAGGATCTTTCGCGTCTGCGACTGCCACAGGACTGCGCGGTGTTGCTGGTCGATGACAACAAGGTCAATCAACTGGTGATGCGCGGCATGTTGCTCAAGCTCGGGTTTCGCGTGCGCACTGCTGACAGCGCCAGCGCTGCGCTGGATTTCCTGCAGCGTGAAACGGTTGACGCCGTGTTGCTCGATTACGAGCTGCAGCCAATGGACGGCGTATCCGTGTGCTGCCAGATTCGCGCGTTGCCGGGTTGCTCGCAATTGCCGGTGTTCGTGATTGCCCAGGGTGTGGATCGCGAGCGCTGTCCGACCGGTGCGTTGATCGATTACCTGAGCAAACCGGTGAAGTTCGAAGATTTGCAGGTGGCGCTCTACCGCCGGGTACTCTGTTCGCAACAGGGCGAAAGCGCCGACAGTTAGGCGGGTATGACACTTTTTTCAGCCGGGGGGCGGTGCTTAACTGAAATCCCTTGGCTGACCAAAGGAGCCCCGCCATGAACCTGCATCAGTTCGCCGAAACCCACGAAGTCACCAATCAGCCGCCGTCACTGGACGGTGCCAACCTGTATCGCATCGACTTGCCGTTACAGGAGTGGTCGCGGCGTTTCGGTGCCGGTTGGGCCGAGTCGCGGATCGACGCGTATGGCGCACTGGCCGGTGGACCGTTGATGGAAGCCGGGTTTCTGGCCAATCAGAACAAACCGGTGTTCAGCAGCCATGATCGATACGGGCACCGGATCGACCTGGTGGAGTTCCACCCGGCCTATCACGAGCTGATGCGCACGGCGGTCAAGCATGGCTTGACCTCGTTGCCCTGGGCCCATCCGCAGTCCGGCGCCCACGTGGCCCGCGCGTCCATGACGTATTTGCACAGTCAGGCCGAAGCCGGCAGCGGTTGCCCGTTGACCATGACCTTCGCCAGTGTTCCGGCGCTGCGCGTGCAAGCGGATCTGGCAGAACAATGGTTGCCGAAAATCCTCGCCACGGAGTACGACCCGCGCAACGTCGGCATGGCCCACAAGGCGGGGGTCACCATCGGCATGGCGATGACCGAGAAACAGGGCGGCACCGATGTGCGCGCCAACACCACCAAGGCCTATCCGGTGGGCGCCAGCGGTCCGGGCCAGGCCTACGAACTGGTGGGGCACAAGTGGTTCTGCTCGGCGCCGATGTGCGATGCCTTCCTGACTCTGGCGCAGACCGACAAGGGCCTGACCTGTTTCCTGTTGCCGCGCCATCGCCCGGATGACACGCGCAATCAGTTCTACATCCAGCGCTTGAAAAACAAGCTCGGCAACTGCTCCAACGCTTCCAGCGAAGTGGAGTTCCGGGGCGCGCTGGCGTGGATGGTCGGTGAAGAGGGGCGTGGCGTTCCGACGATCATCGAAATGGTCGCCATGACCCGCTTCGATTGCATGGTCGGCTCCAGTTCCCTGATGCGCCAGGCGCTGACCCAGGCCAGCCACCACTGCGCTCACCGCTCGGTGGGCGGTAGATTGCTCAGCGAACAACCCTTGATGCAAAACGTGCTGGCGGACCTGGCGCTGGAAAGCGAAGCAGCGCTGGCGTTGAGTCTGCGCATGGGCCGGGCGCTGGACCATCTGGATGATGCCCGGGAAGCCAAATTCGCCCGGCTGGTGACGGCGGTGGGCAAGTACTGGATCTGCAAGCGTGCGCCGGCCATGATCAACGAAGCCGCCGAATGCATGGGCGGTGCCGGTTATGTCGAAGACAGCATCCTGCCGCGCCTCTACCGCGAGGCGCCGGTCAACTCGACGTGGGAAGGCTCCGGCAACGTGCAATGCCTTGACGTGCTGCGCGCGCTGTCGAAAGAACCGGGTGTGCTGGATGCGTTGTTCAGCGAATTGGGCGATGGCCATGGCGACAAGCGCCTGGCTGCACATATCAGCCAGTTGCACTCAGCCTTCCAAGACACCAGTGACATTCAGTATCGCGCCCGGCAGTTGACCGAAGACATTGCGCTTGGGTTGCAGGCCAAACTGTTGCTGGAGGCCGGGAATTCGGCGGTCAGCGATGCGTTTATCGCCAGCCGCCTGAATGGCGGTGGCCGGGTTTACGGTGCGTTGCCGCGTGGGTTGGATGTGGAAGCGATTGTCGCCCGTTCGACTCCACAAAACGACTGACCACTACAAAACCCTGTGGGAGCGAGCCTGCTCGCGATGACGGTTCAACATTCAACAGTGATGTTGACTGATACACCGCCATCGCGAGCAGGCTCGCTCCCACATTGGATCTGCGGCGTTCAAGGCATTTGTGTCGTGGCCACTGTTCCCGTGACGCTTTGATGCAGGCAAGATGAAGCTCTGCAAGTCAGAACACAGGATGCTGATCGTGACCGAAGCTTTTATTGTCGTTCAAACCGCCGAGCAAGCCGTGGATCGGCTTGCGCTTTTGCACAATCGTGCAACCACCGCGCTCAATCAGGCGCTTAAGCGCTACCTCAAGGATCGTGTCGAGCCCGATGCCGAGCAGCGTGCTCTGTTTCGTTATCCCGAATTGCGCCTGACCTACCATTGCCAGGGCGAAGTCCCGCAGACCACCCGCGCCTACGCCAAGGTGCAGTTGCCAGGCACCTACAGCGTCACCGTCACCCATCCGTCGGCGTTCCGTAAATACCTGCTGGAGCAGCTCGTGCCGTTGATGCACGACTTCACCGTGACCGTGGAAGTCGGTGTCAGCCAGCAGAACATTCCTTATCCGTACGTGGTTGAGCAGGGCGATGAGCTGGCCGGCTCCGGCGTGACTGCTGCCGTGCTGGCGCGCGTATTCCCGAGTACCGACCTGTCGGCCGCCACTGATGGTATCGCCGATGGCCTGTACGATTGGGAAAACACCGATCCGCTGCCGCTGGCGCTGTTCGACGCCGCGCGAGTGGATTTCTCCCTGCGCCGCTTGGTGCATTACACCGGCAGCGACTGGCGCCATGTGCAGCCGTGGATCCTGCTGACCAACTACCACCGTTACGTTGACCAGTTCATCGTCCATGGCCTGGAGCAGTTGCGCAGCGATCCGCGTTTCGTGCGCATGGTGTTGCCGGGCAACGTGATTATCGAAAAGAGCATGGATCACGGTGAAGCCTCGGCGATTGCCGCCGGTGTGGTCTGGCACCGCTACCAGATGCCGGCCTATCACCTGATCGCCACCGACGGCCACGGCGTGACGCTGGTGAATATCGGCGTCGGCCCGTCCAACGCCAAGAACATCACCGACCACCTGGCCGTGCTGCGTCCACATTGCTGGCTGATGATCGGTCACTGCGGCGGCTTGCGTCAGTCGCAGACGATTGGCGACTACGTGCTGGCGCATGCTTACATGCGTCGCGACGGGATTCTCGACCGGGTAGTGCCGCCGAACATTCCGATCCCGGCCCTCGCCGAAGTGCAGATGGCTTTGCAGCAAGCGGCGGCAAACATCACCGGCGAGAAGGGCGACGAACTGAAGAAACGCCTGCGCACCGGCACCGTGTTGACCTACGACGACCGTAACTGGGAGTTGCGTTGGGCTCAGGAGCGGCCGCTGATCAACCTGTCCCGCGCCGTGGCGGTGGACATGGAAAGCGGCACCATCGCCGCCCAGGGTTATCGTTTGCGGGTGCCTTACGGCACGTTGCTCTGCGTTTCGGACAAACCGCTGCACAGTGAGATCAAGTTGCCGGGCTCGGCCAACGCCTTCTATGAGCGCGCGGTCAGCCAGCATCTGAAAATCGGTATCGAAGCGGTCGATCTGTTGCGCACCGAACTCAACTCGCTGCACTCGCGCAAACTGCGCAGCTTCGACGAGCCGCCGTTCCGCTGATTGTTCTCGTGGTCATTTGGCGGTCAGGCCACTAGCATAGTGAGCCCTGACCGCTAGATGTTCTCTTCGCCATGTCCCGTCCACAACGTCCCGTTTCCCGCCGCCCTGGCGCGAAGCCAGCCCCCTCAGCCGCACGCCGTGTTGCCAAGGCGCCACCGGCCGAGCCGAAGCTGATCCTGTTCAACAAGCCGTTCGATGTGCTGACGCAATTCAGCGACGGCGAAGGGCGCGCGACCCTCAAGGATTACATCGAGATTCCCGGGATCTACCCGGCAGGGCGACTGGACCGCGACAGCGAAGGCTTGCTGCTGCTGACCAACGACGGTCAGCTTCAGGCGCGCATCGCCGACCCCAAACACAAACTGGCCAAGACGTATTGGGTGCAAGTGGAGGGCGAGCCGAGCGCCGAGCAGTTGCAGCGTTTGCGTGATGGCGTTGAATTGAACGACGGCATGACCTTGCCCGCCGAAGCCCGGCAATTGGAAGAGCCTGAGTTGTGGCCGCGCAATCCGCCGGTACGCTTTCGCAAAAGCGTGCCGACCCGTTGGCTGGAATTGGTGATTCGCGAAGGACGCAACCGTCAGGTGCGGCGCATGACGGCAGCGGTGGGCTTGCCGACGTTGCGGCTGGTGCGGGTCAGGATCGGCGACTGGACGATCGAAGGGCTCGATCAGGGCCAGTGGAAGGAAGTGCCGGCGCGCTTATAAAGAGCCGGATTCGATCATGCCGATGACCACGCTCTTGATCACGAACGCCGCCACGCCCAGGCCCAGCACAAAGAACAGAATGAATGAGCCGAAACGCCCGGCCTTGGACTTTTTCGCCAGATCCCAGACGATGAAACCCATGAAAATGATCAGGATGCTGACCAGTCCGGTCATCATCCACTCTTCGAATACAGCAGGATCCATCGAACTTCTCCAGCGCGGGCGAGGCTAAAAGGGCGCGGGGAGTATACGCCTGGCAGGTCGCGTGCAGTATTGGCCTGCGGCAGTGTGTCGCGGCTATTCGTCGCCTGTGCTGGCCCCATCGCTGGCAAGCCAGCTCCCACAAGGTTTAGCGTCAATCACAATGTTGCGAACGGCACATAACCTGTGGGAGCTGGCTTGCCAGCGATGAGGGCCTTAGCTGCGCAAATGAGTCAAAGGCAGTTCGGTACTGTTCAAAACCTGATTCAACACGAAACTCGAGCGCACGCTGGTCACGCCTTCAATGCGCGTCAAATGCCCCAGTAGCAACTTTTGATAGTGATCCATGTCCGGCACCACCACCTTGAGCTGGTAGTCCGCATCCATCCCGGTCACCAGGCTGCATTCCAGCACTTGCGGCAAGGTGCGGATGGCCTGTTCGAAATTCTCGAAACGCTCCGGGGTGTGGCGGTCCATGCCGATCAGCACGTAAGCGGTCAGGCTCAGGCCGAGCATCTTGCGGTCGAGCAGGGCGACCTGGCGGGAGATGTAGCCGTCGTCTTCCAGTTGCTTGACGCGACGTGAGCAGGGCGAAGGTGACAGGCCGATGCGTTCGGCCAGCTCCTGATTGGAGATGCGCGCATCGCGCTGCAATTCAGCCAAAATGCTCAGGTCGTATCGGTCGAGTTTGCTCATCAAACGGTCCCTTGTCGTATCTATTGCGGCAGATTATCTATCCAGGGTTAAAAATTGCGCAAGTGATGTTTATTTCAGCAATCTTCGCAATCCTCTGCCGGCGGCTCGAGCCTATTCTTATCACCAGAATCACTGCTCGGACAAACAGTCCAGTGCGACTCGCCCAATCAGGCCAGTCGCGGCCGCCACCCCCACCGGGGATGTGCAGGCCCCCGAGCTACACACTGTCCAGAAGACGGCGTGAGGTGAGCCGACGTCATAAGCGTCGAGCACGGACGAAGTTCTCAAGGGGAGGCCGACGGGTCTCCCCTTTTTCTTGTCCGAAATTTGCCGTTCCCCCCTCAATAAATAAGTGTCGCGACTGATAACCTGTTGCAGAACCGGCCTGTGCATTTCCAGTCTTACGTACACGCCCTAACCCGCAGTGAGGAAAAGCATGAAGTCGCGCATCTGGCGTTTGGCCGGTATTGGGTTGCTGTGTGTCAGTGTTACTGCGCAATCGCTGGCCGATGAGCCGCAGAGCCGTGGCCCCGATGGCGGCCAGCACGGCGAAGGCGGTCGTCAGGGCAACAACAATCAGGGGCATGGCGGCAACAATCAGCCGCGCCCGCAGAACAATGGCCAGAATCAAAACCAGAACAACGGCCAATGGCAGAGCCGTCCACCGCCTGACTACAACAGCCGGGTGCGTTCGCCGCCACCACCGCCGCAACTGCCGGCCAATGATTTGCCCATTCAGCCTCGGCCCGACACCGTGCAGCAAACCCAAGAGCCGCGCCGTGGATACTACAAGGACGAACCGCGGCGTAACGATCCCAACTCGCACTGGAATGGCTACATAGGCGCACCGTCCAACGGTCACAACCAGTGGCAAGGGCGCCCGAGCGGCCACGGCAATGGCTGGGGACCTGGCCCCCAGTATCGGCCGGGGCATGTGATCGACCGCTTCCCGGACCGTGACTATCGTGTGCCTTATGGTGGCCGCGATTATTTCTACTCCGGTGGCTACTGGTATCGCCCGCAAGGTCCGCGTTACGTGGTGGTGCAGCCGCCGCGCGGGATTCGCATCCAGTATTTGCCCGATTACGCCCGTGAAGTCTGGATTGGCGGTTCGCTGTTGTTCCTCGCAGCTGGCTCGTACTACGCCTATCAGGAGAGCACCCAGGATTACGTAGTGGTCGAGCCGCCCGGTCAGCCGCTGGCGACGGGCAATAGCTACGATGTGGAGGCTTACCCGGCCAACGGCCAGTCGCCGGAGCAGGTCAATCAGGATGGTTACGATTGCTATCGCTGGGCGGTCGAGCAGAGTGGTTTCGATCCGCGTGTCGACACCTATCAACCGGACCCGACCGTCGTGCAAGCCTACCGGCAAGCCCAGGGCGGTTGCCTGGGCAGTCGCGGTTATCGCGTGACGTTCTGAGCCCTGGCGGCTTTCACCACTTCCTGCGGGTCGGCGTGCACCAGCACTTCGGCTCGCGGGTAAGCGGTGTGAATCGCATCGGCGGCTTGATCGCTGATGCCGTGGGCGACTGACAAGGTCAGTTCCCCCGGCAGTTCCAGGTGCAACTGCACAAACCACTGATTGCCGGAAATCCGCGTACGCAAATCATGCGCGCCCAGCACCCCCGGCACGCTGCACGCCAGTTCCAGCATGTGCTGGCTGACATCCGGTGGCAGTTCTTCATCCATCAATACCGCAAAACTTTCCCGGGCGATCGTCACCGCGCTCCAGAAAATATACGCGGCAATCCCCAAACCGAACCAGGCATCGACCTGATGCCAGCCAAACCCGGCCAGCACCAGCGCCACCAGAATGCTGCCGTTAAGCAGCATGTCCGAACGGTAGTGCAAGGAGTCGGCGCGCACCGCGTTGGAGCCGGTGGCCTTGACCACCCGATGCTGCACCATCAGCAGTACCAGGGTCAGGGCCAGCGAAAAGATAATCACGCCGATGCTGATCCACGGCGCGCCCACCGGTTCCGGATGCTTGAGACGTTCGAACGCCTGCAACGCAATCAACACCGCACTGCCGCCAATGAACAACGCCTGCGCCATGCCAGCCAGTGATTCAGCCTTGCCATGCCCGTAGCGATGATCGTCATCGGCCGGGCGCAGGGCGTAATGCACCGCCAGCAAGTTGAGCAGCGAGGTGACGCCGTCGAGTGCCGAGTCGGTCAACCCGGCCAGCATGCTCACCGAGCCGCTTAGCCACCAGGCGATGGCTTTGGCGATGATCAACGCGCAGGCCACCGCCACCGAGGCACGGGTCGCCAGCCGCAGCAGGCGGGCGTGTTCGGAGCTTGAAATCATGTGTGCGGCTATTCCTTCAAGTGCACCGATTACGCGGCAGGTTGCAGGCCAAGCAGGGCCAGTTGCTGGGTGCTGCCCTTGTGCTGGATCAGACGCGGATCATCCAGCGGCAGGCTGCGGCCCGTCTCACGTTCCAGAATAGTCTGCAACTTGAGGTTATCGACCTTGCCGTCGGCGCCGATGGCTTCCTGGAGTTTTTCCGGGGCAACCTGGGCGGTCTCGCCGGGTGCGAAGTAAATCGCGCCAGTGGCGAAGTCCACGGCAAACGCAATCAGGCCGGGAACGATGTAGAACAGCAGGCCCACGGCATCAAGCACGGCAATCGCCGGGTCGATCTTGCCGTCGATCTGGCCACGACGATCGGGATAGAAAATCGAGCCACAGGCGGTCAGTTGAGTCAGCAAGGTCGCGACTAAAACACCGCCGATCAGGCGAAAGGGAACACGCATATGAAATCTCCTGGGTAATTTCAAAACGAAGCGTCGTCGATATGAATTAGGACCGCAACGAACACTGAGCAGTTCGCCGTTATACTCGCCGCTCTGTTTGGGAGCCAGCATGATTTCTTTGCCGATCGATGAAGTTTTACCCGCCCTGCGTGAAGCCCTCGCTACGCGCCATGAAGCCGTGCTCGAAGCGCCGCCCGGTGCCGGTAAAACCACCCGCGTGCCGTTGGCCCTGCTCAATGAGCCTTGGCTGGCCGGGCAAACCATTCTGATGCTCGAACCGCGTCGCCTGGCGGCGCGGGCGGCGGCGGAGCGGTTGGCCAGTGAGTTGGGTGAGAAGGTTGGCGAGACCGTGGGGTATCGCATTCGGCTCGACAGCAAGGTGGGTCCCAAGACGCGAATTGAAGTGGTCACCGAAGGCATTCTCACCCGGCGCTTGCAGGATGACCCGGCGCTGGAAGGCGTGGGGTTGCTGATCTTCGATGAATTTCATGAACGCAGTCTCGACGCCGATCTGGCGTTGGCCCTGAGCCTGAACGGTCGGGAACTGTTCCGTGACGACCAGCCGTTGAAAATCCTCTTGATGTCGGCAACGCTCGAAGGCGAACGTCTGGCCGGGTTGCTCGACGATGCGCCAATCCTGCGCAGCGAAGGGCGCATGTACCCGGTGGCGATGCGCTGGGGCCGACCGTTTCAGCCCGGGGAGTTCATCGAGCCGCGACTGGTGCAGACCATCCTTGAAGCCTTGAACGACGAAACCGGCAGCGTGTTGGTGTTCCTGCCGGGGCAGGCGGAAATCCGGCGCGTGCATCAGCAATTGGCTGATGCGCTGGGCGATAACCCTCAGGTTTTACTTTGCCCGTTGCACGGCGAACTGGACCTCGCCGCGCAACGTGCAGCGATTGATCCGGCCCCAGCGGGCAAGCGCAAAGTCGTGCTGGCCACCAACATCGCCGAGACCAGCCTGACCATCGATGGCGTGCGCGTGGTGATCGATGCCGGGCTGGCGCGGGTGCCGCGATTCGATCCCGGCAGCGGCATGACCCGCCTCGACACCCAGCGCATTTCCAAGGCCAGCGCCACGCAGCGCGCGGGTCG
Source organism: Pseudomonas sp. TNT2022 ID1044 (assembly GCF_028656895.1). Lineage (NCBI taxonomy): Bacteria > Pseudomonadati > Pseudomonadota > Gammaproteobacteria > Pseudomonadales > Pseudomonadaceae > Pseudomonas > Pseudomonas sp. TNT2022 ID1044. Next base: position 3,197 of record NZ_JAMDHB010000008.1, on the reverse strand, counting down.
GGCCGGGCGACTGGAACCGGGCGTGTGTTACCGCTTGTGGTCGCAGGATCAGCACGAGCAACTGGCGGCCTACGGCAGTGCGGAAATTCTTTCGGCGGACCTCGCCGGGTTGGCCTTGCAACTTGGTCGTTGGGGCGTGACGCCCGGGCAGTTGGTGTGGCTCGATGTACCGCCCGCCGCCGCGTATGCACAGGCGCAGGATTTGCTCGAACGTTTGGGCGCGCTGGAAGGCGAAACGCTGACCCGTCACGGTCAGGCCATGGCCGAATTGCCGGCGCATCCGCGCATCGGCCATTTGCTGTTGCGCGGTCAGGCGCTGGGGTTGGCCGACATGGCGTGTGACGTCGCGGCATTGCTCGGCGAGCGCGATATCTTGCGCGGTGCTGGCGCGGATCTGCACAGCCGATTGGTGCTTTTGTCTGGCGAAGAGCGCGCCGCACGCGGTGCTCAGGGTGGCGTGCAGCGAGCGCGACAGCTGGCGCGGCAGTATCGCGGTTATCTGCGGGGCAAGGCGTCGGAGCCGGTCAGCGACCCCGATCATCCGCGCTGGCTCGGCGCGCTGCTGGCGCTGGCCTATCCCGACCGCGTCGCCCAGCAGCGTCGTGCCGGTGGTGCCGAGTATCGTTTGGCCAACGGCCGAGCCGCGTTGTTCGCTGAGGCGGACAGTTTGATGAAACAGCCGTGGCTGGTGATCGCCGACCTCGGCAGTCGTCAGGGGCAGCGTGAAGAGCGAATTTATCTGGCGGCGGATTTCGATCCGGCGCTGTTCGATTCAGTGCTGGCCGAACAGGTGCGCGTTGTCGACCAACTGGATTGGGACGAACGCGAAGGCGTGTTGCGCGCCGAACGCCAGCGCAAGGTCGGCGAGCTGATCCTCAGCCGCGAGCCGCTGACCGGCCTCGACGAAACCGCCCGCAGTCAGGCGTTGGTCAACCTGGTGCGGCGCAAAGGCCTGGAGCTGTTGCCGTGGACGCCGGAGCTGCGTCAGTGGCAGGCGCGGGTGGCGTTGTTGCGTCAGCTGGATCTGGCCGGCAAGGGCGAAAGCGAATGGCCGGACGTCAGCGACGCGGCGTTGCTCAAGGGACTCGAACACTGGCTGATGCCCTATCTGGGCAAGGTCTCGCGGCTTAGCCACTTCGCCAACCTCGACCTGTCGAGCATCGTCCACAACCTGCTGCCTTGGCCGCTGCCGCAACGGCTCGATGAGCAGGCGCCGCATCACTTGAGCGTGCCGTCGGGCTCATCGATTCGTCTGGACTACAGCGAGCAACCACCGATTCTCGCGGTGCGCTTGCAGGAGCTGTTCGGCCTGGCCGAAACCCCGCGCATCGCCGGTGGCCGGCAAGTGGTCAAGCTGCATCTGTTATCCCCGGCGCGGCGACCGGTGCAGGTGACGCAGGATCTGGCGAACTTCTGGCGCAGCACCTACGCCGAGGTGAAGAAGGATTTGAAGGGCCGGTATCCGAAACATTATTGGCCGGATGATCCCTTGGTGGCTGAAGCCACTGCACGGATCAAACCACGTAAGGATAATTCTGGCAGATGAATTAGATGCCATTTCGGGCGTCACGGCGGGCATGACCGCTGGCTACTTCAATGACTGGACCGGCACCACCACTAACCCTGTCACCGGCAAAATCACCACCAATCTCAGTACCTGGGAAGGTATCGGTCAGTTTGCGGCCAACCAAGGTCTGCAAAACGGTACCTCGTTGGCCATGAGCAAGATCATGGGCCAAGGCGGTGATTTGGGCGATGCCTTGCAGAGCACCCTATTCAATACATTGGCGGCCGCCAGTTTTAATGCGGTGGGTGATTACCTTTCGGCTGCTGATGGCAGCCTGCAAAAAATCATGGTTCATGCCGTGGTCGGTGGACTATTGGCCCAAGTCAGCGGTGGCGACTTCAAAACTGGAGCGCTAGCAGCTGGGGCTAATGAGGCGGTAGTAGCGGACCTCGATAGACTGGTTCAGGGTAATCCAAACCTACTGAGCATGAGCTCGCAGTTGGTTGGTCTGCTTGCCGCTTCCACACAAAGCGGCGCGGACGAAAACAGCCTGAAAACCGGGGCATGGGTGGCGCAGAATGGTACTGAATATAATTTCGGCAATCACATGCCTCCGGGTTTAACCGAGTATGCACAAGCGGCCACTACCGCCGTGGAGTACGTGCAAAGCCATGGAGGGACCGCTGAGGAGGTTGATCAGCTCGCACGAGCACTCGCGCGAGGTGAAGGGTTTGAGGGCGTCCAGCCAGCGACTGAATTCGTCAAGGCTTGGGGCCAGTTTATGGCTGGTGAGCTGTCGGGCGTAGGGATAGCCGCTATATTAGGAAAGGCAGGTTCATGGTTTGAAAAAGGCACGTTTAACACATCATTGCTTGATCAGTTAACTGCTAGTGGTGTGAAATTTACCCCTGAAAACGTCATCGCAACGGCTCGCAGCTCAAGCGGAAAAATTGTATTTCTAGAGACCGGCAACTCAAAAGCTGGATTGCAGCACATCATTGAAGAGCATGGTAGCCAATTCGCCCGGATGGGAGTGTCGGAAGCTCAAATTCCGAGAGTAGTGATGAGGGCGGTTTCTGAGGGTAAGCTGGTCGGTTATCAAGGCTCTGGAGTTGGGCGCCCGATATATGAGTTAAATATCAACGGCCAGATGCAGCGAATAGCTGTGACTGTCGGTGATAATGGCTTCGTAGTCGGTGCCAATCCAAGGGGGGCGTTAAGTGAAATTCATAAAATTAATGGCGGATTATCAGTGTTATCCGATCTGGAATATGTCCCCGGGTGAGTATGGGGACATGGCTCCTTATGAGCTTCCGATCTCGAAAGAGCTTCAAGATCGTTTGTTAAAATGGGCAGCCATTTATGATGAGACACTAGATGTTGACTATCCGCCAAACTCTGGGTTTAGGAATGATGAGTTAGAGTATGAGTTCAAATTAGAAGGTGAGCGATTGGTTGCAAGCTTGAGAGAAGAGCTCGGGCCAGAATTTTCTGTATCTCTTAAAGTTTAGTTGCTGCAAAAGGGAGGACTTGATTACCTTGAGAGAACCAAGAAACGGTCATCATTACGGCAGTTTTGGTGGGTTAACACAGGGGAATATTGGCACTCATAAGGTTTTTGGTGTAGTTACTACCAAGAAGAATCCTGAGGCACTCGCTCAGTATGAAACAGGGCGGTTGCAGGAGCTGA
>NZ_JAMDHB010000007.1:0-313778 GCF_028656895.1 Pseudomonas sp. TNT2022 ID1044 | reverse complement strand
CGCTTCCGGCGGAATCAGCGCGGTCAGCCGTCCGAGCTCGTCGTAGCGGTATTCAGTGACGGCGCCGAGGGCGTCCTGCTCGGCGACCAAGCGGCCCTGATCGTCATAGGTTTTGCGCTGTTCACCGCCGTCGGCCGCGACCCGCCGCACCAGCCGCGCGCGGTCGTCGTGAACGTAGGTTTCCTCGCTGCCGTCGGCGTGTTTGAGCTGCACACCACCGTCGTCGTCCCAGGTGTAACGGGTGTCCATCTGCGCAAACGAGGCCCAATGCCGGGCACAGCGCACCGCTTTGCCGCTGCGTTCCCACTCCCAATAAAAACTCGCACCCCCGGCCAGTTGCCGCTGCAAAATGACGTGCTGTTCGTCGTAGTCGTAACGCTCGCTTTCACCCGCCGCATTACTCGCTTCAATCAGCCGCCAGCGGGCGTCGTAGCGATAGCTGACCAGCGTCTGCTCGGTGCGCCAGCCTGGTTCCTGGCTGTCAGCCGAATGCAAGCGCTGGTAGTCGACGGCGACTAAATGACCACGGTCATAACGCAACCACAGGCAACGCCCAGCGCCGTTGTCCAGCCGCTGAATGCCCCCGGAAAAATCGCGCTGCACGGTCAGACGGTTGCTATAGGCATCGCTGATCGCGCTCAACGCCCCAAGACGAAAGTGATAAAACCGCGCCGCCTCACCCGCCAACGCGACGATCAGTTCGTCCGGCTCATCCCCCAGATAAATCGCCGCCCGCGACAGGCTGTTGTGGATCGCCGGCCGCGCCAGGCTCGGCAACGGAAACGGCGTGCGCCGGTTTTCCGCGTCGATCCACACCACGGATTCGCCATCGATTTCCAGGCGCTGCGCCAGCGAATGGCTCCAGCCAAAGCCGAGGCCGCTGTCGAGTTCGACGGCACTGGTGCGGTACAAGCGGGTGAAGTCGAACGGCAGCACACCATCCAGAACCCCGTCGGTCAGGGTCAGCAGTTCTTCGCCGGTGACCAGCGACACCGGGCAGCCGTGGGTGGCGGTGCGCTCGGCGGAATCGGCGCTGTCGCCGTTGGGTTTTTTTGCTTGGGCCGGGGCGTCATCGAAAGGCTCGTGTTTTTTCAGCGAGGTGTTGTTACGGCCCTTCCAGCGCAACTCCATCCGGCCTTTTTTCAAGCTCGCCGCGACCCCCCGCGCAGCCACTTTTTTGTAGCGATCGACATGCCCCATGAAGGTGTTGATGATCGCGACCATCGCCTTCACAAAGCCCATGACGGCCTGACACAACTGCGCGCCGTACTTCATCAGGCGCACACTCAGCCATGCGATACCGACGCCCACCATGCTCAGCACGATGCCGATCAGCAGGTCGATGACCACGCCGACCACAACCCTGAAAATGGCCTCCGCCGAGGAGCCTGCGATGTAGGTCGGCGGCAACGCCTCGAGCCACAACGTCGCGGTACGCAACAACAGGCACAACGCCGCTTCATCGCTGGCCAGCAACATGGCCTTTTCGATCAGGTCGGGGGCGCTGTCGGCCAGCGCCGCCAACTCGCCTGCGCTGGCGCCGAGTTTGTCGGCGTAAGCCCGGGGATCTTTCAGAATGTCGCTCAGCTCGCCGAGGCCATCCCAAACAGCCTCGATTGCCGCCCAGCTCCCGGCCAACATGCCATTGCCCACGGCTGCCAATGACGCCGAGGCCGACTGTTGCGACCACTGCGGCTTGAACCTTTGCCACTCGCTGCGCAGCCACTGCTCCAGCGTCTGCGTCAGCCCGTCGTAGGATTGAAACAGCTCATCAACCTGCTGCGGCGTGACCTCGCTCTGCACTCGCACGCGGTAGAACTTGCCGGCCTCGCCCTTGAACTGGCCTCGGCCGTTTTCATCCAGCGTGAGCGTCTTCGTTTCACCGCCATCAACGGCGATCACATCGACCTGAATATTCCCCAGCGGAATGTCATGGACCGACTCGAACTTGCTCTCGATGTGCAGAATCCCGCCCTGCGGACACTGCGCAACCGAAGAAAAAAAGTCGTCATCAGCGCTGCTGACTACGGTGCTGGTGTTACCCAGTTTGATCACCCGCTCCATGCCCATCAGCGATGGCAAGTCGGTGGCGTGGCTGACCTTGTCGGCGGTCTCGGCAAACCAGCGTGCCAGCTGCTGACGGTAGAGCGTCAGGGTGTCCGGGAAGCTGTCGAGCTCGAGTTCAATGCGGGCGATGTGATCCATCAGCCCACCGAAACATCAGGAGCCACATAAAAAACCGGGTCGAACATAAGCAATCCTTCGCGCAGGAAATTGGGCGCGATGGACTTTGCGTGGGTTAAGCGGGGAAAGAAGTCAGGGAAGGATGAGGTTGCTGTAGGGCGATTCGCTAAAACGAAAACGCGGCGTAGGGATCAACCCCTACGCCACGTTGTTTTGTCAGAAAAGTCGCTATCTATTGCGCGTCATCGCGGGAAGCCAGCGCTTGCAGTTTGATCTGTGCCAGCGGATGCCCGGCCTTCGCGGCAATTGCCCAGAACCGCGCGGCTTCTTCCGGATCGGGCGCTTGACTCGGCGTTCCGGCGAGACTGAGCACACCCACTTGATAGGCCGCCTTGCCGTCCCCGGCCAATGCCGCCAGACGCAGCAGACGCACGCCTTCCTCGCGAGCCCCCAGACCGACGCCACGGAAGGTCAGAATGTGGCCATAGAAGCTCTGGGCGCCGACATCGCCCAGGTTCGCCATGCGGGCAAACTGGCCTTCAAGCCACTTCCAGCCACGCGGTTGACGCACGAACCATGACCAGTGAAACAGCCTTCGCGCCAGCCAGTAACCGGCCCACGCCTTGAGTCGAAGAAACACTCAGGCTTCCGCCGATTCCGGGTATTCGTATTCGAAAACGCGCACCACTTCCGAGGCGTGCCACGATGCCGCAGCAACGCCATCGGATGGCCCGGAGAAGCGCCCCAGTCGCTCGACACATTCAAAGAACCCGGTGCGTGGCAGGCGGCTGGCGCCCTGGCTGATCACCAGCGAACTGCGCAGCGGCTGCTCGGCCTTGGCATCCAGCGCGGCCAGGTGTTCAAGCGCCGCGGTCAGGGTTTGCATGGCAGGCGTCGGCAACTGCAAACGTTCCAACAATGCCCGATAAGTCAGAAGATGGCGCTGCCGGCGCGCCTGATCCAGTTCGCCCAGCAATCCGTCCCAGTGTTGACGACTGATGCGTACGCTCACGATTCATCCCTCCATCCGGGCACCGTCAATTCCCAGGCCAGGCTGCGACGAATCGCGGCGTCAGGCAGACGCTCGCCACTTTCGATCATGGCCAGATAAGACGGGCTGATGCCTACCGTGCGGGCCAACGCCTCAATGGCGATGCCCTTCCCTTCGCGCAAACTGCGTAGTTGATCAAGACCTGGAAGAATCGGGTCCTGGGTCGTCGCCAACGGCGCTGGAGCCGGGCGCGACGGTGTTTCGTTGAGGCCTGCTGCTTTCAGTAGAGCCTGATACTGAGCCCACGGCAGAACCGCATATTCGGGCTCGCCTTCGCGTGTAATTATCTGAATATCCATGACTACCCCGTAGGACAACAACACTTAGCGAGTCGGCACTTTTCCCTAGAAGTGTAATCCTAACAGCGGCTAAGGTCGCGGGGGGTATCTATCTGAGGATCAGACCGGATCGGCTCATCTTTTTTTCGGTCCCTGAAGTTGTAATTGCTCCGGTGTATCCGGCAGTCGCTCGACCACAGCAAGCTTCTCCGGCACCTGACGTTTACGCCACGCACGGAACGCGTTGAGTTCATCGTCGAGGACTTTCATCAGCCAGGCGAGTACGGCGATGTCATCGATCATGCCGAACAGCGGCAGGAAATCCGGGATTGCATCCACCGGACTGAGGAAGTACATCAAGCCTGCCACTACGGAAATCAACGCTTTGGGGCTGATGGCCCGATATTCGCCGCGCCAGTACGCCAGGCATAGAGCCTGCAACAGGCGCAGATCGTCTTTGAGTTTGCCCAACCGGTTGCCCTGGCTGGCACCTTTGCTGGCCACTGCGAACAACAAGGTCGGCAAACGCCCACGTGCGATCAGGCGTCCGGCCAGTGGCAAGAATCGAGCGAAATTCCAGGGTGCTTTCATCATTCCTCCCACGCAAATGTTATCCACACAAATTGTGGATAACCTTGTGAACAGACCTGCTTTTCACGGCTGAAAGCCCCGTAACACAAGGGCTGCGCTTAGATCGGGCGTTTTTTACTCATCAAAAAAAACCCAATATTTCATTGACTTGAAGGTCCGGCACGGTTAGCACCGGTCCTACATTGCCTATGACTCCAGCCTACAGCATCTGTTCGCTTTGTTGACCCACGCCAGATGCCAGATGCGACAACGCCCCGCATGAGCGAGGCGTTGTTTTTGCTACAGGCGCCGAATTACTTGGCTGCGTCTTCTTTTGTCGGATCCTTGATGGCCAGCAGTTCCAGGTCGAATACCAGCACCGAGTTGGCCGGGATGGCTGGACTTGGGCTCTGAGCGCCGTAAGCCAGTTCGCTAGGAATGTACAACTTGTACTTCTCGCCAACGTGCATCAGTTGCAGGCCTTCGACCCAACCCGGGATCACACCGCTGACCGGCAGATCAATCGGGCTGCCGCGCTCGACGGAGCTGTCGAATACGGTGCCATTGGTCAGCTTGCCGGTGTAGTGAACGGTCACTACGTCAGTCGGCTTCGGCTGAGCGCCGTCAGCTTTCTTTTCCACTTCATACTGCAAGCCCGAAGCGGTGGTCACGACGCCAGCTTTCTTGGCGTTTTCTTCGAGGAATTTCTTGCCGGCAGCTGCCGACTCTTCGCTCATCTTGGCCATACGTTCTTCGGCACGCTTTTGCAGTGCGGCGAACGCTTCAACCAATTCTTCGTCTTTGAGCTTCTGTTCTTTTTTGCCGACGGCATCTTCGATGCCTTGGGCTACGGCTTTGGAATCCAGGTCATCCATGCCTTCCTGAGCCAGGCTCTTGCCCATGTTCAGGCCAATGCCGTAGGAAGCTTTTTGCGCCGGGGTTTTCAGCTCTACGCTGGTCTGCGAGTCGCAACCCGCAAGTACCAGGCTAACCAGGGCAACCGCCGCCGCCAACCGATGCTGTTTCATGCTATTTCCTTGTTCATGCGCCGAAAGGGCAATCGAGTAAAGCCGCGAGCTTATCAGGCCGCCACGACCAATGGCTACCGGCATGAGAGCCAGAGATTTGCAATAAGTTCAGGTGTTTAAACGCTTTCGCAAATGAGGATGATGAAACTTCTGTCAGATTGATCTTGCAGAGGCAGTTTTGCCCTCACAACATCTGGCGTAATGGCCTCTTGCTGCTAATTGGCCACTGAGGCATAACGGAAGAAAAATCGACAAGGATGTTCATCTTGCGCCTCTTCTTCCGCTTGCTGGTTGTGGTCATTCTTCTGTTGGCGGCTGGCCTGACTGTGGTCCTGTACTACGTCGCCAACCCGAAACTGCCCTTCTATACGCCGCCGCAGCAGGTGCATTACCTGAACCAGTGGACTGAAGAAGACCGACAAACCTATTACTTCACCCCCCAAGGCACGCAAGTCAAAGGCCTGCGCTACGAGTGGTTTCAGGCCCTCGAACTGCCGTTCTCGCAACAGCGTTTCGCCTCACCCGAGTACCTGGCTCGCTTCGGTTTCCTGATTGATCCTGGGCAAAAAGCCACGCCAAACAATCCCGGCAACCTGCCCGTGGGCTTCGCCCGGCACCGAAATCCCGGAAGCCCGGCGCAATATCTGGACATAACTTGCGCCGCTTGCCACACCGGCGAATTGCGGTTCAACGGCCAGTCGGTGCGTATTGATGGCGGCGCAGCGCAACATGTATTGCCATCCAGCGTTCCTACATTGCGTGGCGGCAGTTTCGGACAGGCATTGGTCGCCAGCTTGACGTCCACTTACTACAACCCATGGAAGTTCGAGCGGTTTGCCCGCCTGGTGCTGGGGGAAAATTACGACGCAGGTCACGAACAACTGCGCAAAGACTTCAAAGGTTCGCTCAACACGTTCCTCAAAGTCGCCTGGAATGACACGCATCGCGGCCTCTACCCCACCGAGGAAGGCCCTGGACGCGCCGATGCGTTTGGCCGAATTGCCAATGCAACCTTCGGCGACGCCATTTCCCCCGCCAACTATCGCGTCGCCAACGCTCCCGTGGATTACCCACAGCTGTGGGACATGTGGACGTTCGACTGGGTGCAATGGAACGGCTCGGCGCAACAGCCAATGGCGCGCAATATCGGCGAAGCGCTGGGCGTCGGCGCAACATTGAATTTCTTCGATGCCAACGGCCAGCCACTGCAAGGAGATGAGCGCTACGCCTCCAGTGTCCGCGTGCGCGATTTGCATGCGATCGAAGAAACCCTGCAACGGCTGAAACCACCCGCCTGGCCAGAAGCGCTGCTTGGCGTTGTCGACAAACCGTTGGCAGCCAAGGGCCGCGCACTGTTTGCCGAAAACTGCGCCGGCTGCCACGTCCCGCGCAAGACTCAGGAAGGTGAGCGCTGGGTGCAACACCTGCCCATGCTGCCCGTGGACGTCATCGGCACGGATCCGGGCGCAGCCAACAACATCGCCAACCACCGATTCGACGTGACCGCCCTGCAATGGAATCTCGCAGAACTCGAGCAGATGGACGTGAGGTTGCACCCCACTCCCAAGGAACCGCTGGACCTGAGTCAGCTTTCGGTGGCCAAGGGCCTGGCCTACATCACCGCGTTCGTCGAGAGGCGCGCGTACCGCGAGGCCGGTGTGACGCCACAGGAGAAGCCTCGGCTCGATGGCTTCGGCCTGCCCATTGGTGTTCGCGAAAAAATCGCCTACAAGGCCCGTCCACTGGATGGGGTATGGGCGACGGCACCGTTTCTGCACAACGGCTCTGTGCCCAGCCTTTATCAGTTGCTGTCGCCTCAGGATGAACGCGCGACAACCTTCTATAAAGGCACCTTCGAATACGACCCCCGGCATTTGGGCTATCGCACCGAAGCCTTCACCAATGGGTTCCTGTTCGATACCCGCATCACCGGCAACCACAACAGCGGCCATGAATTCCGCGCAGGTGAGCGCGGCCGAGGTGTCATCGGCCGGCTTCTGTTGCCCGAAGAGCGCTGGGCGCTGCTGGAGTATTTGAAAGTATTGGGCGGCCCGCTGGAGGCACAACTGCCATGATCATGACCACTTTCAAAAAGGAACTGCCCTTGCTTGCCCGTCTGTGGTTGCGGCTGGGCCGTCTGCTCGGCAAAACCCTGCTCGTTGTGCTGGTTTCCGGCCTGCTTGTCTGGGCCCTGGCTGGTGCATGGTTCGCCTGGCAGCACCGCGGCCCCGTCTCCGCACAGGAGCAGATTCCGGACGGCGAAGCGGCGATGACCCAGGACGTGATCCAGACCGCGGTGCGCATTGTCGATCAACACCGTGAAAGCACCCGATATCTGCGTGACGCCCACGCCAAGGCCCATGGCTGTGTCAAGGCCCAGGTGCAGGTATTGCCGCAACTGTCGCAGGACCTGCGTCAGGGTGTGTTCAGTGAACCGGGCAAGGTCTGGCAGGCCACCATGCGTCTGTCCAACGGCAATGCGTATCCACAGTTCGACAGCATTCGCGACGCCCGAGGCATGGCGATCAAATTGCTTGAAGTTCCGGGTGCGCAGTTGCTCGCTGATCGTCAGGGGCAGCCTGAACAGGATTTTGTGATGTTCAGCCATCCAAACTTTTTTGTCAGCGATGTCGCCGAGTATCGCCAGAACGTAGCGGCGCAAGCCGATGGGCAAAAAGTCAGGGCATTTTTTCCGGGCTGGGATCCGCGAACCTGGCAGGTTCGCCATCTATTTATTGCGCTGGCAACCTTGTCGCCACCGCCTGAAAGCCCGACGCGAACCACCTATTTCTCTGTATCGCCATACAAATTCGGTGAGGCCAATGCGAAGTTTAGGGTGATGCCGGATCCGGATAATTGCCCGGCCTACGCCTTACCCAAGCAGAATCAGGATCTGCCGAACTTCCTGCGCAGCGCGTTGAACCAGCAATTATCCACGGACCGGGTGCCGGCGTGTTTTGTCCTGCAGATCCAGCGCCAGGATGCGAACAAATACATGCCGATCGAGGACACCAGTATCGAGTGGCGCGAGCAGGACTCCCCCTTCGAGACCGTGGCGAGGATCACTTTGCCGCCGCAGGATTTCGATACGCCGGCGCTGAATCTGCAATGCGACAACCTGTCGTTCAATCCGTGGTTCGGTTTGGAGGCGCATCGCCCGATTGGTGGCATCAATCGCCTGCGCAAAGCGGTTTACGAGGCGATCAGCGATTACCGTCACGCCCGTAACAGCGGGACGTAGCAGGCTTGGGCAAAGGCTGTAAGGCGTGCCCGGACAGACAGCTTGCCAAACGCCAGACAGCAAAAAGCCCGCATAAAGCGGGCTTTTTGTGTGGTGACCTGGCGTTCAGTGTTCCAGATTACCGAATATGGCGCAGCGGACGGGACTCGAACCCGCGACCCCCGGCGTGACAGGCCGGTATTCTAACCGACTGAACTACCGCTGCGCGAAACGCTTGAAACGAATGGTGGGTGATGACGGGATCGAACCGCCGACATTCTGCTTGTAAGGCAGACGCTCTCCCAGCTGAGCTAATCACCCTTCGCTTCGTTACGGGGCGCATTATGCCACAAGTTTTCGTAAAGTGTTGATTTAATTGAAGTTTTTTCAAATAAATCCGAAAACCGGTGAAACGACACATCCCGCGGGTAAAACGGTACAAACTTGAGACAGAAAAAAACCCGCTTTAGCGGGTTTTTCCGTGGTGACCTGGCGTTCAGTGTTCCAGGTTACCGAATATGGCGCAGCGGACGGGACTCGAACCCGCGACCCCCGGCGTGACAGGCCGGTATTCTAACCGACTGAACTACCGCTGCGCGTAACACTTGAAACGAATGGTGGGTGATGACGGGATCGAACCGCCGACATTCTGCTTGTAAGGCAGACGCTCTCCCAGCTGAGCTAATCACCCTTCGCTTCGGTGTGGCGCGCATTCTACGGAGCGACCCTACCTCTGGCAAGCACTTTTTTAATTAATTTTCTGATGCCTTCCAAAGGCTTAGAGAAGGGTTGGCCTATGGCACACGGAGGACAATAATGCCCGCCTTTGTATAAAGGAGAGACTCACCCCATGTGGTTCAAAAACCTGCTTATCTATCGCCTGACCCAAGATCTGCCTGTTGATGCCGAGGCGTTGGAAACTGCACTGGCCACCAAACTGGCGCGCCCATGTGCAAGCCAGGAGTTGACCACCTACGGTTTCGTCGCACCGTTCGGCAAGGGCGAAGATGCGCCGCTGGTACACGTCAGCGGCGATTTCCTGCTGATCAGCGCGCGCAAGGAAGAACGTATCCTGCCAGGCAGCGTCGTGCGTGACGCGGTGAAGGAAAAGGTCGAAGAGATCGAAGCCGAGCAAATGCGTAAGGTCTATAAGAAGGAACGCGACCAGATCAAGGATGAAATCATCCAGGCCTTCTTGCCTCGCGCCTTCATTCGCCGCTCGTCGACCTTCGCCGCCATTGCGCCGAAACAGGGCTTGATCCTCGTCAACTCGGCCAGCCCGAAACGTGCCGAAGACCTGCTATCCACCCTGCGTGAAGTGATCGGCACCCTGCCGGTGCGTCCGCTGACGGTGAAAATGTCGCCAACGGCAACCATGACCGAGTGGGTTACCACCCAGAAAGCTGCGGACGACTTCTTTGTGCTGGACGAGTGCGAACTGCGCGACACCCACGAAGACGGCGGTATTGTGCGTTGCAAGCGCCAGGACCTGACCAGCGAAGAAATCCAGCTGCACCTGAGCACCGGCAAAGTGGTGACCCAACTCTCGCTGGCCTGGCAGGACAAGCTGTCCTTCGTGCTCGACGACAAGATGGTGGTCAAGCGCCTGAAGTTTGAAGACCTGCTGCAAGACCAGGCAGAACAGGACGGCGGCGACGAAGCCCTTGGCCAACTGGACGCCAGCTTCACCCTGATGATGCTGACCTTCGGCGACTTCCTGCCAGCGCTGGTTGAAGCACTGGGTGGGGAAGAGACTCCGCAGGGCATCTAAACCCAACCTGTTCAAATTGACGGAACAGGGTCACCTGTGGGAGCTGGCTTGCCAGCGATAGCGGTGTTACAGAGGGCTCAAATGGAGTCTGACACACCGTTATCGCTGGCAAGCCAGCTCCCACAATGTTTTGTGGTGTTACTTATTAATAAGGATCAGGCCATGCGCGCACTGGCTGCATTGAGTCGTTTTGTCGGCAACACCTTCGCTTACTGGGTACTGGTTTTCGCTGTCGTGGCGTTTGTGCAACCGGCATGGTTCATTGGCCTTAAAGGTGCCATCGTGCCCTTGCTGGGGCTGGTGATGTTCGGCATGGGCCTGACCCTCAAACTTGAAGACTTCGCTGAAGTCGCACGCCATCCATGGCGCGTGGCCCTCGGTGTGGTCGCGCATTTCGTGATCATGCCCGGCGTGGCGTGGTTGCTCTGCCAGGCGTTCCATTTGCCGCCGGAAATCGCCGTTGGCGTGATTCTGGTCGGCTGCTGCCCAAGCGGCACTTCGTCGAACGTGATGACCTGGCTGGCACGCGGCGATCTCGCGCTGTCGGTGGCCATCGCGGCCGTCACCACCCTCCTCGCCCCGCTGCTGACCCCGGCGCTGATCTGGCTGCTGGCGTCGGCCTGGCTGCCGGTATCGTTCATGGAGTTGTTCTGGTCGATCTTGCAAGTGGTGCTGCTGCCGATCGTGTTGGGCGTTGTTGCCCAGCGCCTGCTCGGCGACAAGGTTCGCCACGCAGTGGACGTGTTACCGCTGGTTTCGGTGGTGAGCATCGTGATTATCGTCACGGCGGTCGTCGCCGCCAGCCAGGCAAAAATCGCCGAATCCGGCTTGCTGATCATGGCGGTGGTCATGTTGCACAACAGCTTCGGTTACCTGCTGGGCTACTTCACGGGCCGCATGTTCAAATTGCCATTGGCCCAGCGCAAGTCGCTGGCGCTGGAAGTCGGCATGCAGAACTCCGGGTTGGGCGCCGCACTGGCCAGTGCGCACTTCTCGCCGCTGGCGGCAGTGCCGAGTGCATTGTTCAGCGTCTGGCACAACATTTCCGGGGCGCTGCTCTCGACGTATTTCCGCCGCATGAGCGAGAAAGAAGACCGGAAAGTCGCGGGGCAGCAAGCCACCGAATGATGCGGTAACTTGATCCCCGGATTAATGCTGGGCACTATATTGCGCAACGCGAGGACGACCTCGCGGCTCGATCGAGTCATTAATCTGGGGACGACCCCGTCAATCGATGAGGGTCATTCATGTCCTGGATCATTCTGTTTTTCGCCGGCCTGTTCGAAGTCGGCTGGGCCGTCGGCCTGAAGTACACGGACGGTTTCAGCCGCCCACTCCCCACTGCCCTCACCGTTGCGGCCATGGCGATCAGCCTTGGTTTGCTGGGCCTCGCCATGAAGGAACTGCCGTTGGGCACGGCCTATGCGATCTGGACAGGTGTAGGCGCTGTAGGCACGGTGATTGCCGGGATCATTCTGTTTGGTGAGTCGATGGCACTGTTTCGGCTGGCCAGTGTGGCGTTGATTATTGCTGGGCTCGTCGGCCTGAAAGTCAGCGCTTAGGTCACTGACCCAATCGCGGGTTTGCCCGCGATTGGGCCGGCCCAGACACCCACTACCTGACGGCGCCCCGCAATTCTCCCACCACCCGCTGCAACTCCGCAGGCTCAGGCGCTTCAACAGCCGGCCCCGCCACCAACGTCACCCGCGACCACAACCGGCGAAACAATCCCTTGCCCGGATCACGGCTGAAGAAACTCCCCCACAACCCCTGCAAGGCCAGCGGAATCACCGGCACGGGCGTCTCTTCGAGAATCCGCGTCAGTCCCCCCTTGAACTCGTTGATCTCGCCATCCGCCGTCAGTTTGCCCTCGGGGAAGATGCACACCAACTCACCCTCCTTCAGATACCGGGCGATACGCGTGAAGGCCTGTTCGTAGATCTGGATATCTTCCTGACGCCCCGCAATCGGAATCGTCCCCGCCGTGCGGAAGATGAAGTTCAACACCGGCAGGTTGTAGATCTTGTAGTACATGACAAAGCGAATCGGCCGACGCACCGCACCGCCTATCAGCAAGGCATCGACGAACGACACGTGGTTGCACACCAGCAGCGCGGCGCCTTCATCGGGAATCAACTGCAGGTTGCGGTGCTCCACTCGGTACATGGAATGACTGAGCAGCCAGATCATGAAACGCATGGTGAACTCGGGAACGATCTTGAAGATGTAGGCGTTGACGCCGATGTTGAGCAGCGACACCACGAGGAACAATTGCGGAATCGACAGTTTGGCCAGGCTCAACAAGATGATCGAAACGATCGCCGACACCACCATGAACAACGCGTTGAGAATGTTGTTGGCGGCAATCACTCGCGCCCGCTCGTTTTCGGCGGTGCGTGACTGGATCAGCGCATACAGCGGCACGATGTAGAAACCACCGAAAACACCGAGGCCGAGGATATCGAGCAGTACCAGCCAGGTGTGGCCGAAGCCGAGAACTTCGATCCAGCCATGGTCCGCAGCGTTGTCCGGAATCCCTCCGGAATGCCACCACAGCAGCAGGCCGAACACGGTCAGGCCGAACGAACCGAACGGCACCAGGCCAATTTCAACTTTGCGCCCGGAGAGCTTTTCACACAGCATGGACCCGACGGCGATGCCGACCGAGAACACCGTCAGAATCAGCGTTACAACGGTCTCGTCACCGTGCATCCACTCCTTGGCATAGGCAGGGATTTGCGTCAGGTAAATCGCCCCGACAAACCAGAACCACGAGTTGCCGACAATTGACCGCGACACCGCCGGGGTTTGCCCCAGGCCTAATTTCAATGTGGCCCAGGACTGGCTGAAGATGTTCCAGTTCAGACGCATTTGCGGGGCCGATGCGGCGGCCCGGGGTATGCTGCGACTGGCCAGGTAACCGAGCACGGCAATGCCGATAATCGCCGTGGACACGACGGGAGCGTAATGACCGGACGACATCATGATCCCGGCGCCGATGGTCCCGGCGAGAATCGCCAGGAACGTGCCCATTTCCACCAGACCGTTGCCACCGACCAATTCATCTTCGTGCAGGGCTTGCGGCAGGATCGAATACTTCACCGGGCCGAACAGTGCCGATTGCGTACCCATGGCGAACAGCGCCACCAGCATCAGTGCCAAGTGATCGAACATGAAGCCGACCGCGCCGACTGCCATGATGGCTATTTCGCCGAGCTTGATCAGACGGATCAGCGCGTCCTTGGCGAATTTTTCGCCAAACTGCCCGGCCAGCGCCGAGAACAGGAAAAACGGCAGGATAAACAACAGCGCACACAGGTTGACCCAGATCGAGCGGTCTCCGTCGATGGTCAATTTGTACAAGATGGCGAGGATCAACGACTGCT
Organism: Pseudomonas sp. TNT2022 ID1044; assembly: GCF_028656895.1. Classification (NCBI taxonomy): domain Bacteria; kingdom Pseudomonadati; phylum Pseudomonadota; class Gammaproteobacteria; order Pseudomonadales; family Pseudomonadaceae; genus Pseudomonas; species Pseudomonas sp. TNT2022 ID1044. The sequence continues at coordinate 300,290 of NZ_JAMDHB010000007.1, read as the reverse complement.
TGAAGATATTGTCGTTGAATGCCCCGAGGGATTGGGTCACGAAGAACGGCAGGAAACGCCGTGTGCGCAGCAAGGTGAACTGTGAGGGGTGACTCATCTTCCATGTTTCCCTGATGTTGGGTAAAAGTGGCCGGGTTCTCTGATTGGAATGTCGATCGGCGATCCAGGCCACACATTACCTAAACTTTGCCGGTTATTTCTTTAATCCTGCAATACAGGGTGAGACAAACAACTCCCCTCTCCAAGCGCCCTGGACAGTGCGCTTGCCTACGATCAGCCACATCACCGCCAACAGCGCCACCAGCGCACAACCGAACACACTGAAAAATGTCAGGTGCAGGGTGCTGGCCAGTTTCAACGTTGCCAGAGCGTAGACACCCAATGGAAAGGTGAAGCCCCACCAGCCAAGATTGAAAGGAATGCCAGCGCGCAGATAACGCAGCGTGATCAGAACCGCCATCAACATCCACCACAAGCCGAAGCCCCACAAGGTGATGCCTGCGACCAGACCGAACCCGGCGGCAATCTCGCCAATCCCTGCCATACCGTTGGCAGCAAAGATCGCGGGAGCATCCGCCCCCAACAGCAACATCCCCAACGCGCCGGTGCCGATCGGCCCCAATGCCAGCCAGCTGGAAGCGGCCATGTTTTCGTGGGGCAATTTGTGCAAGGCCATGCGCAGCAGCAGAATCGTCAGGATGCTGAACGCCACCGGCAGGGAAAATGCCCAGAGCACGTAGCTGGTCACCAGAACCACTAGTTGCGAATGGGCATCCGCCAGGTGCGGCGCCAGCAAGCCACCACTGGCGGCCGCTACCTCCGCCGCCACGACTGGCAGCAACCAGACGGCAGTCATTTGGTCGATGCTGTGTTCCTGGCGGGTGAACATCATGTAGGGAATCAGCACCCCACACGCCAGCGACATCGCCACATCCAGCCACCACAACACCTCGGCCAGCGCGATGACACCGTCGCCCCAACGCGGCAGACCGAACAGCAGGAAGCCGTTGATGATGGTCGCCAACCCCATGGGAATCGTGCCGAAGAACATCGAAACAGTGGAATGCCCAAAAATCCGTCGCGCCTCGCTGAAAAACAACAGCCAACGCGCGGCATACAGGCCGGTGAACAATAGAAACAGCAGAATGTTGAATAGCCAAAGGACTTCGGCGATGGCGTGCAAAGCAGGGTTGGCACCGGGCAGTTGTGCCAGCGCCAATGCCAGTACCCCGGTGCCCATGGTGGCGGCAAACCAGTTGGGGGTGAATTGGCGAATGACTTCCATGGGATGCTGCAGGTGGCGAAACGGCTTGATACCGGGTTTGGCGATGTGGGTGCAGGTCATGATGAACTCCTGTCCTCTGGTGAGGTGGAACTCATCATAGAGCCAGATCGAATATCGATATAACGGGTAATATCTCTAACTGTTATCTATTTTACTGATTACCTCAACGCGGGAAGCCCTGCGTTTTTTTGGGGTCAACCGCCGGTGCTGCACACTTGGGGACGCTGCCGCAGCGATGCCACCAGCGTCCCGACAGAAAGCACTATCATCAGCACGCCATAACCATCGGTGGTGCTGACCAAACCGAAGGTGTGGGTGAGATTTCCGGCCAGCAACGATGGCAGGCAGAACGCCAGATAGCTGAGCACGTAGTAAGCCGACATCACGTGTGTGAGCGAGCCTGCTCGCGAAAAGGACCGCAAAAACACAAGGGATCTGACAGCCCTCTCCCCTGCGACACCCGACCACGCCACGACCTTGGTCGACACTGACTAACCCCTGCCATCGTGCGAGACTGTCTGTCCGGGCGGGAGGCCCGGGTGTCTTTGGTTGCCTGGAGTTCCCATGTCGCTGTCCAGCGGGCTGATTGCCGCCGTCGCCCTGGCCTATATGGCCATCATGTTCGCCATCGCCTTTTACGGTGACCGTCGCAGCGCGCCATTGCCGCCGCGGGTGCGTGCCTGGGTGTACAGCCTGTCGCTGGCGGTCTACTGCACCAGCTGGACGTTCTTCGGTGCCGTGGGCCAGGCGGCCGAACAGCTGTGGTCATTCTTGCCGATCTACCTCGGGCCGATCCTGCTGCTGATCGGGGCGCCGTGGGTCCTGCAGAAAATGGTGATGATCAGCAAGCAGGAAAACATCACGTCAATCGCCGACTTCATTGCCGCTCGCTACGGCAAATCGCAGTCGCTGGCAGTGGTGGTGGCGCTGATTTGCCTGGTCGGTGTGCTGCCCTACATCGCCTTGCAACTGAAAGGCATCGTGCTTGGCGTGAACCTGCTGATCGGTGCCAGCGCCGATACCATGGGTGTTAGCGCGCAGGACACGGCGCTGATCGTATCGCTGGTATTGGCGCTGTTCACCATTGTCTTTGGTACGCGCAATCTTGATGCCACGGAACACCACCGTGGCATGGTGCTGGCAATTGCCTTTGAATCGCTGGTGAAGCTATTTGCCTTTCTGGCGGTCGGCGCGTTCGTGACCTTCGGTTTGTACGACGGTTTCGATGACCTGTTCAATCAGGCCATGCTCGCCCCGCGCCTTGAGCAATACTGGAAAGAAACCATCAACTGGCCGTCGATGGTGGTGCAGACCGGCGTGGCGATGATGGCGATTATCTGCCTGCCGCGACAATTCCATGTGACCGTGGTCGAGAACATCGACCCGCAGGATCTGCGCCTGGCCAAGTGGGTGTTTCCGGCCTATCTCGCTTTGGCCGCATTGTTTGTCGTACCGATCGCCCTGGCAGGTCAGATGCTGCTACCGAGTTCGGTGCTGCCGGACTCCTTCGTCATCAGCCTGCCGCTGGCCCAGGCCCACCCTGCCCTCGCCTTGCTGGCTTTCATCGGCGGTGCGTCGGCGGCCACCGGCATGGTGATCGTGGCCAGCGTCGCGCTGTCGACCATGGTCTCCAATGACATGCTGTTGCCATGGTTGCTGCGGCGCAACAACGCCGAGCGCCCGTTCGAAGTGTTCCGCCAGTGGATGCTTTCGGTGCGTCGCGTGAGCATCGTGGTCATCCTGCTGCTGGCCTATGTCAGCTATCGCCTGTTGGGCTCGACCGCCAGCCTGGCAACCATTGGCCAGATCGCGTTCGCCGCCGTCACGCAACTGGCACCGGCGATGCTCGGCGCGTTGTACTGGAAACAAGCCAACCGCCGTGGCGTCTTCGCCGGCCTCGCCGCTGGCACATTCCTGTGGTTTTACACGCTGGTTCTGCCGATCGCCGCCCACAGCCTCGGCATGTCCCTGAACAGTTTCCCGGGCCTGGCCTGGCTGCACAGCAATCCGCTGAACCTGCCGATCACTCCGCTGACCCAAGGCGTGGTGCTGTCCCTCGCGGGCAACTTCACCCTCTTTGCCTGGGTCTCGGTGCTGTCGCGCACCCGGGTCTCGGAGCACTGGCAGGCTGGCCGCTTCATCGGCCAGGAAATCAGCGCCCGCCCCAACGCGCGCTCGATGCTCGCGGTGCAGATCGACGACCTGCTGCAATTGGCTGCTCGCTTTGTCGGTGAGGAACGCGCCCGCCAGAGCTTCATCCGCTTTGCCTATCGTCAGGGCAAAGGCTTCAACCCGAACCAGAACGCCGACGGTGAATGGATCGCCCACACCGAACGCTTGCTCGCCGGTGTGCTGGGCGCCTCGTCGACACGGGCCGTGGTCAAAGCGGCCATCGAAGGCCGGGAGATGCAACTGGAGGACGTCGTGCGAATCGCCGACGAAGCTTCGGAAGTCCTGCAATTCAACCGGGCGCTGCTGCAAGGGGCAATCGAGAACATCACCCAAGGCATCAGCGTGGTCGACCAATCGCTGAAACTGGTGGCCTGGAACCGGCGCTATCTGGAGCTGTTCAACTATCCCGACGGCTTGATCAGCGTTGGCAGACCGATCGCCGACATCATCCGCTACAACGCCGAGCGTGGCCTGTGCGGCCCCGGCGAAGCCGAAGTACACGTCGCCCGGCGCTTGCACTGGATGCGTCAGGGCCGGGCGCATACGTCGGAGCGGCTGTTCCCTAACGGGCGAGTGATCGAACTGATCGGCAACCCGATGCCCGGCGGCGGTTTTGTCATGAGCTTCACCGACATTACCCCGTTCCGCGAGGCCGAGCAGGCATTGACCGAAGCCAACGAGAGCCTCGAACAGCGCGTGACGGAACGCACCCATGAACTGTCGCAACTCAACCTCGCCCTGACCGAAGCCAAGGGCACCGCCGAAGCGGCCAACCAGTCGAAAACCAGATTCCTCGCCGCGGTCAGCCATGACCTGATGCAACCGCTGAACGCTGCGCGCCTGTTCTCCGCGGCCTTGACTCATCAGGACGACGGCTTGTCAGGCGAGGCGCAAAAACTGATCCAGCACCTTGATAGCTCACTGCGTTCCGCCGAAGACCTGATCAGTGATCTGCTGGACATTTCCCGCCTGGAAAACGGCAAGATCAATCCCGAGTCCAAGCCATTCGCCCTCAGTGAGTTGTTCGACACCCTCGGCGCCGAATTCAAGGCACTGGCCCGCGAGCAAGGGCTGCAATTCCGTGTCCGGGGCAGCAAGCTGCGTATCGACAGTGACATCAAACTGCTGCGCCGTATCCTGCAGAATTTCCTCACCAACGCCTTTCGCTACGGCAAAGGACCGGTGTTGCTCGGCGTTCGTCGACGCAAAGGCGAGCTATGCCTGGAAGTCTGGGACCGCGGACCGGGGATTCCGGCGGACAAGCAGCAGGTGATTTTCGAAGAATTCAAACGTCTCGACAGCCATCAAACCCGTGCGGAAAAAGGCCTTGGGCTGGGATTGGCGATTGCCGATGGTCTATGCCGGGTGCTGGGACATACCTTGATGGTACGTTCGTGGCCCGGGCGCGGCAGCGTGTTCAGCGTCAGAGTACCGCTGGCCCCGGCGCAAACGGCGCTGCCTGCCAAGGTTGCCGAACTCAATGGCAAGCTGCTCAGCGGCGCCCAGGTGCTGTGCGTCGACAACGAAGACAGCATTCTCATCGGCATGAACAGTTTGCTGACGCGTTGGGGCTGTCAGGTGTGGACAGCACGCAATCGCGAAGAGTGCATGACCCTGCTCAGCGAGGGGGTGCGACCACAATTGGCGTTGGTGGATTACCACCTGGACGACGGCGAAGCCGGTACCGAATTAATGGCCTGGTTGCGCACTCGCCTGGGTGAGCCTGTGCCGGGGGTAGTGATCAGTGCCGATGGGCGACCGGAGACAATGGCCCAGGTGCATGCGGCGGGATTGGATTACCTGGCCAAACCGGTCAAGCCGGCGGCGTTGCGGGCGTTGTTGAGTCGGCATTTGCCGTTGTAGTCATTCGCTCAAGGCAGGAATGTTTTTGTGGCGAGGGAGCGTTGGAAGACTACTCCGGCAACTCGACCAAACCATCGACATCTGTCATCGCCCGCTCAAGCAAATCCGCCGGCAGACTCTTGCTTGCCCGCGCGCCCAGCAGCTTCAACTGTTCACTACGGCTGACCAGGTTACCGCGGCCCTCGGTCAGCTTGTTCCGCGCCGAGCTGTAGGCTTTATCCAGTTGCTGCAGTCGATTGCCGACCTCGTCCAGATCCTGGATAAACAGCACAAACTTGTCGTACAGCCACCCTGCCCGCTCGGCGATTTCCCGGGCGTTCTGGCTTTGCCGCTCCTGCTTCCACAGGCTGTCGATGACCCGCAGCGTCGCAAGCAACGTGGTCGGGCTGACGATCACGATGTTGCGATCGAACGCCTCCTGAAACAGCGTCGGCTCAGCCTGCAACGCGGCGGAAAATGCCGCTTCGATCGGAACGAACAGCAACACGAAATCCAGGCTGTGCAAACCGTCGAGCCGTTTGTAGTCCTTGCCGGACAGGCCTTTGACGTGATTGCGCAGTGACAGCACATGTTGCTTGATGGCGATTTGCCTGATGCCTTCGTCTTCGGCCGCCACGTATTGCTGGTAAGCCGTGAGACTGACTTTGGAGTCGACCACCACCTGCTTGTCGCCGGGTAAATAAATGATCACGTCGGGCTGGAATCGCTCGCCGTCCGGCCCCTTGAGATTGACCTGGGTCTGATACTCGCGCCCCTTCTCCAGCCCGGCATGCTCAAGCACCCGCTCCAGAATCAACTCACCCCAGTTGCCTTGGGTTTTCTGCCCTTTCAAGGCACGGGTCAGGTTGGTGGCTTCGTCACTCAGGCGCAGATTCAGCTGTTGCAGGCGTTCCAGTTCCTTGGCCAGGGAGAAACGCTCACGGGCTTCGGCCTGATAACTTTCCTCGACGCGTTTTTCAAACGATTGAATACGTTCCTTCAGCGGATCGAGCAATTGCCCCAGACGCTGCTGGCTGGTCTCGGCAAAACGCTGCTCACGCTCATCGAAGATTTTCCCCGCCAGCTCGGCGAACTGTGCGCGCAGCTCGTCTCGCGAGCCTTGCAGGTCGTTCAGGCGTTGCTGATGGCTATCCTGTTGTTCGCGCAGTTCAGCCTTGAGCGAGGCCGTCTGGGCGTCCAGGCGCCGCAACTCGGCCTCTTTGCCGGCGCGCTCGATGTTCCAGGCATGGGATGCATCCCGGGCGTCGTCGCGTTCGATCTGCAACAACTCGACTTCACGGCGCACAGCGGCCAATTCAGCCTGCCTGGCGGCGTTGGCCTGTCCCAGATCAGCCACTTCATCGCGGCAGGTTTCAAGCTGGGCGTTCAAGCCGTCCTGCGCCAGTTGGGCCATGGCCAGACGCTCTTCCAGTAACGCGACGTCTGCCTGCGAGTTGCTGGCCCGGCGCTGGAGTTGCCAGGCCAATACCAACAGCGGCAATGCCGCGCCTGCCAGACCGAGCAACGCGCTGGTCAAGTCCATAGCCATAGCCATTCCTGCCTTCGAATTAAAGTTTGAAGGTTAACCAAGGCGTCAAGTCTTGGACAGCTCAGCCTTCGATCCGGCCCAGTTCCTGTTGCGCGCGCAGATCACCTGCCCGTGCGGCCTGACGCAACAAATCATGGCCGATCCGGCGATCGCGCGCATTCCCGCATTCACGGCACATCAACTGGCCCAGGCGACTTTGCGCGGCCACGATGCCTTCACGGGCCGGTTGCTTGAGCAAACGTCCGGCGATGTGTTTCACGTTCGGGTTTTCGCCCAGTCGCGGGCTGTCCAGCAACCACTCTGCCACCCGCATCGAAAAACGCTTTGGTGGGGCAACAGGGGATGTTTTGGAGGAAGAGGAATCGGATGGTGTACGAAACTTCATAAAGCACTGTGGGCAGATCGGAAGGCGCGCCACTCTACTCTTTTTTTCTTACAGGTAAAGCCGAAAAAATCCCGGCACGCCCGTCCTAGAGCAAGCGCTCGGGACAATCCACAGAAGCTGTGGATAACTCAGTGGACAACCGCCCCTGAAGCGTCGCAAAGCCCTGTGGAATGGGGCCTGCAGTCAAACTGACGATTTTTTCACCAGTAAAAAAAAGCGATGTTTTTCATTGACTTAAATTTTGGTTACAGGCACCCACCGCGCTTTAAGGCCACATGACAGCAGCGTGACAGCCTGCGCAACTAATGTGCACAAGTAGCTCATGGATGGTTATATCGATGCGCTTTTTCGGCGCATTTTGTCATCCGACCTGGGGATAAACCCTGCCAAACCCACGGTCCAGGCCGGTTGTTACCCGCTGGATGGTCATGACCACCGGTCGGAATCCGGATCGCTTGGCAGCACTTTCGTGGCGCATGACGCATTGAGAACGGCCTTTTGCAGACGCACAAGACGCCTGCGAACATTCTTTTTCGCTAGCACACTTCCTTTTGTCAATTCAATCCGTTAGTATCCCCGCCGTTAGTACCAAGCTGAAAGTCAATTCTGGTCGAACAAATCCCCCCGGATAGCCTTCCCAACGGAAGCCTCTGCCGATAAAAGCGGGATCGACCACCTCGATGGTTTCCAGGTAAATCTTGCGTCAACACAACCTTTGAATCGAAAGCAAAGGGTGTTGCCAGGCTCACTTACTCTGACCGAACCAGCCTGCAAATTGATCAGGATCTTCACCCCGGGCCCAGAACCTTTGCCCTTGATGTGTTGCCTGCCCTCCTAAGTACCTACCTGCCAGCCCAAGCGCGCCAATTTATCAGCGCTTCAAACTGGCTGCTTTGTTCCAGTCAGGTTCTTCGCTCGACCAACGGTGGTCGTCGTCACTGGAACGTTTTAATTTTGCACGGTTCTTATCCGTGTCGCTTGTAGGAACACCATGACTATGTCTACTCAAATCCATGCACAGGATGCCATCCGCACCCTAACCAACGCTTTTGCGCCAATGAACTGCCTGATCATGGCTGCTCGCAAAGGCTGCTTCAGCTTCACCCTGGTCAACGAACACGGCATCGCCCGACACAGCGAACGCCTGTACCCCGATCAGTACTCCAGCGCTGAACCGCTGCAGGCCGTGATCGAGCGTACCCGTCAGGCACTGGTTGCCTGAGACGCCAAAAAGGCTGAAACACCAAAAGCCCCGCTTAAAACGCGGGGCTTTTTGTTGCCTGAGATTTCGAATTGCCTTCACACCGGTTAAGTACCAACCGATATAACGGTTATAACTGGAAGCCGAAAATATTTTAAAAACAGGCCTTTACGCAGTGAATATGACACTACACTTCAACTCAAGCGGCTTGATCCGCTTCCGGCGAGCCTGAGTCGATCCACCGCTGCCAAGGCCCCATCAGGCATCGCCGCCCATTTCATGGATTCGAGGGTTCTATGGGTATCGCTGCCAGCGAACTGTGCCGTTATGTCATCCGTCCGACGCTGATCTACCTTGGACGCCATAGCGCAACTGCCGAAGCCCTGCTGCTGGGCATCGCCGCAAGCCAGTCGGCCCTTGGTTCCGCCCTGCACGACCGCCGTGGCCACGGCCTTTACCGTATCGCCGAACCCCGCCACCAGGCACTCTGGGACCACTACCTGGCGCTTGATCCCGAACGCGCAAGCCTGGTCCGCGGCCTGGCCAGCCAACACGCCTTTCTCAGTGGTCCGCACGTCGAATTGACCGTCAACCTGCGTTACGCCACAGCCATCGCCTGGCTGCTGGTCGAAGAACAGAACACCCCGCTCCCCGAAGCAGACGACCTGCTGGGCATGGCCAGAATCTGGCGCCAGACCTTCCAGCCCCAAGGCCGCCTGAGAGACTTCACCTTCGCCTGGCAAACCTGTGTATCACCGCTGAATCAGGTTGCCTGCTGATCACTCCTGGATCCAAAGATCGCACAACACGCTGCGAATCTGGTCGGATTGTCCTACAAAACCGCTCTAAATCAAGCCATACAGCCTATAGCGCCGGGACGAAAATGTTGGTAATTTTCGCCCCGGTGATCACCAGGAGTTCTAATAATGAAAAAAGTAATGCTCAAAACCACCATTAGCCTCGCCGTTGCCATGGCATCCACCCAGATTTTCGCAAGTGGCTTTGCCCTGAACGAACAAAGCATCAGCGGGATGGGTACTGGTTTTGCCGGGCGATCTTCCTCTGCCGACGACGCATCCACAGTTGTAGGCAACCCTGCCGGCATGTCTCGCATTAAACGCGAGCAAGTCACCGGCGGTGTTGCATTCATCGACGCACACACCGACATCAGCGATGCCAGCTCCCGCCCGAACGGCGGCACCAACAAAGGTGACATGGTCCCTTTCATGGGCGTGCCGATGGGCTACTACGTCAAGCCTATCGATGACCAGTGGGCAGTCGGTTTCGGCGTGTACGCACCGTTCGGTCTGGTAACCGATTATGAAAACGGTTTTGCCGGCCGTTACTTCGGCAGCAAGAGCGAAGTACAAATCATCACCCTGCAGCCAACCGTCAGCTACGCCTTCAACGACAAGGTGTCGATCGGTTTCGGTCCGACCATCAACCGTATCGACGGCAAGCTGGAATCGAACCTGTCGCTAAACCCGCTTGGTCCGGACGGCGAAGTCAAGATCAAAGGTGACGACACTGCGCTGGGTTACAACATCGGTATCCTGGTGCAAGCCACCGACAGCACTCGCGTTGGCCTGACCTACCACTCGAAAGTGAAGTACAAGCTCGACGGTGACACCAAGGTCAACTACGCCGGCCTCGCTGCCCTGCGTCAGCCAACAAGCCAGAAGTACGATGCTTCGCTGGATATCACCACGCCTGAGTCGGTCGACTTCTCGGTTACCCATCAGTTGGACGACCAGTGGACTCTTTATGCAGGCAGCACCTGGACTCGCTGGAGCCGCCTGAAAGAAATCAGCGTCGAGAACAGCGGCGTTCCCGCACTTCTGAACGCTCAATTCGGTACCATCACCGAAGAGCAGAACTGGCACGACACCTGGGCGCACGCCATCGGCGCTTCGTATCAGCTGAACAAGCAGTGGGTTCTGCGCACCGGTTTCTCGGTGGACCAGGCACCTACCAACAACGAAAACCGTTCCCCACGCATCCCGACTGGCGATCGCAAGATTTTCAGCCTGGGCGCCGGCTGGAGCCCGACCGACGACCTGACCATCGACGTCGCGTACTCGTACCTGCGTGAAGAATCGGTCAAGATCAACAACAGCAACGGTGCCCCGCGCAACCAGAACTACAGCGCCAAGTATGAAAACTGGGCGAACGGTTTCGGTATCGGTGCGACCTATCGCTTCTGATGATTCGCAGCGAGCCTGAACCACTCGCCGCCTGAATCAAAAAAAGCCCCGCCCTCTTGCACAGAGGCGGGGCTTTTTAGTGGGTGTCGATCAGGGGGCGGAGGCCAGGGGTGGCGAAGCGAGGGCCTTTTCCACCGCCTCGATGAAGTCGGGATCATCAGGCTTGGTCAGGCTGGAGAAGCTGGCGATTACCTTGCCCTGACGGTCGACCACGTATTTGTAGAAATTCCACTTCGGCGGGTTTTTGGACTGCTTGCCAAGCACCTTGAACAGGTTCGTTGCACCGTCGCCGCGGACTTTCTGTGGCTCGGTCATGGTGAAGGTCACGCCGTAGTTCACGTAGCAGACCTTGGCGGTTTCGGCACCGTCCTTGGACTCCTGCTTGAAGTCATTGGACGGCACACCGATCACCTCCAGCCCTTTACCCTTGTACTGCTGATTGAGCGCTTCAAGGCCTTTGAACTGGGGTGCGAAGCCACAGAAACTCGCGGTATTGACCACCACCAGCGGTTTGCCGGCGAAGCGCTGGCACAGGTCGATTGATTCATTGGCACGCAGCTTGGGCAAGGAGCCCTGCAACAACGCCGGGCACTCTGCCGCTTGAGCCAATCCGGTAAACGCTACCAGTAACGCAGGAACTGCCAGCCAGCGCATCAGCATATCGGTGCTTCCTTGAGTGATCGTGTGACAACGAAGTTACTCGCCCTCCGACTCGGCAGCAAGCGCCCTAACAAGCCCCCATGCCTAACTGCATCAACGCCAGGCCGCCCTGATGCCAGCCCCACCAAGCCACTGCGAGCAACACAGCGCATACGACAAAAACAGCGACACGCGGCCAGAGACTGCTCATGTTGCGCTCAGTTGTGTTTGCAGGCGTGCAACCGGCCGTTCACGCACCGGCCAGTTCAGAGCAGCAGCCAACAGGCTCAAAAGAATTGCTACCTGCCAAATCAAGTCATAGCTCCCGGTCCGGTCGTAAACCACCCCACCCAACCAGCCGCCCAGGAACGAACCCAGCTGGTGAAACAGGAAAACAATCCCACCGAGCATGGACAGGTTTCGTACGCCGAACAAGGTCGCGACCGTGCCATTGGTCAATGGCACCGTCGACAACCAGAGGAAGCCCATCGCCATGCCGAACAGGTACGCCGTAGTTGTCGTCACCGGCGCCCACAGGAACAGCGCGATCACCACCGCCCGCAACAAATACAACCCGGTGAGCAACCGCGGCTTGGACATGCGCCCGCCGAGCCAGCCGGCGGTGTAGGTGCCGAAGATGTTGAACAAGCCGATCAGCGCCAGCACCGTTGTGCCGACGGTGGCCGGCAGATGCTGATCGACCAGGTACGCCGGCAAATGCACGCCGATGAACACCACTTGAAAACCGCAGACAAAGAAACCGAACGCCAGCAGCCAGAACCCCGAATGGGAGCAGGCCTCGCGCAGTGCTTCCGAGAGGGTTTGTTCATGACCGAGCACCGGCAACGGCTTGTCCTTGAGCATACTCACCAGCGGCACGATCAGCGCCACCAACAGGCCCAAGGCCAGCAATGCCGCCGACCAGCCAAGCCAGCCAATCAACCCGAGCGTGCCGGGCAGCATGGCGAACTGGCCGAACGAACCCGCGGCACTGGCAATCCCCATGCCCATGCTGCGTTTCTCCGGCGGCACGGCCCGCCCGACCACGCCGAGGATCACCGAAAACGACGTGCCCGACAGGCCGATACCGATCAACAGGCCCGCGCTCAAGGACAACGTCACCGCCGAATCCGAGAGCCCCATGAACACCAGGCCCACGGCATACAGCACGCCCCCGATCAGCACCACTTTCGCTGCGCCAAAGCGGTCGGCCAAAGCGCCGGTGAAAGGCTGCGCCAGCCCCCAGATCAGGTTCTGCAGGGCGATGGCAAAGGCAAACACTTCACGCCCCCAGCCAAATTCGGCGCTCATCGGCGCCAGGAACAGCCCGAAGCCATGTCGCACGCCCAGAGACAACGCAAGGATCAGCGCACTCCCCAGCAAAACCCAACCGCATGTACGCCACATCGATGTCATTCTTGTTCTCCGGTCGCGGGTATATACCCGCTTAAGATCGAACAAACCGGCATCAAGCCAGTTCGTCCAGCAACTTCAATAACGTTTCGCGTTTTTCGGCGCCCAGGCGATCGACCAACCGCTGCTGGGCTGCTTCCCACGCGGGCAAGGCCGCTTTCAGACGCTCGGCGCCGGCCTCGGTCAGCCTGACGATGCGATTGCGCATGTCCTCGCCCTCGACCAGCATCACCAGCCCTTCGCCCTCCAGCACGCGCAAATTGCGACCCAGGGTACTGCGGTCGAGCCCCATCGCTTCAGCGAGGGTGGAAATGCTCGGTTGATCCAGCCGCTGCAGATTGCACAGCAAAGAATACTGCGCGACGTTGATCCCGAAGCCATCGAGAGCGCCGTCGTAATGCCTGCTGACGCCACGGGCGGCGCGACGCAGGTTGATACATAAACATTGGGAATCGAGCATGATGCGTGTATATACCCGCGAGTGTGTTAAATCAAGTTACAGGATCGCAGAAAAATCAAAAGATCGCAGCTTTCGGCAATGCCAACAAAAGATCTTGCCCTTGCAGGAGTTGCCGCAGGCTGCGATCGTTTCAAAACGTTCAGACCAACGCCAACCCCACCAGAACGGCCATCTCCAGCAATTCAAGCAACGCCCCCGCCGTATCGCCCGTCGTCCCGCCAATGCGTCGCAGCATCACTTGCCGCAGCCACACAAACCCGAGCCCGGCCAGGACCAGCGCCCATACGCCACCGAGGCCTGCGATCAACACACAAGCCAGGGCGCTGACCGCCAACACTTGCTTACCCGCCGAACGCGGCAGATGATCAGCCAATGCCTGCCCCAAACCACCGGCACGCACATAGGGCGTGGTCAGGAATAACCCCAGCAACGCTCCCCGCCCAATCAACGGCACAATGATCAACGCGACTGCGTACTCTTGCTCGATCAATGCCAGCAATGCAGTGAACTTGAGCAACAGCACCAGGACCAGCGTAACGACCGCAATCGGCCCGCTGCGCGGATCTTTCATGATCGTCAGCGTGCGCTCGCGATCACCAAAGCCTCCGAGCCAGGCATCGGCACTGTCGGCCAAACCATCAAGATGCAGCGCACCACTGAGCAACACCCAAACCGTCAGCAACAGCGCGGCATGCAGTAGCACAGGCGCGCCCAGCAACAGCCAGTTCAACGCCCACAGAATGACGCCGAACAACAATCCCGCCAACGGATAGAACAGCAGCGAGCGCCCCAACTCCTGAGGCGCCGGCATGCCCGGCAAACGAATCGGCAGGCTGCTCAGAAATTGCAGGGCGATCCAGAACGGCAACATGGTCAGATCACTTCCCTTAACACACCGCCGGCGTCAACCGACAGCGAGAACAGCGCACCATGGCCGACTTCGACGTTTAGCAATTGCTCCCGGGGCATCCCCCGCGCCTGCGCCAGCAACAAACGCATGACGCCGCCATGGCTGATCAGCAACACGCGCTCTCCAGCGCAGATCGACTGCAAACGCGCTACGGCCGTCCGCACCCGCAGAGAAAAATCCGCCACCGGCTCGCCTCCCGGCGGGGTAAACGAATACGGATCAGCCCAAAACAAACCCAGGGCTTGGGCGTCGGTTTTCATCAACTCGGCAGCGCTCTGCCCCTCCCAGGCACCAAAATGAAGTTCCTGCAGATCTTTTTCCAGCGTGACCGGAACGCCCAATTGCCCACCCAGTTCATGCGCGAACCGCGCACATCGCTGCAACGGCGAACTCACCAACCGATCCCAAGGCCCCTGCGCCAGCACCGCCTCGCGCATCTGCTGCCAACCTTTTTCGGTCAGCGCGTCGTCGAGGCTGCCACGCAAACCGCCACCGAGTTCGGTTTCGCCGTGGCGCAACAGGTCCAGGTGCAAGGTCATGCCGGGCGATCCGCCACCGCAGCCTCAGCGAAGGTCGCCATCTGCCCGTGGAGATCACAAGCCAGACGCAACAACGGCACCGCCAGCGCGGCACCGCTGCCCTCGCCCAGACGCAACCCGAGGTCGAGCAGCGGTTCGGCGTTCAGAGTTTCCAGCACATGCTGATGACCCGGCTCGGCACCGCGATGCCCAAACAACAGCCACTGACGGCAATCGGGATTCAAACGCACCGCGACCAATGCCGCGACGCTGCAAATGAACCCGTCTACCAGCACCGCGACACCTTCCTGCGCACAGGCCAGATAAGCACCGACCAGCGCCGCCATTTCAAAACCGCCGAGGTTGAACAGGGTCTGCAAGGCATCGCCACGCTGAGCCGCATGGAACGCCAACGCCCGCTCGATCACCTGCGCCTTATGGCTGACGCCCGCTGCGTTCAACCCGGTGCCCGGCCCGGTCAGGTGCATCACCGGGCACTCGAGCAAGGCACAGGCCAAAGCGCTGGCAGCGGTGGTGTTGCCGATGCCCATCTCACCACCGATAAACAATTGCGCACCCCTCGCGATGGCTCGCAGCACGCTGTCGCGACCGGCCTGCATAGCGAGTTCGCCTTGGGCCTGAGTCATCGCCGGGCCTTGGACGAAGTTCGCCGTGCCCGGGCCGATGTTCAGATGACGCACGCCCGGCAGGTTCAATGACGGTGTTACGGTGCCGAGATCGACCACTTCCAGGGAGGCGCCCAACTGCCGCGCCAACACGCTGATCGCTGCTCCACCGTTGACGAAGTTATGCAGCATTTGCCCGGTGACTTCCTGGGGGAACGCCGACACCCCTTCGGCGACCACGCCATGGTCACCGGCAAAAATCGCGATCCAGACCTGATCCAGGTTTGGCTTGACCTGCCCTTGCAGTCCGGCCAGTTGCACCGCTACCGACTCGAGTTGACCGAGAGAACCGGCCGGCTTGGTCAGTTGCTGTTGCCGGGCTTGTGCCTGTTCGAGCACTTGAGTGTCGATCGGTTTGCACGGGGCCAGCCACCAGGATGGGGTCATAACGCAGTTCCTTTCAGAGACAGGGGCAGGCCGGCAACGGTCAGGACGACGCGCTGACACCGTTCGGCCAGAGCTTGATGCAGCCAACCGGCTTCATCGACATAACGGCGAGTCAATTCGCCCAGCGGCACGACACCCATTCCGGTCTCGTTGCTGACAAAAATGATTTCACCCGGCAGCGATGCCAGGCAATCGAGCAAGGCATCCCGTTCGGCGCCCAGGCGCTCGGCGTCGTCGAGCATCAACAAGTTGGTCAGCCACAGCGTCAGGCAATCCACCAGCAGGCAATGATCGACGCGGGCATGTTCACGCAGGACGCGGGCGAGTTCGAGCGGTTCTTCGATCAGCGCCCATTCGGCTGGGCGACGGGCGCGGTGATGGGCGACCCGCTCGTTCATTTCGCCGTCCAGTGGTTGGCTGGTGGCGATGTACGTCACCGACAATTGACTGTCAGTCGCCAGTTTTTCGGCCAGACGACTTTTGCCGGAGCGGGCGCCGCCGAGGATCAGTTGCAGCATGGTTTATTCCTTAACATCTTCGGTGAAGCACCTGGGCTCCCACAGAGATCTGGATTGACATGAACCCTGTGGGAGCGAGCTTGCTCGCGATAGGGCCGGCAAGGCCAGCCTAAATCCCGCAGAGCTCACGCAGCAACGGGGTGTCCAAATGCTTCTCCACCAAATCCGCCAACCGCTCGATATCGCGCTCGCGCAACCCGTGGTAATCCACCTCCTGCACCGCCTGCAAACCCGCCCAACGCAACAGCGCGCTGCAGGCCGCCGGTGACTCGAACAGGCCATGCAAATACGTGCCGAAAATCTGCCCGTCGTCGCTCTGGGCACCGTCGCACCGACCATCATCGAGCTGCACCGCGGCGTTTTCCAGCGCCGGCCCGGTGGTCACGCCAGCGTGAATTTCATAGCCGACGACTTCAGCATTCTCCAGCGCCAGGCGACCGCGCACATTGCGCAGTTGCTTGTCCTGTTCCAGCTGCGTTTCAAATGCCAGCAAGCCCAGTCCGGCGCTGGAGCCCGGTGCACCTTCCAGGCCCAACGGGTCGTGCACCTGCTCGCCGAGCATTTGCAGGCCGCCGCAGATACCCAACACTTTTCCGCCATAGCGCAAATGCCGGGCGATTGCAGTTTCCCAGCCGTTGGCGCGCAGGTACGCGAGATCACTGCGCACACTTTTCGAGCCGGGCAAGATGATCAGGTCGGCGGGAGGAATCGCCTGGCCGGGGCCGATGAATTGCAGATCGACTTGCGGATGCAGGCGCAGCGGATCGAAATCGGTGTGGTTGCTGATGCGCGGCAGCACCGGCACCACGACTTTCAGGACTTGCTCGGCCTTGTCGGTCTGGCGCTGATCGATGCCGTCTTCGGCTTCCAGATGCAAGTCCATCACATAAGGCAGGACCCCGATCACCGGTTTGCCGGTGCGCGATTCAAGCCAGTCGAGACCGGGTTGCAACAGGGCAATGTCGCCGCGAAAACGGTTGATGATGAAGCCTTTGACCCGCGCCTGCTCGCTCGGTGACAGCAACTCCAGTGTGCCCACCAGATGCGCGAAAACCCCGCCGCGGTTGATGTCGGCGATCAGCAGCACCGGGCAATCCACCGCTTCGGCGAACCCCATGTTGGCGATGTCGCCGGCACGCAGATTGATTTCCGCCGGCGAACCCGCACCTTCGACCATCACCACCGGATACGCCGCGCTCAACCGTTGGTGCGAGACCAGCACCGCTTTCATCGCGATGGCTTTGTAGTCGTGATAGGCCACGGCATTCATCGTCGTGACCGCACGGCCATGGATGATCACCTGAGCGCCCGTATCGCTGTTGGGCTTGAGCAGCACCGGGTTCATGTCGGTATGAGGCTCGAGGAACGCCGCCTGAGCCTGCACGGCTTGCGCGCGACCGATTTCGCCTCCGTCGGCCGTCACCGCACTGTTGAGCGCCATGTTCTGCGGCTTGAACGGCACCACGCCGACACCCTGACGCGTGACCCAGCGGCACAGCGCCGTCACCAGGGTACTTTTACCGGCATCGGAGGTGGTGCCCTGCACCATCAACGTGGTCATGGCTGTTCCTTGGTTAACGCATTGAATGCGGCATCGAGACGCGCCCAATCGGCTTCATCGCCCGGCAAGCCGAAACGCAGGCTGCTGTTATGTTTGAACAGGCGCAGCAGAATGCCGCGTCGGGCCATGAACTCGTGGAGCTCCTCGGCGCGATCCGTGATCAGCCACTGAAACAGCGCGCAGCCACCCTGCGGTTTGAAGCCGTGGTGTTCGAGCAGCGCCGCCAATCGCTCACTGGCCTCTTCGGCGCGTATGCGTTGTTGCGTTTGGCCTTCGGTGTCGCGCAGGCACGCCTGGCCCAACACCCGGGTCGGGCCACTCACCGCCCACGGCCCCACTTGCTCGGCGAGCAATTTGAGCAACTTGCGCTCGGCCAGCACAAAACCCAAACGCACACCGGCCAAGCCAAAAAATTTGCCGAACGAACGCAGCACGATCAAACCGACTTGATGGGCGAATGGCGCAAGGCTCAAGTGTGGCGTGTTGTCCATGAACGCTTCGTCCACCACCAACCAGCCACCGCGCTGCGCCAGACGCGCGTGCCAGTCCAGCAATCGGCCGGGCGTCAGGCTCAGACCCGTGGGATTGTTCGGGTTGACCACCACCAGTATGTCGAGGCTGTCGACGAAGAAATCGACTTCCTGCTCCAGCACTTCACGCACGATGTAACCGTTACGCCGCCAGGCTTCGGCATGTTCGGCGTAGCACGGCGAGAGCACGCCGACCTTGCCGGCCCGACGCAAACGCGGCAGCAACTGGATGGCCATTTGCGAACCGGCCACCGGCAATGCCTGCAAGGTGCCGTAATAATCGCAAGCGGCCTGTTCCAGTCCGTCGTCGGTTTCCGGCAACCGCGCCCACGCCCGCAACGATATTTCAGGGACAGGAAACGGCCAGGGCGCGAGGCCACTGGACAGATCGAGCCAATCGGCTTCCTCGATGCCGTATTCGAACGCCGCCTTGCGCAACCGGCCACCGTGTTCAAGCATAAAATTCAGCCCCCACGCAGAGAATCAGCAGCCATAACCATACCCCGCGCTGGACCAATTGCCAGCCTCGGTCGATGGCGTCGGCATCCGCCGGCACGCCTTCGCCCAGTTGCGGACGCTCATGCAGTTCGCCGTGATAAATCGCCGGCCCGCCCAATTCGACGCCCAGCGCACCCGCCCCCGCCGCCATCACCGGACCGGCATTCGGACTGTCCCAGGTCCGGCCCTGGGTGCGCCAGCATTTCAGGGCCAGGCGGGTTTTGCCCAGCAGCGCGTAGGTCAACGCCACCAGTCGCGCAGGAATGTAATTGAGCACGTCGTCGATCTTCGCCGCCGCCCAGCCAAAGCGTTCGAAACGTTCGTTGCGATAGCCCCACATCGCATCCAGCGTATTGCTCAACCGATAGAGCACCACGCCTGGCGCACCGGCCACGGCAAACCAGAACAAGGCGGCGAACACCGCGTCGCTGCCGTTCTCCAGTACCGATTCGGTGGCGGCACGGGCGACTTCGGTTTCATCCAGCTCACTGGTTTTACGGCTGACCAGATAGCTCACGCGTTTGCGTGCCTCTTCAAGATCATTGCTTCGCAGGGCTTTCGCCACAGGCTCGACGTGTTCACCAAGGCTGCGCATGCCGAGGGCGCAATACAGCGCGAGAATCTCGACCATCCAGCCGACATAAGGCGCCCAGGAAAATGCCGTGGCCAACAATGTCAGCGGTAACACGGCGATCACCCACGCAGTGACGCCATGACTGCGCCAGCCACGGCCACCGCCGTTGAAACGTTGCTCGATGCGCTCGGCAAAACGGCCGAACGCCACCAGCGGATGCCAGCGTTTGGGTTCGCCCAGCAGCGCATCCAGCGCCACCGCGGCGACACTCAACAACGCCACACTCATTGACTCACTCCCCAATAATTTTCATACAACATTTCACTCAGCGGACGCGCCTGCGCCCAACCTTCGAGCACCAGCATCGGTGCCGGATAGAATGCCTTGACCGGCCCCAGGCACAGGATCGCCAATGGCTTGGCACCCGCGGGCAAGCCCAACAGGTCCGCGAGCGCTTGCGGTTCGAACAATGAAACCCAGCCCATGCCCAATCCTTCGGCACGGGACGCCAGCCAGAGGTTCTGGATCGCGCAGGACAACGACGCCAAGTCCATTTCCGGCAGCGTACGACGCCCGAAGATATGCCGCTCGCGATCCTCCATCAGTGCAGCCACCAGCACCTCGGCACAGTCGTTGATGCCTTCGACCTTGAGCTGCATGAATTCGTCGGTGCGCTCGCCGAGGGCTTCGGCGGTGCGGATGCGCTCGTCTTCCACCAGCGCCTGGATCTTGCCGCGCAAATCGCGATCGCTGATGCGGATGAAACGCCATGGCTGCATCAGGCCAACGCTGGGCGCCTGATGCGCGGCTTCGAGCAGGCGTCGCAGCAACTCGGGCTCGACGGTGCCGCCGCTGAAGTGACGCATGTCGCGGCGTTCGGCGATGGCTCGGTAGACGGCTGCGCGTTCGGCTTCGGAGAAGGCGTTGTCTGTCATGGCCTCATCGCTGGCAAGCCAGCTTCCACAGGGGATTGCATTTCTTCAGGTATCACACTGCTCACTGTAGGAGCAGGCTTGCCAGCGATGGCGGCTTCAAGGTCGGGTGCGAAAAGCGCGGCGATCGCCTGTGGATTCGACGGAAAATAAAAATGCACATAAGAGGCCGTCATTCGCCCCTCACGATAAACCGCTTCGGCTCCACGCCCGCCATTAGGACTCAAGCCCCGGGCAATCGGCGTCAGTTCGGTGGTCGTCAGCGAGTGATGATAGGTATGCCCGCGCAGCGAGCCTTCCGGCAGTTCAACCGCCTGCAGGGCCAACGCGGCCAGGCGCTTTTGCATCACCGCGTCACCGCTCAGCAAACCGACCAGCTCGGCGCGGATGCCTTCGACATCAGTCAACGAATCGAGCAGATAAAGCATGCCGCCACATTCGGCCAGCAACGGCTTACCCGCGGCATGGTGCGCGCGGATGGCGTTCAGCATCGAGGTGTTTTGCGCCAGCACCACATGATGCAACTCCGGATAACCGCCTGGCAGATACAAGCTGTCGGCCTCCGGTAACTGCGCGTCACGGATCGGCGAGAAAAACCGCAACTCAGCGCCCATCGCCCGCAACACATCGAGACTGGCGCCATAGGTGAAGGCAAACGCTTCATCACGGGCCACGGCAATGCGCACACCCGCCAGCAACGGCTCGGCTGCGATCACATCGGGGGCGGCGAACTGCACCGCTGGCGGCAACGCGACTTCGCAACTGCTGGCCAAAGCATCGGCCGCCGCATCAAGGCGCACATCGAGGTCGTTCAATTCGCTGGCCTGTACCAACCCCAGGTGCCGACTCGGCAATTCGATTCCGGTTTCCCGGGACAAGGCGCCATACCAGCGCAGGCCTTCGGTCAGGCTGCCCTCAAGCAATTGCGCGTGACGCAGGGTGCCGACGCGATTGGCCAGGACACCGGCAAACGGCAAGTCCGGCTGATAACGCGCCAGCCCGAGGGCCAGCGCACCAAAGGTCTGGGCCATGGCGGTGCCATCGATGACAGCGAGCACCGGCACACCGAAGTGGCGCGCCAGATCGGCACTCGACGGCGTACCGTCAAACAGCCCCATCACCCCTTCGATCAGAATCAGATCGGCTTCAGCGGCGGCTTCCCACAACAGGCGACGACTTTCCTGCTCGCCGACCATCCACATATCCAATTGATAAACCGGCGCACCGCTGGCGCGCTCGAGAATCATCGGGTCGAGAAAGTCCGGGCCGCATTTGAACACGCGCACCTTGCGCCCCTGGTTGCGATGCAAACGGGCCAGTGCGGCGGTGACCGTGGTCTTGCCCTGACCGGAGGCCGGCGCGGCAATCAATACTGCCGGGCATTGGCGAGCGCTATTCATACAGTGCGACTCACAGTTCCACGCCTTTTTGCGCTTTGATTCCGGCCTGGAAGGCGTGCTTGATCATGCCCATCTCGGTGACGGTGTCAGCCAGCTCGATCATTTCCGGCTTGGCGCCGCGACCGGTGACCACCACGTGTTGCATCGGCGGACGCGCCTGCAAATCGCTGAGCACCTGATCCAGATCGAGATAACCGTGCTTGAGGGCGATGTTCAATTCGTCCAGCACCACCAGGCCGATGGACGGATCACGCAGCAGTTCCTGCGACACGGCCCAGGCCGCTTCGGCGGCGGCGATATCACGCTGACGATCCTGGGTTTCCCAAGTGAAGCCCTCGCCCATCACATGAAAACGCACCTGCTCGGGGAAGCGTCGGAAAAACAATTCTTCGCCGGTGCTGTGACGTCCTTTGATGAATTGCACCACGCCGCATTGCATGCCATGGCCCATGGATCGCGCGAGCATGCCGAAGGCCGAACTGCTCTTGCCTTTGCCGTTGCCGCTCAGCACCAGCAGCAAGCCGCACTCGTTCGGCGAGTTGGCAATGCGCTCGTCGATCACGGCTTTTTTGCGCAGCATGCGCGCCAGATGACGTTCGTCACGATCGGGGGTATCAGTCATGGGGGAGCTCTCCGTTGAGGCTGGAATAACGGCGGGCAGGCACAAGAATAGACGGCAAGAAGCCTGGCATCGCCCACCGTGATGCCGCTTGGATGGATCAGGCCGGTCTCCGGACTCATGAGCGGCTTGCGCCAGACTGCGCGCCTTCCCATGTCTGTCGACACAGTGGCCAAGGCGCAGCCTTTCACCCATTTACCGTTGCGGGGGCAGCGTCGGGATTGCGACACTTCACTTCTGAAGCGCTCGCTCACCGACTTCCCTGTTTCACTCTGTCGACCCAAGCCACAGAGCACCTGAAACAAGCCGCGAAGGTTAGAGGGTTGGGGGTGGAGCGTCAATTGAAGACCGGGCGCACAGATGAATAACCGCCGCCGATCAATAACCAGACAGGCCATTCTTATCCCGGCATGGCCGTGCTGTTGAAGCAGGCTCGCGGCTGAAGGGTTGAACCAACCAGCGGCCAGGCTTCTCTATGGTTAAATCAAGGCATCCATAGGGAAGATCCGCAATGCGCACATCCGAGCTCGTATTCGTTGTCGCTCTCGCCGGAGGGCTCGTCGCTTGCGGCGAAACCTCCAGCCTGCAAGTCTCCGACGGCACCGGTCCGTCACCCAAGTTGCCCGAACCCAACAAAACGCTATTCCCGACGATGAACATAGCCCCGGCTATCGGCTGGCCGGACGGTGCAAAACCCGTGGCGGCCAGCGGCACTCAAGTCGGCGCATTTGCCGATAATCTCGATCACCCACGCTGGCTGTACGTGCTGCCCAATGGCGACGTCCTGGTCGCCGAAACCAACGCCCCGCCCAAGCCCGATGACACCAAAGGCATCAAGGGCTGGATCACCAAGAAAGTCATGAGCCGCGCCGGAGCAGGCGTACCGAGCCCGAACCGCATCACGCTGCTGCGCGACAGCAATCACGACGGCATCGCTGAGACCCGCACGGTGTTCCTGGAAAACCTCAACTCGCCATTCGGCATGACGCTGGTGGGCAACGACCTGTACGTGGCCGACACGGATCGCTTGCTGCGCTTTCACTACGAAACCGGCGACACTGCCATCAAGTCGCAACCGATCAAAGTCGTCGACCTGCCGGGCGGGACACTGAATCACCATTGGACCAAAAATGTGATTGCCAGCCAGGACGGCAGCAAGCTGTACGTCACGGTAGGCTCGAACAGCAACGTCGGCGAAAACGGCATGGATCAGGAGCAAGGACGTGCGGCGATCTGGGAAGTGGATCGCGCCACCGGTAATCACCGGATTTTTGCCTCCGGCCTGCGCAATCCGAACGGCATGGCGTGGGAGCCGCAAAGCGGCGCACTGTGGACGGCGGTCAACGAGCGGGATGAAATCGGCAGCGATCTGGTGCCCGATTACATTACCTCAGTGAAGGACGGCGGGTTTTACGGCTGGCCGTTCAGCTATTACGGCCAGCACGTCGACGTACGCGTCGAACCGCAAAACCCGAATCTGGTGGCCAAGGCGATCGCGCCGGACTACGCAGTCGGCCCGCACACCGCGTCGCTGGGGCTGACGTTCGCCGAAGGCAACACATTGCCGGCGCAATTCAAGGAAGGCGCCTTTATCGGCCAGCACGGCTCATGGAACCGCAAACCGCACAGCGGTTACAAAGTGATTTTCGTGCCATTTAGCGCAGGCAAGCCGACGGGACAACCGATTGATGTGCTCACCGGTTTTCTCAACGACGAAGAAAAAGCCATGGGCCGGCCGGTGGGTGTGGTGATTGATCAGCAGGGGGGCTTGCTGGTGGCCGATGATGTTGGAAACAAGGTGTGGCGGGTGTCCGCGACTCAATAAACGGCTGCGATCGTTAGCGTTTACGACAGAGCGTGAGCCCATCCCCCAGCGGCAACAACGACAGATCTACCCGCGCGTCATCCTTCAACGCTCGATTGAGCGCCTGGATCGCGCGGGTGTCTGCGCTCTGCGGATTGCTTTCCAGCACCCGACCGCTCCACAGGGTGTTATCAAACACCGCCAGCCCACCGCCCCGAAGCAACCGCAGCGCGTGCTCCAGATAGGCCGGGTAGTTGGCCTTGTCGGCATCGATGAAAACCAGATCGAATTCGCCAGGCTGATCCAGCGTACCGAGCGTTTCCAGCGCAGGCGCCAGGCGCAGATCAATGCGCGTACTCAAACCGGCTTCTTCCCAGTAGCGACGTGCGATGGCGTTGTAGTCACCCGGCATGTCGCAGCAGATCAGCGAGCCCTCATCCGGCAATGCCGCCGCCATGCACAGGGCGCTGTAACCGGTGAAGGTGCCGATCTCCAGCAATCGCCGCGCACCGATGAGCTTCACCAACAACGCGAGAAACTGCCCTTGCTCGGGCGCTACCTGCCAGCGCGCCATCGGCAACGCCTGGGTTTCGTCGCGCAAGCGCTTGAGCAGTGGCGTCTCGCGCAGGGATACATCCAGAAGGTATTGGTACAACGAATCGTCGAGGTTGAGCGTGCGAGCAGTCATGACGACAACCTCCGAAAATCAGGGATTGCGCGCCAGATGCTCCGGCTGCAAGACGCGCTTGGCACTCAGGTAGGCTTTCTGCCAATAGGCTTTGGACAGGCTGTCGAGCTTTACCGTGCCACCGGTGGCCGGCGCATGGACGAATCGCCCTTCGCCGACGTAAATCCCGGCATGGCTGACCTGGGAGCCGCCGTTGGTGGCGAAGAAGATCAGGTCACCGGTCTGCAAGCCTTCCTTGCCAACGTTGGCGGCCTGCATGGTGATCATCTCGCGCGTGGTACGCGGCAAGGAAATGCCGGTGACATCGCGGTACACATAGCCAATCAAGCCACTGCAATCAAAGCCCGAATCCGGCGTATTGCCACCCCAGCGATAAGGCGTGCCCACCAGGCCCAACGCGCGAAACAGCACGTCTTCCGCTTCAGGTGAGAACGATTGGGAAGGACCGAAAACGATAGGTGCCCTGACCACCGGCGCGGGTGGCGGTGTGCGGCTGGCGCAAGCGCTGAGCAGCGCTGCGAGAAGCATAATTGCGAGGCGGGCCGACGTCGACATAAGCAGAGCATCCTGATCTGGCTGCGGCTTTTTTCTGCCGGGACGCAGAAAAGAAAACCGCCTGCGCAGTACGCAGGCGGTTTGCCATCATTGATAGATCAGAATTCTAGCGCTTATCAGGCAAACTTCAAGTAAGACTTTAAGTTCACCTTACAAATTGTCCGCTTACTTGCGAGCGGTGACGATTGGAGCCGCGCCTGGCGCCATGGCGAGTGCACGCTTGGCTTCGATGAATGTCTTGCTCCAGTAGCTGTCGCCCAGGCTATCGATCCGGACACCACCGCTGCGGCGGCTGCTGGAATGGATGAACTGGTTGTCACCCAGATAGATCCCGGCATGGCTGACGCGACCGCGGCGACCATTGGTTGCGAAGAACAGCAGATCGCCCGGCTCGAGCTTGCTGCGCGACACCAGTGGTGCGTCCACGTTGATCATTTCGCGGGTGGAGCGCGGCAGGTTCATGCCGGCTTCTTCACGGAACAGGTAACCGATGAATCCGCTGCAATCGAAGCCGGCTTCAGAGGTACCACCGAAACGGTAACGGGTACCGATCAGCGACATGCCGCGTTCAAGGATGCTGTCTGCCAGAACCGGCAGCTGGTAGGACTTGCCATCGGCGAAGTCGGCCAGTTCTTTTTCGGTCGCGAGTTCTTCCTGATAAAGAGCGGAAGACTGAGCGGTAACGGAGCTTTTCACCTGCTGTTGCTGCGCTTGCTGGGCCACTGGAGTGTGGGCAGCGCAACCGAACAACAGGGTAACGAGTGCGAGAGGCACGAGGGGTGCAAAGCGATTTAGCATGGGCACGACCGTGGCTGATAGTTGTAAAGAAGCCGAGACTATGCCCGCTATCATCCTCATTTGCAAATTCAATCGAACTTTTTGTGACTTATCGGTTTCTCGTTAACATCTAAGCGCTTAAGCCTATTTTGAATGTTGACGCAGCCTGCAACCGTGCAGGAAAGCGGATTTTCTGGCGCCTGAAATATGCCAGAAATCGCTTCAGACCTTGAATTCACCGGGTTTCGCTACCAACCCAGCGTTTCTTTAAGGAAGGGAATTGTCAGCTTGCGCTGGGCTTGAAGCGAGGCCTGATCGAGTTGTTCGAGCAAATCGAAAAGCGCGCTCATGCTGCGGGTTCCGCGGGTCAAAATAAAATGCCCGACTTCGTCGGTCAGGTGCAGGCCGCGACGGGATGCACGCAGTTGCAGGGCACGCAGTTTGTCTTCATCGGAGAGCGGGCGCATCTGGAAGATCAGCGCCAGGGTCAGGCGGGATTTGAGGTCCGCCAGTTTCACCGGCAGCTCGCGCGGTGAAGTCGATGCAGCGATCAGCAGACGCCGGCCGCTGTCACGCAGACGATTGAACAGATGGAACAGCGCCTCTTCCCAATCCGCCTTGCCGGCGACTGCATGCAAGTCATCCAGGCAGACCAGCTCATACTGTTCAAGGTTGTCGAGGATTTCGATGCCACGGTCCATCAACTCGGCCAACGGCAGATACACCGCCGGTTCACCCATCTGCTCGAATCGCAGGCATGCGGCCTGCAACAGATGCGTGCGCCCTACCCCATGCTTGCCCCAAAGATAGATCAGACTCTCGGTCCAGCCGGCGTCGGCTTCGCACAGCCGCTCGACATAGCCGAGTGCAGCGGCATTGGCGCCTGGGTAGTAGTTGATAAAGGTGGCGTCGTCACGCAGACGCACACCTAGGGGCAGCTGAATCGGTTTCATGCTGACTGAACAGTTCCAAAGGAACCGTTAGTGGCCTCTGTGTAAAGTTTGCGAAGTTTATACCCGTGAAGCCGACCGCACAATGCGACAGACCACAAGCAAAATCAAAGGTTTGCGTTGACGCTCCGGTTTTATGACAGTTTCTTTGGCGCTGCGGGCAACAAACCGGCGCCGGGAGCGGGGCTTCCCGGGAGCGATCCGGGATGCCCGCGTCCCCCGTTAGAGTTCGGGCTCGTCAACACCACTGTAGATTTCAGAATCTTTATACAAATCATGCACATGGCGCACCAGCACCATGATCACCGCCGCCACCGGCAGCGCCAGCAGAACACCGGTAAACCCGAACAACTCACCACCGGCCAGAATCGCGAAGATCACCGCCACCGGGTGCAAGCCGATTCGATCCCCCACCAGCAGCGGCGTCAGCACCATTCCTTCCAGCGCCTGACCCACCATGAACACCGCGACGATGCCGACCATCGGATACAGATCACCGCCGAACTGGAACAGCCCGGCAATCAGCGCCGCGCCAATACCGATCACAAACCCCATGTACGGCACAATCGCTGCCAGACCGGCAATCAGACCGATCAACAGCCCCAGTTCCAGCCCTACCAGCATCAGGCCCGCCGCATAGATAGCGCCCAGCGCCACCATCACCAGCAACTGCCCACGCACGAACGCCCCCAGCACTTCATGGCATTCGCCGGCCAGGGACACAATGCGCTCTTCACGATCACGGGGCAGGAGGCTCCGGATCTTGGCCATCATCAGATCCCAATCGCGCAGCAAGTAGAAACTCACCACCGGGATCAGCACCAGATTCGCCAGCCAGCCAATCAAAGCCAGCCCGGAAGCCGTCGCCTGACTCAAGACCACGCCGACAATGTCGCTGGTCTGGCCCATGTGTTCGCTGATGGCGGCCTTGAGCTTGTCGAACTTCCAGAAGCCATCCGACAAACCAAACTTCGATTGCGTCCACGGCAGCGCGGTGTGCTGCAACCAGTCGAGCATCTGCGGCGCCAATTCGTACAAACGCAAAAGCTGCTTGGCCAGCATTGGCACCAGCACCAACAGCAACGCAGTCAAGATCAGGGTAAACAGCGCAAAGACCGCCACGACGCCCCAGGTCCGGGACAGCCCGGCCTTTTCCAGCCGGTCTACCAGCGGATCGAACAGATAAGCCAACAACAACGCCACCAGGAACGGCGTGAGGATCGGATGCAACAGCCAGACAAACGCGCAGAGCAGTACAACTCCACCCAACCAGAACCAACGCCGCGTATCGGCCATGAACCACTCCATTGCTTCTATATAAAGAAAGAAAATCTACCAGCGAAAACGCAGTTGCGGAGTCGGTGCCGGGGTTGGCGCTACCGCAGGGGCCGAACCGTCCGCTGCAGGCTGAGCCGGAACCACCGGAGCTTCAGTGACCGGTGCCGCCGTTACCTCCTGCAATTTCGCCAGCGACAGTTGGGCACGCAATTGATCGGTGCTGCCATTGACCCGATACAGAATCCGGTCGCCGTCGACACTTTGCGGGCGCCCGGCAAAAGGTTCCAGCAAACGCCCAAGCGCCGCATAGCGCTCAAGGTTCATGCCTTGTACTTCCAGCAACTGCTGGGACGATGCACCCGGCTTGGCGACAAACCGAGGCGCCAGCCGCTCATTGACCGCCAGCATCACAGCATCCGCCACGGCAGCCTGATCAGCCCCCTGAACGCTGCCCGCTTCCTTTTGATCGCCCAACCACAACCGCCACTTGGCTTGCCACTGCCCACCCTCTTCCCGGGCATGCACCGCGAGCAAAGCGTCGGCATTGTAACGTTCCGACGCACTACGCAGTGGGGCCGGATCAGCACTTTCCAGATTCGGCGCCGTGGCGACGATCTGTTCGTTCAAATCGGCAAGCGGCAGCCGCAGCGGCAAGCCACGATGCTGCGCCGCTCGGCGCAACGGAGCGGCACTGGCCTGACCGTCGCCCACCAGGCTCGAACCCTCCGTGGAATCGCTCAACCACCAACCGAGGATCGATGGTCGGTTGGCGCCCCACATGGCCAGCCCGGCTCGCCGCAATGCCTGCTCGGTGGAGGCTGGATCGAAATCGATCTTAAGCACTTCCGGTGGCCCGGCATCAAAGCCGTACTGACTGATGATTTGTTGCGGGTCTTTGCGAATCGCCGCCAACCCTGGATTTTGCGCCGCCTTGGGATCCCCGGTCAGGCGCAGCACCAGCGTATCCAGCGCACGCTGGGTCGCTTGATCGCGCTCTTCCGGCGCCTGCCCATTGACCGGCTCACGCACTTGGTAGAGGCCTTTGACGGTTTCGGCATGACTGACAAGACTGATCAACGACAAACAGCCCACAAACAAGAATTTACAAAAGCGCATGGAAGATTCCTGACGACAAGAGCGGCTGGAACAGACCGCATGAAGACGATCGAGCAAGGCTGTGACCATCGCCCGGCGCAAAACATTCACACGCCCCAGGTTAGTTTTTTCGCACAGTCATAACGATAGACGGTTAATGGCGATACCTTGCACAGGTCAGCAGGATGCCATCAACCGGGAACAATTAAGGTTTTTTTAGACTGATATGGCCCCTGCCGTCGGCCTGAGGATGGCCGCTGCCCTTCAAGCCTGATAAAATCGCGCGCCTTCGCAGACCGGCAACAGCCGGGCTCTTTCGAAATTCGCGTGAGGCAATCGCCCTCGTCGATTTCGGCGGCCCCGCTGGACTCGGTCGTTACCCCTGAATCCCCCCTAAAGGCCTGGATCATGAGCAAGCAACCCTCCCTGAGCTACAAGGACGCCGGTGTAGACATCGACGCCGGTGAAGCATTGGTCGAACGCATCAAGAGCGTCGCCAAGCGCACTGCGCGCCCGGAAGTCATGGGCGGCCTGGGCGGTTTCGGCGCCCTCTGCGAAATCCCGGCCGGCTACAAGCAGCCTGTGCTGGTTTCCGGTACTGACGGCGTCGGCACCAAGCTGCGCCTGGCACTGAACCTGAACAAGCACGACAGCATCGGCATCGACCTGGTCGCCATGTGCGTCAATGACCTGGTGGTCTGCGGCGCCGAGCCGCTGTTCTTCCTCGACTACTACGCCACCGGCAAACTGAACGTCGAAACCGCGACCCAGGTCGTCACCGGCATCGGCGCTGGTTGCGAACTGTCGGGTTGCTCCCTGGTTGGCGGCGAAACCGCTGAAATGCCGGGCATGTACGAAGGCGAAGACTACGACCTGGCCGGCTTCTGCGTCGGCGTCGTGGAAAAATCCGAAATCATCGACGGTTCCAAAGTCGCTGCCGGTGATGCCCTGCTCGCCCTGCCGTCTTCCGGCCCGCACTCCAACGGTTACTCGCTGATCCGCAAGATCATCGAAGTGTCCGGTGCCGACATCGAAAACATCCAGCTCGACGGCAAACCGCTGACCGATCTGCTGATGGCCCCGACCCGTATCTACGTGAAGCCGCTGCTCAAGCTGATCAAGGAAACCGGCGCTGTCAAAGCCATGGCCCACATCACCGGTGGCGGCCTGCTGGACAACATCCCGCGCGTTCTGCCAAAAGGCGCTCAGGCCGTGGTTGACGTGGCGAGCTGGACCCGCCCGGCGGTGTTCGACTGGCTGCAAGAAAAAGGCAACGTCGACGAGAACGAAATGCACCGCGTGCTGAACTGCGGCGTGGGCATGGTTATCTGCGTGGCTCAAGAGCACGTCGAAACCGCCCTGAACGTTCTGCGTGAAGCCGGCGAGCAGCCATGGGTCATCGGTCAGATCTCCACCGCTGCCGAAGGCGCGGCTCAGGTTGAACTGAAGAACCTCAAGGCTCATTGATGTCCCAGACCTGTGATGTGGTGGTGCTGTTGTCCGGCACCGGCAGTAACTTGCAGGCCTTGATCGACAGCACGCGGACCGGCGACAGCCCGGTCCGCATCGCTGCGGTGATTTCCAACCGTGCCGACGCCTATGGCCTGCAACGCGCCAGTGATGCGGGTATCGCCACCCGCTCGCTGGATCACAAGGCTTTCGAAGGTCGTGAGGCCTTCGATGCCGCGCTGATCGAACTGATCGACGCCTTCAACCCCAAACTCGTGGTACTGGCCGGCTTCATGCGCATTCTCAGCGCTGACTTCGTGCGTCATTACCAGGGTCGCCTGCTCAATATCCATCCCTCGCTGCTACCCAAATACAAAGGGTTACACACTCATCAGCGCGCGCTGGAGGCCGGCGACACCGAACACGGCTGCTCCGTACACTTCGTCACCGAGGAACTCGATGGCGGACCACTGGTCGTACAGGCAGTAATACCGGTAGAGTTGCATGACTCGCCGCAAAGTCTGGCGCAGCGAGTCCATGTTCAGGAACACCTGATCTACCCGATGGCCGTACGCTGGTTTGCCGAAGGCCGGTTATCACTCAGTGATCAAGGTGCTTTACTGGATGGACAGTTACTCGCGGCCAGCGGCCACTTGATTCGAACCTAGGAGATTTTATGCGTCGCGCCCTGCTCTTCGCTTGCGCTCTGCTTACCTTGCCATTCGCGCAGGCCGCAGACCTTCAACCTTTCTCCGCCAGCTACACCGCCGACTGGAAGCAGTTGCCCATGAGCGGTACCGCCGAACGCAGCCTGACCAAGGAAGCCAACGGCGTCTGGAAGCTCAACTTCAAGGCGTCGATGATGATCGCCAGCCTGTCCGAAGAAAGCACCCTGACCGTCGACAAGGACACCCTGCTGCCACAGTCCTATCACTTCGAACGCGGTGGCCTGGGCAAAGCCAAGAAGGCAGATCTGGACTTCGACTGGACAGCCAAAAAGGTCACCGGTACTGATCGTGGCGACGCGGTCAATATCCCGCTGAACCGCGGCATGCTCGACAAATCCACCTATCAGCTGGCGCTGCAACATGACGTGGCTGCCGGTAAAAAGAGCATGAGCTATCAGGTTGTCGATGATGGCGAAGTCGATACTTATGACTTCCGCGTGCTCGGTTCGGAAAAAGTCGACACCAAGGCTGGCCAGATCGACGCAATCAAGGTCGAGCGCGTGCGCGATCCGACACAAAGCAAGCGCATCACCGTGCTCTGGTTCGCCAAGGATTGGGACCACTTGCTGGTCCGCCTGCAACAGGTCGAAACCGACGGCAAGGAGTACAACATCATGCTCCTGGACGGCACCGTCAACGGTAAGGCTGTCAAAGGCAGCTGATCCGGATCGACATGAAGAAGCCCCGCCATTGCGGGGCTTTTCTTTGAAGATTATAAAAAGCAGGAACGCACGGGCGGCACAACGCTCTATAACTTCAAGGTCTTTTTTGATCGAATGACTTTTCCTGTCGCTTGCGAGGTTCTCCATGACTGTCACCGTCAATACCGTTTCCGCCGAAGGTTTTCGCCACAGCGTCCAGATCGATGACCACGAACTTTTCGCCGACGTGCCCGTCACGGCTGGCGGCGAAGGCTCGGCACCGGAACCCCACGACTATTTCGACGCGGCACTTGGCGCCTGCAAGGCCCTGACCCTGAAGCTCTACGCGAAGAAGAAAGACATCCCGCTCACCGGCGTCGGCGTGGAGGTCAAGCGCGACAACAGCCAGGAACAGAAAGGCAAGTACGCGCTGCACGTCAAACTGACGCTCAAGGGCGTGCTCACCGACGCCCAGCGCGAAGAGCTGCACCGCGTCGCTGATCGCTGCCCGATCCACAAGTTGATGACCACCAGCGAAGTCAGCATCGAAACCCATCTGTCTGAAGGCGCGTTCAGCCAATAGCGGCAACGGCGGCGCAAGCGGGTTATGCTCGAACGCATTACCCGCTCAGCCTGGAATGCACCATGAACACTCCGCTCGTGATCCGCCCCCGCGCCGAAGATGTCGAAGGCCAACCGATTCTTCGCCCGTTGCCGTCAGCCAAATGCCGCAATGTCGGGCCCTTCGTGTTTTTCGACCACATGCTCGAAACCGAATATCCGGCGGGCAAAGGCATGAACATCCGACAGCACCCGCATATCGGGCTGTCGACCCTCACCTACTTGTTCGACGGGCAGATCCAGCACAAGGACAGCCTCGGCTCCGATCAGGTGGTCAATGCTGGCGATGTCAGCTGGATGACTGCCGGCAGCGCCATCGCCCACGTTGAACGCACGCCACAGCCGCTATGGGACCAACGATTCAGGATGCACGGTTTGCAGATCTGGCTGGCGTCCCCGAAAGATCACGAACAAGGCCCGGGGCATTACAGCCATCACCCGGCGGCTACGCTCCCGGTCAGCGACAACCTTGGGGTGAAGATCCGCATGATTGCCGGGTCTGGCTTTTGCCTGGAGTCGCCGGTGCCGGTGCTCTCGCCCACGCTGTACGCCGAACTGCACCTGCAAACGGCGACGACGCTGCTGATTCCCACCGAGCATGAAGAACGTGCGCTGTATGTGTTGAGCGGTGAGGTGCAACTGGATGGCGAATTGATAGAGCCGCATTCGCTGGTGGTTTTGCCTGCCGGAGAGGAAATGACCCTGTCTGCTGACAGCGACACGCATGCGGTGCTGTTGGGTGGCGCGCCACTGGATGGGCCGCGGCGGATCAACTGGAATTTTGTCGCGAGCGATCCGGCAGCCATCGATGAAGCACGCCGACGCTGGGCGGCCGGGGATTGGCCGACGGTGCCGGGGGAAGTTGACAGGATCGAACTGCCTTAGCTTTTCTATAGACTGTCAGGCCGCCTTCGCGGGCTTGCCCGCGAAGGCGCCGGCGCTCACACCGACCAAATCATGGTCAGCCCTTGAACACTTCATCCAGCAAGTTATGCATCGACGTGAACGCCCGTGCGGCAATTTTCGCGTCATACATCATCATTCCCGGCACATTCGCATGCGGATCGGTGAACGAGTGGAACGCGCCGCCGTAGCTCAGCAACTGCCAATCCACACCGGCCGCGTTCATTTCATCTTCGAACGCTGGCAATTGCTCTTTCGGCACCAATGGATCAGACGCGCCGTGCAGTACCAGCACCTTGCCCTTGATGTTCTTCGCATCGGCCGGATTCGGTGTGTCCAGCGTACCGTGGAACGATACCGCCGCCTTCACCGGTGCGCCGGTACGGGCAAACTCCAGGGCACAGCAACCACCAAAGCAGAAACCGTAAGTCGCGAGCTTCGAGGTATCGACCGCCGCCTCACCCTGACTCTGCAACTGTTCGAACGCCACCTGCATGCGCTTGCGCAGCAATGCCCGGTCATTTTTCAACGGCATCATCGCCGCGCCCGCCTCGTCGTTGTTCTGCGGGCGGATCGATTGGCCATAGATGTCCGCGATCAGCACCACGTAGCCCTTGGCTGCCACCGATTTGGCGATCTCTTCAGCACCGGCGCTGACACCCATCCAGTTCGGCGCCATCAACAGCCCCGGAAGCGGGCCTTTGTGATCGGCGTCGAACGCCAGACGGCTTTCATAGGATTGGCCATCAATTTGATAGGCAACCGAACGTACAGTGATTTGGCTCATTTCTGACTCCTGATTGGTGAACACCAGAATGAAAAAACCCGCCGAAGCGGGTTTTTCTAAAACCTGATTAAGCCGACAGCTCAACCAATAGCTTGTTCAGACGACGCACGTACGCCGCCGGATCTTTCAAGCTGTCGCCAGCTGCCAGGGCTGCCTGATCGAAGAGAATGTGCGACAGGTCGCCGAAGCGCTCGTCGCTCTGCTCGTTGTCGAGCTTCTCGATCAGCGGGTGAGCCGGGTTGAATTCGAAGATCGGCTTCGAATCCGGAACCTTCTGACCGCTGGCTTCGAGGATCTGACGCATTTGCAGGCCCAGGTCCTGTTCGCCGATGGCCAGAATCGCCGGGGAGTCGGTCAGACGGTGGGAAACCCGCACTTCAGCGACGGATTCACCCAGCGCAGTTTTCAGACGCTCAACCAGACCTTCTTTGGACTTGGCGACTTCTTCCGCGGCTTTCTTGTCCTCTTCCGAGTCCAGGTTGCCGAGGTCCAGGTCACCACGCGCCACGTCGACAAAGCTCTTGCCGTCGAAATCGTTGAGGTAGCTCATCAGCCACTCATCGATACGGTCGGTCAGCAGCAGCACTTCGATGCCTTTCTTGCGGAAGACCTCCAGGTGCGGGCTGTTTTTGACTTGTGCGTAGGTTTCGCCGGTGAGGTAGTAAATCTTGTCCTGACCTTCCTTGGCGCGTGCCAGGTACTCGGCCAGGCCGACAATTTGCTCGCCGTCATCGCCGTTGGTCGATGCGAAACGCAGCAGGCCGGCAATTTTCTCTTTGTTGGCGAAATCTTCTGCCGGGCCCTCTTTCATGACCTGGCCGAAGTTTTTCCAGAAGCCCTGGTATTGCTCAGGCTCGTTCTTCGCCAGTTTTTCCAGCATGTCGAGAACGCGCTTGGTCAGCGCCGACTTCATGGAGTCGATGATCGGGTCCTTCTGCAGGATTTCCCGCGACACGTTCAGCGACAGGTCATTGGAGTCGACCACGCCTTTGATGAATCGCAGGTACAGCGGCAGGAACGATTCGGCCTGGTCCATGACGAACACACGCTGCACGTAGAGCTTCAGGCCTTTCGGCGCTTCACGCTGGTACAGGTCGAACGGAGCTCGGGCCGGTACGTACAGCAGCGAGCTGTATTCCAGCTTGCCTTCAACCTTGTTGTGGCTCCAGCTCAGCGGGTTTTCAAAGTCATGAGCGATGTGCTTGTAGAACTCCTGATATTCCTCGTCCTTGATCTCGGTACGCGGACGGGTCCACAGGGCACTGGCGCGGTTGACGGTTTCCCATTCAACAGCCGGTTGCTCTTCGCCTTCGGCAGCGGCCACTTCTTTCGGCAGCTCGATCGGCAAAGCGATGTGATCGGAGTATTTCTTGATGATGTTGCGCAGACGCCAGCCATCGGCGAACTCGTCTTCACCGGATTTCAGGTGCAGAACGATGCGAGTACCGCGCTCGGCTTTATCAACCGTTGCCACTTCGAAATCGCCCTCGCCTTTGGACGACCAGTGCACGCCTTCGCTGGCGGCGCTGCCGGCACGACGGCTGTACACGTCGACTTTGTCAGCGACGATGAATGCGGAGTAGAAACCCACACCAAACTGACCGATCAGGTGCGAGTCTTTTTTCTGGTCGCCGGTCAGGTGTTTCATGAAATCGGCGGTACCGGATTTGGCGATGGTGCCCAGGTGCGTGATCGCATCCTCGCGGCTCATGCCAATGCCGTTGTCTTCGAGGGTGACGGTCTTGGCGTCCTTGTCGAAGCTCACGCGGATTTTCAGTTCGGCGCCACCTTCCAGCAGTTCTGGCTTGGACAGCGCTTCGAAACGTAGTTTGTCTACAGCGTCAGAGGCGTTCGAGATCAGTTCGCGAAGGAAAATTTCCTTGTTGGAATACAGCGAATGGATCATGAGGTGCAGCAGTTGCTTCACCTCGGTCTGGAAGCCCAGGGTTTCCTTTTGAGTTTCCACACTCATGGTCATCAAACTCCAATCAGATGGCATTGGCCGCGACCTTGAGCGGTCTGCGGCGGGTTGTCATCAGAGTTGGGGGCTGAGTTCAGGATTTCAAGGGCTCCTCGAGTTTGAAATGCGCCCGGGCCGTGGCGATGGGTTCGCCTTCGGTGGTTTGCCAGGCGGTAATCGCCACGTTGGCCACCCGACGCCCCTGCCGGCAAACCTGACATCGAGCCCAGGTATCGCGGAATTGCCCGGCGCGAAGGTAATCGAGGGAGAAGTCGATGATCTTCGGTACACCGGGCGAGCCGGTAGCAATCAGCAGGTGCAGTGCAGCGGACAACTCCATGAAACCGGCAATCACGCCGCCATGGATGGCTGGCAATAAAGGATTACCAATGTTGTCCTTGTTGGCCGGCAGACGAAACAGCAATTCATCCCCCACCCGTGAACACTCGACCCCGATCAGCCCGGCATAGGGAATGAGTTGCAGCAGCGGCGCGTAGTCGCCTTTCTCGTGGGCGTCTTGAAGCTGTCGTTTGAAATCGCTCATTGCCCCGCTCCCTTGATCACGCCGCCAAAGTTTTGGGTGCCCTTGATGGCCTTGCCCATGCGCATGAAAGTGCCCACCACATGGGCGATGGGCTGTTCGGGATCGTCCTGATAGGCAAAGCCACGGGCGAAAATCACATCGGTGGTGACCCGGTAACACTGGGCGAAGCCGTAGACATCTTTATGCGGCTCGGCGGCGTGCATGTAATCGATGCGCAGATCGAGGGTTGGGCAAACTTCGAACTCGGGCAGCACGCAAAGCGTGGACATGCCGCATGCCGTGTCCATCAGCGATGTCAGGGCACCGCCGTGAATGACGCCTGTCTGTGGGTTGCCGACGATCTGCGGGCCGTAAGGCAGCACCACCGTGAGCCCTTCGGTACTGGCGCTGTGAACCCGCAAGCCGAGTACCTGACAATGCCTCAGCGCCGATAGAAATCGCGTCGCGCGCTCAAAAACGGGGTTTTCGGCCATTTGATAAAAACTCTTGTTTAATAGTCAGACAGTGCAGTAGCGGTCCGGGTAAAAGTTCCGCATTAGAACAAACTTATATATCTGAAGAATTTGAGGAACTTAACCCTGACGCCCGGGCTCTTAAGGCCAGATAGAACATTTTCCATAAGGAGAAACACCCCATGCGTAAGACTTTAGCTATTGCCTTGATGTTGACCGCTTCCCTCGGTCTCGCCGCCTGCGATAAAAAATCCGAGGACAAAGCTCAAGATGCTGCCGAACATGCTGAGCAAGCTCAGCAAGACATGAGCAAAGCTCAGGATAAAGTGAACGACGCGGCGAAAGAAAACGCCGAAGCTGCCAAAGATCAGGCTGAATCGAATGCAGAAGCGGCTAAAGAAGCTGCTCCGGAAGCACCTAAGAATTAATTCGGTTTTTAGCGTGATAAAAGAAGCCCGCCAAGTGCGGGTTTTCTTTTGCCTGCATTTTCTGTTGCAGTGCCAACGTTAGAGCAAAAGCGTTCGAAAAGTCGGACTAATCATCAACAACAACGAACAAACTAATCCCACTAGCCATACCAGACTGCGCTGCCACGTCAGGTCCTTCCAGTAACATACCAAATAGATAACTCGCGAGATCACGAAGATGATCGCCAGCAGGTCAATCAGCCATCCAGCTGTCTGCGTGGTATGCGCCATCAGCACCCCCACCGCAAACAATATGAATGCCTCAAAACTATTTTGATGCGCCGCCACCGCCCGCGCACCCAATCCGGTGAGTTGCGCCTGCTGTTGGCGTGGCAAGTGGTTGTTGTACCCGCCCTGCTCTTTCATGGCTGTGGTCACGGGCATGCGCGCCACGTAAATCAGCACGGCACTGATAAACACACACCAGAATGGAATACTCATCAAGCAACCTCTTTATTCACTTCGGGCAATGGCGCCTCTGTAGGGGTATAGACCATCACGTCGAGAACGTCGGAGTGAAACTCGCGGCGATACAACACGAACACCACACCGGCACTCATTAACATGAACAACCACGGGCTGACGAACCAGGCCAGCATGGTCATGCCGAAGTAGTAGGAGCGCAGGCCGAAGTTGAACTGGTTGGCGGCCATCGAGATGACACGCGCCGCGCGGGCGGCAAAAGCTTTGCGCTCCTGCTCGGAGACATGACGTTCGCCGACCATGGGCGCAGAGCCCACCAGAATCGCCGCGAAGTTGTATTGACGCATGCACCAGCTGAACGTGAAGAACGCATAGACGAACACCAGCGCCAGGCACAGCAGCTTGATTTCCGACATGCCCTGGGAGGCCTGTTGCACCATCGGGATATCCGCCAACAGCGATACCGCCCGCTCGGACGCCCCGAGCACCGTGAGAATACCAGCCAGGATAATCAGCGTGCTGGAAGCGAAGAACGACGCGTTGCGCTCCAGATTGCCGATCACGCTGGCATCCGCGATACGGTTGTCACGCAGCAGCATGCGGCGCATCCAGTCTTCGCGATACAGGTGCAGAACACTGGCCAGGCACGCGGTGTCACGGCCTTTCCATGTGGCATAGCGGGTGTAACCACCCCAGCAGATGACAAACCAGATGGCCGCCAGAATATGGATCAGGTTGGCTTGGATGAACGACATGCGGGTCCTTGTGATGTATTTGCGCAGTACACGATCCCTGTGGAGCAAATTTGCTCGCGATTGCGCAGGGTCAGTCGGCAACACTATTGAATCTATCGACGCCATCGCGAGCAGGCTCGCTCCCACAAAGGGTTTTGTAGCGCTTCGTCGTTCGACGTTAGCCCAAGAAAAAAGACACCGCACCCCTCATAAAAAAATGCCCCGTATCGATTGATACGGGGCATTTCTATTTCTGCCTGTCGGGCCCGCTTATGGCGGGCCGGCAACACTTAAGCCAAAGCTTCTTCGCGCTTGCCCAGGAGACGATCGCAAACCACGGCAACCACCATTGTCATCACCGACGGCACCAGCCAGGCCAGGCCCTGCTCGCTCAACGGCAGATGCGCCATTTGACTCGGCATCCAGTCTGCCAGGCCGGCACCCTTGAGGGCGTCGATCAGGCCGAAAATGAACGACACCAGCATGACCGGACCGAGGATACGACCCTGCTCATGCCAGAAGTCCTTGCAGAAGCTCAGCGCCACCAGAACGATGCATGGCGGATAGATCGCGGTGAGCACCGGGATCGAGAATGCGATCAGCTTGGTCAGGCCCAAGTTGGACACCAGCAGCGAGAACGCAGCAAGAATGATCACCAGGGTCTTGTAGGACAGCGGCACCACGCGGCTGAAGTACTCAGCGCAGGCACAGGTCAGGCCGACCGCGGTCACCAGGCACGCCAGGGAGATCAGCACCGCAAGGAAGCCACTGCCCAACGAACCGAATGTGTGCTGTACGTAGGCGTGCAATACAGCAGCGCCATTGGTAGCGCCGGCGGCCACTTCGTGGCTGCCCGAACCGAGGCGGAACAGGCTGACATAAACCAGCGCCAGACCTACACCGGCAATCAGCCCGGCGATGATCGCGTAACGGGTAATCAGCGCTGGCGATTCAACACCGCGGGAACGGATGGCGTTGACGATGACGATGCCGAACACCAGGGCGCCCAGGGTATCCATGGTCAGGTAACCATTGATGAAGCCTTGGGAGAACGGTGCTGCAACGTATTCAGGGGTGGCGTGGCCGATGTCACCGGCCGGCAAAGCGAATGCAGCGATGCCCAGCACGGCGAGCGCGATGATCTTCAGCGGCGCGAGGAAGCGTCCAACAGTGTCCAGCAAACGCCCCGGATACAACGAAATGAAGAACACCAGCAGGAAGTACACCGAGCTGTAGAGGAACAGCGCCAAGGGGCTCTCGCCGGTCAATGGCGCCAGACCCACTTCGAAAGATACGGTCGCTGTACGCGGTGTCGCGAACAGCGGGCCGACCGCTAGGTAGCACGCCGCTGCCAGCAGGCCACCGGCGACTTTACCGATCGGACTGCTCAGTGCGTCCATGGCGCCGCCCACCTTGGCCAGCGCCACAACAGTGATCACCGGCAGACCGACCGCTGTGACCAGAAAGCCCAGCGCCGCCATCCAGACATTAGGCCCGGACTGCAAACCGACGATCGGCGGGAAGATGATGTTGCCAGCCCCGACGAACAGGGCAAACGTCATAAAACCAAGTGCCAGGATGTCCTGGCCTTTCAACACTTTCATTAAGGAAATACCACACTACTGAATCGGAATTTAGAGAGGGATTTCCCTATGGGTGAGGGAAATGCTGTCAGTCCGTATAAGACCGACCCTTTTAGCGCGTTGCTGCCTTGTGGGCCGCAGACGCAAAAATGGCGCGTAGCCTAACGAATTTGGGTCATAAACGCACTGTTAAAGGGCGAACTATCCGATACGCGACATCTCTGTGTCGCGTTTATGTAAGAGGAGCGGCTGCAAGTTGCAAGTTTTATGCTTTCAAGGCTGAGTTGCTGCCTATAGCTCGTCGCTTGAAGCTTGTATCTGCCCTTAACGCACAAAGGCCACCCGAAGGTGGCCTTTGTTTGGTGAAGCGTCAGTTAGGCGCGAGGCTTACTTGACAGCCCAACCCGTCAGCTCAGCCAGGGCTTTGCCGATGTCTGCCAGCGAACGCACGGTTTTAACGCCTGCGTCTTGCAGCGCAGCGAATTTCTCGTCTGCAGTGCCTTTGCCGCCAGAGATGATTGCGCCAGCATGGCCCATGCGCTTGCCCGGAGGAGCAGTCACACCAGCGATGTAGGAAACAACCGGCTTGGTCACGTGTGCCTTGATGTAGGCAGCCGCTTCTTCTTCAGCCGAACCGCCGATCTCACCGATCATGACGATCGCTTCGGTCTTCGGGTCTTCCTGGAACAGCTTCAGGATGTCGATGAAGTTCGAACCCGGGATCGGGTCACCACCGATGCCGACGCAAGTCGACTGACCGAAACCGGCGTCAGTAGTCTGCTTCACAGCTTCGTAGGTCAGGGTGCCGGAACGGGAAACGATACCGACCTTGCCTGGCAAGTGAATGTGACCTGGCATGATGCCGATCTTGCATTCGCCTGGGGTGATCACGCCTGGGCAGTTAGGGCCGATCAGGGTAACACCCAGCTCGTCGCACTTAACTTTAGCGTCCAGCATGTCCAGGGTAGGAATGCCTTCGGTGATGCACACGATCAGCTTGATGCCGCCGAAAGCAGCTTCCAGGATCGAGTCTTTGCAGAAAGGAGCCGGAACGTAGATCACGCTGGCGGTGGCGCCAGTGGCAGCTACAGCGTCTTTCACGGTGTTGAACACTGGCAGGCCCAGGTGCTCGGTGCCGCCTTTGCCTGGAGTTACACCACCGACCATCTTGGTGCCGTACTCGATGGCTTGCTGGGTGTGGAAACTACCTTGCGAACCGGTAATACCCTGGCAGATAACTTTGGTGTCTTTATTGATCAGGACGCTCATTATTTGCCCTCCGCAGCTTTGACAACTTGTTGAGCAGCGTCGGTCAGGCTGGTAGCAGCGATGATGTTCAAACCGCTTTCTGCCAGTACTTTAGCGCCCAGCTCAGCGTTGTTGCCTTCAAGGCGAACAACAACCGGGATTTTCACGCCGACTTCTTTCACTGCACCGATGATGCCTTCGGCAATCATGTCGCAACGAACGATGCCGCCGAAGATGTTAACCAGTACTGCAGCGACGTTGGTGTCGGACAGAATGATTTTGAATGCTTCGGTAACGCGTTCTTTGGTAGCACCGCCGCCCACGTCGAGGAAGTTGGCTGGCTTGCCGCCATGCAGGTTGACGATGTCCATGGTACCCATGGCCAGGCCAGCACCGTTGACCATGCAACCGATGTTGCCTTCCAGCGCTACGTAGTTCAGTTCGAACTTGGCAGCGTGCGCTTCGCGCGGATCGTCTTGCGACGGATCGTGGAAAGTCTTCAGCTTAGGCTGACGGTACATGGCGTTGGCGTCGATGTTGATCTTGGCGTCCAGGCAGTGCAGATCGCCGTCAGCCTTGATCACCAGCGGGTTCACTTCCAGCAGGGCCAGGTCGTGATCCTTGAACAGCTTGGCCAGACCTACGAAGATCTTGGCGAACTGAGCAACTTGCTTGCCTTCCAGACCCAGCTGGAATGCCAGCTCGCGACCCTGGAATGGCTGAGCGCCAACCAGTGGATCGATAGTGGCTTTCAGAATTTTTTCTGGAGTGTCGTGAGCGATTTTCTCGATGTCCACGCCACCTTCGGTGGAAGCCATGAACACGATACGACGGCTCGAACGGTCAACGACAGCGCCCAGGTACAGCTCTTTAGCGATATCAGTGCACGATTCAACCAGGATCTTGGTGACTGGCTGACCATTGGCGTCAGTCTGGTAAGTCACCAGACGCTTGCCCAGCCACTGCTGTGCGAAGGCTTTGGCGTCTTCTTTGCTGCGAACCAGCTTGACGCCGCCCGCTTTACCGCGACCACCGGCGTGGACCTGGGCTTTGACAACCCACTCGCTGCCGCCGATTTTGTCGCAAGCTTCTGCTGCTGCTTCCGGGGTGTCTACCGCGTAACCGGTGGAAACTGGCAGGCCGTACTCAGCGAACAGCTGCTTACCCTGATACTCGTGAAGATTCATGCTTATTACCGTCTTCGTTAGGTACTGCGCATTCGGTGCTGCACTCATTCAAGTGCCGCACCACCTGTGACTGCTGCTTGCATAGCCTTTCCGGATACCCGGTGCGGCCATGCAAGACTGCGTCCAGCGGATATTCCGCGGTGAGTCTTGCATGCAAGGCTCACGACGGGCCATTCCGCCGTGGTTTCTTATTGTCTTAACGCTTCTTGCGGTTGGCGATGTGGATGGCGCCGCCATTCACTGCCAGAGCAGCTTCGTGCAAGGCTTCAGACAGGGTCGGATGGGAGAAAACCATCATGCCCAGGTCTTCAGCGCTGGTGCCGAATTCCATACCGATCGCACCCTGCTGAACCAGTTCGGCAGCGCTTGGGCCAATCACGTGGACGCCCAGTACGCGGTCTGTCTTGGCATCTGCGATAACCTTGACGAAACCACCGGTATCGTTGGCAGCCATGGCACGGCCGGAGGCTGCGAACGGGAAGGTGCCGACGTTAACGTCAACGCCCTCAGCTTTCAAGGCCTGCTCGGTTTTACCAACCCACGCGATTTCCGGGTGAGTATAAATAACCGAAGGGATCAAATCATAGTTCATCTGGGCCTTGTGGCCCTTGATGCGCTCGACAACCATGATGCCTTCTTCGGACGCCTTGTGCGCCAGCATCATGCCGCGAACCACGTCACCGATGGCGTAGACGCCCGGTACGGTGGTAGCGCAGTGATCATCAACGTGCACGAAACCGCGCTCGTCGAGGGTCACGCCGCAGTCGGCAGCCAGCAGATCAGTGGTCACCGGACGGCGACCAACGGCTACGATCAGCTTGTCGAAAGTGATGTTCTGTTCGCCGTTGGCATCGGTGTAGTTCACAACGACTTCGTCGCCGTTCACTTTCGAACCGGTCACGCGAGCGCCCAGCTTGATGTCCAGACCCTGTTTGGTCAGGGTTTTCAGCGCTTCCTTGGAAACGGCTGCGTCGGCGGCCATCAGGAAGGTGTCCAGGGCTTCCAGGACGGTCACTTCCGCACCCAGGCGCGACCAGACCGAACCCAGTTCCAGACCGATTACGCCAGCGCCGATCACGCCCAGACGCTTAGGTACGGA
The DNA here is from genome assembly GCF_028656895.1 of Pseudomonas sp. TNT2022 ID1044. Lineage (NCBI taxonomy): Bacteria > Pseudomonadati > Pseudomonadota > Gammaproteobacteria > Pseudomonadales > Pseudomonadaceae > Pseudomonas > Pseudomonas sp. TNT2022 ID1044. The sequence goes on along the minus strand of NZ_JAMDHB010000007.1, from coordinate 256,034 downwards.
TTGGAATTCCAGAGCGCCAGTCGAATCGACGATCACATTCTGGTCAACCGGAGCTGGCGGAATGTCGATCGGACGCGAACCTGGAGCCAGGATGACGTTTTCGGCTTCGATGATTTCTACCGAGCCATCTGGCTTGGTGACTTCAACTTTCTTGCCGGCCAGCAGCTTGCCGTGACCCTGGATCGAGGTCACACCGTTGGCTTTGAACAGGGTCGCAACGCCGGAGGTCAGGCCTTTGACGATGTTGGCTTTACGGCCAACCATTGCCGGCACGTCCATGGTCACGCCAGCGTGATTGATACCGTGGATCGCGAAACCGTCCTGGGCTTCGTGGAATTTCCACGAGCTGTCCAGCAGAGCCTTGGATGGAATGCAGCCGACGTTCAGGCAGGTACCGCCCAGCGCCAGCTTGCCTTCCTTGTCGGTGTACTTCTCGATGCAAGCAGTGCTGAGGCCCAGTTGGGCAGCCTTGATGGCAGCCACATAGCCGCCAGGGCCAGCGCCGATCACTACTACGTCAAATTTCTGCGACATTCAAAAAATCCTCTTTTGCGAAAAGCTTCAAGCCACAAGCTGCAAGCCAGGCTGCGGGTTTTCCGACAGCTCGAGCTTGCAACTCATGGCTGCTTCTATCAGATATCCAGCAACAGACGAGCCGGATCTTCCAGCAGGTTCTTGATGGTCACCAGGAAGGTCACAGCTTCTTTGCCATCGATCAGACGGTGATCGTAGGACAGAGCCAGGTACATCATCGGACGGATAACGACCTGGCCATTGATGGCCATTGGGCGCTGGATGATGTTGTGCATGCCCAGGATAGCGGCTTGTGGCGGGTTGACGATCGGGGTCGACATCATCGAACCGAAAGTTCCACCGTTGGTGATGGTGAAAGTACCACCGGTCATTTCGTCCATCGACAATTTGCCGTCGCGGGCTTTCTTGCCGAAGGTGGCGATGCCGCCTTCGATTTCAGCCAGGCTCATCAGTTCAGCGTTACGCAGAACCGGTACAACCAGGCCGCGATCGCTGGAAACTGCAACGCCGACGTCAGCGTAGCCGTGATAAACGATGTCGCCGCCGTCGATCGAAGCGTTGACAGCCGGGAAGCGTTTCAGCGCCTCGGTGGCCGCTTTCACGAAGAACGACATGAAGCCCAGGCGCACGCCATTGTGGGACTTCTCGAACAGATCCTTGTACTTCGAACGCAGAGCCATGACTTCGGTCATGTCGACTTCGTTGAACGTAGTCAGCATCGCCATGTTCGACTGAGCTTCAACCAGACGCTTGGCCACGGTGGCACGAACGCGGGTCATCGGTACGCGCTTCTCGATGCGGTCGCCAGCGGCGAACACAGGAGCGGCAGCCGAAGGAGCAGCAGCCTTGGCAGGCGCGGCAGCCGGAGCAGCTTTCTTGGCGGCAACAGCTGCCACCACGTCTTCCTTGGTCACACGACCGCCTTTGCCGGTGCCGGCAACGGAAGCGATGTTGATGCCGTTTTCTTCAGCCAGCTTGCGAGCAGCCGGTGCAGCAACAGGATCGTCTTCGCCTTCGGCAGCCGGGGCAGCAGCTTGTGCAGCGGCCGGAGCAGCAGCGGCCGCCGGGGCAGCAGCAGCGCCGCCGGCTTCGATGGAGCCCAGGACTTCGTCGGACAGAACGGTGTCGCCTTCGTTCTTGACGATAGCGCCCAGCACGCCATCAGCAGTGGCCAACACTTCCAGCACAACCTTGTCGGTTTCGATGTCGACGATCAGGTCGTCACGCTTTACAGCGTCGCCCGGTTGTTTGTGCCAGGTGGCAACGGTGCCATCGGCAACCGATTCCGGAAAAGTGGGGGCTTTGATTTCGATAGCCATTATCTGTGGGTCCTTAAATTCGGTTTCAGGTGCGCGAAGGCGTTAAACAGTAAAGGCGTCTTGCAGCAGTTTTTCCTGCTGCTCAGCGTGCATCGATGCATAACCGCATGCCGGTGCAGCAGAAGCCTCACGGCCCGCGTACTCGAGTACGAGAGACTTGTTGAGGTTGCTGATGCTGCGACGCATGTGGTGTTGACTGCAGTACCACGCGCCCTGGTTCATTGGCTCTTCCTGACACCAAACGGCAGCTTTGACGTTGGTATAAGGAGCCAGGACTTCTTTCAAGTCGTCCTCAGGGAATGGGTACAGCTGCTCGATACGCACGATGGCGATATCGTCACGGCCTTCGGCACGGCGTTTTTCCAGCAGGTCGTAGTAGACCTTGCCGCTACACAGAACAACGCGCTCGACCTTTTTCGGGTCCAGGGTATCGATTTCCGGGATCACGGTCTGGAACGAACCTTCGGCCAGATCTTCCAGGGTCGAAATGGCCAGTTTATGACGCAGCAGCGACTTCGGAGTCAGAACGATCAATGGCTTGCGCAGTGGGCGAATCACCTGACGGCGCAGCAAGTGATAAATCTGAGCCGGTGTGGTCGGTACAGCTACCTGAATGTTGTGCTCGGCGCACAGTTGCAGGTAACGCTCGAGACGAGCCGACGAGTGCTCCGGACCCTGACCTTCATAACCGTGCGGCAGCAGCATGGTCAGACCGCAGAGGCGGCCCCACTTGTGCTCGCCACTGGTGATGAACTGGTCAATAACCACCTGGGCGCCGTTGGCGAAGTCGCCGAACTGAGCTTCCCAGATCACCAACGCATCCGGCGTGGTGGTCGAGTAGCCGTATTCGAATGCCAACACCGCTTCCTCGGACAGGAACGAGTCGTACAGGTCGAAACGTGGCTGACCGTCGAACAGGTTCTGCAGCGGAATGTAGGTGCCCGCGTCTTTCTGGTTGTGCAAGACAGCGTGACGGTGCGAGAACGTACCGCGACCGATGTCCTGACCCGTCATGCGAATCGGGTGACCTTCGAACGCCAGGGTCGCGTACGCCATGGTTTCGGCGTAACCCCAGTTGATCGGCAGGCCGCCGGCTTGCATCTTCTGACGGTCTTCGTAGATTTTCGAGACCTGGCGCTGAACCACGAAGCCTTCCGGAATTTCCAGCAGCTTGGCGGACAGTTCCTGCAAGGTCTTGAGGTCGAAGCGAGTGTCGTGACGCGCGGTCCAGGCGTGGCCCAGATACGGACGCCAGTCCACGAACAACTCTTTGTTCGGCTCTTTGACCAGGCTTTTCACTACGTGCAGACCGTTGTCCAGCGCGTTGCGGTATTCGTCGACTTTAGCCTGAACACGCTCGGCGTCGAGCACACCGCCCTGGGTCAGATAATCGGCATACAGCTCACGGGTGGTGCGCTGCTTGGTGATCTGCTGATACATGATCGGCTGGGTGCCGCTTGGCTCGTCGGCCTCGTTGTGGCCGCGACGACGGTAGCAAACCAGATCGATCACCACGTCACGCTTGAACTGCATGCGGTAGTCGATGGCCAGCTGGGTCACGAACAATACGGCTTCCGGATCATCACCATTCACATGGAGGATCGGCGCCTGGATCATTTTCGCGACATCGGTGGCGTACTCGGTGGAACGCGAGTCCAGCGGGTTGCTGATGGTGAAACCGACCTGGTTGTTGATCACGATGTGCACGGTACCGCCGGTTTTGAAACCGCGGGTCTGCGACATCTGGAAGGTTTCCATCACCACGCCCTGACCTGCGAAAGCAGCGTCACCGTGGATGGAGATCGGCAGAACTTTCTCGCCGGTAGCGTCGTTACGACGATCCTGACGAGCACGTACCGAGCCCTCGACCACTGGCGATACGATCTCCAGGTGGGACGGGTTGAAGGCCATGGCCAGGTGAACTTCACCGCCGGTGGTCATCACGTTGGACGAGAAGCCCTGGTGGTATTTAACGTCACCGGAACCCAGTTCGACCTTTTTCTTGCCTTCGAACTCGTCGAACAACTCGCGCGGGTTCTTGCCGAAGGTGTTGACCAACACGTTCAGACGACCACGGTGGGCCATGCCGATGACGATTTCCTTGGTGCCGTAGGAACCGGAACGCTGGATCAACTCGTCGAGCATCGGAATCAGGCTCTCGCCGCCTTCCAGACCGAAACGCTTGGTACCCGGGTATTTGGTGCCCAGGTATTTTTCCAGGCCTTCACCGGCAGTCACGCGCTCAAGCAGATGACTCTTGATGTCGGCGGAGTACGTCGGACGGCCGCGCACGCTTTCCAGACGCTGCTGGAACCACTGACGCTGTTCGGAATCGGTAATGTGCGTGAATTCAGCGCCGATGGTGCGGCAATATGTCTGCTGCAACGCTTCGTGAATTTCGCGTAGGCTCGCTTCCTCTTTGCCGATGAACAGGTCGCCGGCACGGAAGGTCGTATCAAGATCGGCATTGGTCAAGCCGTAATGATTGATCGACAGGTCTGCAGGTGCAGGACGCTGCCACAGCCCCAGCGGGTCAAGCTGGGCTGCCTGGTGGCCACGCATACGGTAGGCCTGGATCAATCGCAGCACTTCAACTTGCTTCTTCTCGTGCTCACTGCTCACGCTGCCGGCGGAAACCGGTTGGGCGCGGCGCTGGTTCTTTGCCAGCAAGACGAAATGATCGCGAATTGTGGAGTGCGAAACATCGGTGGCAGAGTTGCCGTCAGCGGGCAACTTCTGGAAGTAGGTGCGCCACTCTTCTGGCACAGCGTTAGGGTCGTGCAGGTAGAGCTCGTAGAGCTCTTCCACATAGGCAGCGTTACTACCGGACAGGTAGGCGCTGTTCCACATGCGCTGCATCACGCTTTCTTGCATGCTTGGTCACCCTCGGTTAGGGGAACACCACCGGCGTCGACACCGAGCAAACTTGCAGAAGTCCGAATGCAGCGACCAAAACAAGCCACCTAGGATCACGCTGATAGTCCGGGTACCAGCCCGGATGCCCCTGCTTGTCTCATTTCTTCAAAATAAGAGCCGCAGCCTTATAAGCTGCTGCTCAGGTTAAAACTACGGCGCCGGTTGAAGCCTGCGCCGTAGCATCCACAGGTACAGCGGGTACTACATTTGCAGCAGCTGAATCACACGCCGCTTTGCAGCAGCATGTTACGGATGTGACCGATGGCCCTGGTCGGGTTCAGGCCTTTCGGACATACGTTGACGCAGTTCATGATGCTCCGGCAGCGGAATACGCTGAACGGGTCATCCAGCGCAGCCAGGCGCTCGGTCGTCTTGGTATCGCGGCTGTCTGCCAGGAAGCGGTACGCTTGCAGCAAAGCAGCTGGACCCAGGAACTTGTCCGGGTTCCACCAGAAGGACGGGCAAGAGGTCGAGCAGCAAGCGCACAGGATGCACTCGTACAGACCGTCGAGCTTTTCGCGCTCTTCAGGGGACTGCAGACGCTCGATGGCCGGAGCCGGCGTGTCGTTCTGCAGGAATGGCTTAACCTTCTCGTATTGCTTGTAGAAGATGCTCATATCGACGACCAGGTCACGGATAACCGGCAAACCTGGCAGAGGACGAACGATCAACTTGTTACCTTTTACAACCGCAGACAGCGGCGTGACGCAGGCCAGGCCGTTCTTGCCGTTGATGTTCATGCCATCGGAACCGCAAACGCCTTCACGGCAAGAGCGACGATAGGAGAAACCTTCGTCCTGCTCTTTGATCAGGGCCAGTACGTCAAGCACCATCAGGTCTTTACCACCGGTATCAACCTGGAATTCCTGCATGAACGGCGCGGCGTCCTGATCAGGGTTGTAACGATAAACGCTGACTTGCAACATGGCGGCCACCCTTAATAAGTCCGAATCTTAGGTTCAAAAGTCGGAACAGTCTTCGGCGAGAAGTTCACAGCACGCTTGGTCACGCGCTTGTCACCCGGGAAGTACAGGGTGTGGCACAGCCAGTTTTCGTCGTCGCGATCTTCGAAGTCTTCACGGGCGTGAGCGCCGCGGGACTCTTTACGCACTTCGGCAGCAATGGCGGTAGCTTCAGCCACTTCCAGCAGGTTCTGCAGTTCCAGAGCTTCGATACGCGCGGTGTTGAACGCCTGCGACTTATCGTTGATCTTGACGTTGGCGATGCGCTTGCGCAGGTCAGCCAACTGGGCAATACCCTTCTGCATGTATTCGCCGGTACGGAATACACCGAAGTAGTTCTGCATGCAGTTTTGCAGTTCGCGACGCAGGGTCGCCACGTCTTCGCCTTCGGTACGCTCGTTCAGAGCGGACAGACGCGCCAGGGCGGCTTCGATGTTGGCGTCGGTGGCTTCGTCGTATTCGATGCCGTCGGTCAGTGCTTTTTCCAGGTGCAGGCCGGCAGCGCGGCCGAAGACCACCAGGTCGAGCAGCGAGTTGCCGCCCAGACGGTTGGCACCGTGAACCGATACGCAAGCCACTTCACCCACTGCGAACAAGCCAGGGATGATGGAATCAACGCCGTCAGCGTCCTGAGTGATCGCCTGACCATGAATGTTGGTGGCAACGCCGCCCATCATATAGTGGCAAGTCGGAACTACCGGAACCGGAGCAACCACCGGGTCAACGTGCGCGAATGTCTTCGACAGTTCGCAGATGCCTGGCAGACGGCTGTGCAGCACTTCCTCGCCCAAGTGGTCGAGTTTGAGCATTACGTGGTCGCCATTCGGACCGCAACCGTTACCGGCGATGATTTCTTTAACCATCGAACGGGCAACGACGTCACGACCGGCAAGGTCTTTGGCGTTCGGAGCATAACGCTCCATGAAACGCTCGCCGTGCTTGTTGATCAGGTAACCACCCTCACCACGGCAACCTTCTGTAACCAGTACACCGGCGCCGGCGATGCCGGTCGGGTGGAACTGCCACATTTCGATGTCTTGTACCGGAACGCCAGCACGCAGAGCCATGCCGACGCCGTCACCGGTGTTGATCAGGGCGTTGGTGGTGGACGCGTAGATACGACCTGCACCGCCGGTGGCCAGAACGGTAGCCTTGGCGCGGATGTAGGTGGTTTCACCGGTTTCGATGCAGATGGCGATAACGCCGACGAATTCGTCTTGAGCGTTTTTCACCAGGTCAACCGCGTAGTACTCGTTCAGGAACGTGGTACCGGCTTTCAGGTTGCCTTGATAAAGGGTGTGCAGCAGGGCGTGACCGGTACGGTCGGATGCCGCGCAAGTACGCGCAGCCTGGCCGCCTTTACCGTAGTCCTTGGACTGACCACCGAACGGACGCTGGTAGATACGACCTTGCTCGGTACGGGAGAACGGCAGACCCATGTGGTCCAGTTCGAAAACTGCGGCCGGGCCTTCCTGACACATGTATTCGATAGCGTCCTGGTCACCGATGTAGTCGGAACCCTTGACGGTATCGTACATGTGCCAGCGCCAGTCATCGTTCGGATCAGCCGACGCGATGGCGCAGGTGATGCCGCCCTGGGCGGATACAGTGTGCGAACGGGTCGGGAAAACCTTGGTGATCACGGCAGTCTTGTGACCGCCCTGCGCCAGTTGCAGCGCAGCGCGCATGCCGGCACCGCCACCACCAATAATGATGGCGTCGAAAGAAATCGTTGGAATGTTAGCCATGAATCAGATACCCCAGAGAATCTGCACACCCCAGACGAAGTAAGCGAACATCGCAACGCCGCATACTGCCTGGAAAAGGAAACGTACTGCAGTCGCGGACTTGCCCAGCGCCATTGGCGTCAGGTAGTCGGTCGCGATGGTCCACATGCCGACCCAGGCGTGAGCGCCCAGGGCCACAAGGGCCAGCAGACTGAAGATACGCATCCCGTTGTGGGCGAACAGGCCGTGCCATTGGTCATAGCCAATGCCCGGGTTCGCAGCGAGGTATCCGATCAGGAAGATGAAATAAGCCGCGAGAACGACCGCAGACACACGTTGCGCCATCCAGTCATAAAGACCGGAACGCGAAAGGTTCGTAACGCTGGTTACCATATCCAAACTCCTGCCAGAACGATCAACACCACGGAAACGGCGATGATAATTTTCGAGCCCAGCGTGCCGCCTTCCAGCGTCTCACCGATGCCCATATCCATGATCAAGTGGCGCACACCGGCTACCAGGTGATACAGCAGAGCGGACAGGAGGCCCCATGCTACGAACTTGGCCAGCGGGCTGGTCAAGCATGCCTTCACGTCGGCAAAACCTTCCTCGGAACCCAAAGACTTGCCCAATGCATAAAGCATGAAGCCAAGGCCCAGGAAGAGGATGATGCCGGAAACACGGTGAAGAAACGACGTAACGCCGGTGATGGGGAGTTTGATGGTCCTTAGGTCTAGGTTTACAGGTCGTTGGCTTTTCACGGCTTTTTTTTCACACTGAAGAGCCCCTAACAATCAGGGCAAAGTTGTTGGGGAGTGCACTGGTCAGGTAACCACCACCCAGGGATGCGACCCCCAATAAAGCAGGCCCAAAAGCCCTTGGCGGTCGGTGGCCGAGTATAGACAGTTAGGCTACTAATGACAACGCAAAGACCTAACCCAAACAGCGGATTGCGCAACGGACATAAAAGGCGTAAATGGCAGGCAATTTCGAGAAAAAAGTACGGTTAAAGCCTTCTGGAGCAAGACTTTAGGCAAATTGACATTCGAATTTATCTCACTATAGTGGTGCGGGCCCTGCGTGGGGGGTCTGTCTGATGATTTCAAGCATAAATAGGAGGCCACATGGCTGACAAAAAAGCGCAGTTGATCATCGAGGGCGCAGCCCCCGTCGAGCTGCCCATTTTAACCGGCACCGTTGGTCCCGATGTTATCGATGTTCGGGGCCTGACGGCCACGGGCCGTTTCACCTTTGACCCTGGTTTCATGTCGACCGCCTCTTGCGAGTCGAAGATCACCTATATCGACGGCGATAACGGCATCCTGCTGCACCGCGGCTACCCGATCGAACAGCTGGCTGAAAAGTCGGACTACCTGGAAACCTGCTATCTGCTGCTCAATGGCGAACTGCCGACTGCAGAACAGAAGGCCCAGTTCGTCAGCACCGTGAAGAACCACACCATGGTTCACGAGCAGCTGAAGACCTTCTTCAACGGCTTCCGTCGCGACGCTCACCCGATGGCTGTGATGTGCGGCGTAGTCGGCGCCCTCTCGGCGTTCTATCACGACTCCCTGGACATCAATAACCCGCAGCATCGCGAAATCTCCGCGATCCGTCTGGTTGCCAAGATGCCGACCCTGGCAGCGATGGTTTACAAGTACTCCATGGGCCAACCCATGATGTACCCGCGCAACGACCTGACGTACGCGGAAAACTTCCTGCACATGATGTTCAACACCCCGTGCGAGATCAAACCGATCAGCCCGGTACTCGCCAAGGCCATGGACCGGATCTTCATCCTCCACGCCGACCACGAGCAGAACGCATCGACTTCCACCGTACGCCTGGCAGGTTCTTCGGGTGCCAACCCGTTCGCCTGTATCGCCGCCGGTATCGCCGCACTGTGGGGCCCTGCCCACGGCGGCGCCAACGAAGCCGTTCTGACCATGCTCGATGAAATTGGCGATGTCTCGAACATCGACAAGTACATCGCCAAGGCCAAGGACAAGAACGACCCGTTCAAATTGATGGGCTTTGGTCACCGCGTTTACAAAAACCGCGACCCACGCGCCACCGTGATGAAGCAGACCTGCGACGAAGTGTTGAAGGAACTGGGTATCCAGAACGATCCGCAACTCGAACTGGCCATGCGCCTGGAAGAGATCGCCCTGACCGACCCGTACTTCATCGAACGCTCGCTGTACCCGAACGTCGACTTCTACTCGGGGATCATCCTCAAGGCGATCGGCATTCCAACCAGCATGTTCACCGTGATCTTCGCCCTGGCGCGGACCGTCGGCTGGATCTCCCACTGGAAAGAAATGCTCTCCAGCCCGTACAAGATTGGCCGTCCGCGCCAGCTGTACACCGGCTACGAGTCGCGTGACATCACCAAGCTGGAAGACCGCAAGTAAGATCAGTCTTGCTGTAGCGTGTTGAGTTGCACCGGGAACGGCCTCTATTTATATAGGGGCCGTTTTTGTTTGTGCCGGCTTACTCAGTCAATGCGAGGAGCCCTACCGGGCTGGTCGTTAGTTCGAATGCCTTTCCCTGTATGAGCTGTCGAGTGCAACGAGGCTGCGATCTTTTGATCTGATGCAACCGCGGAATCAGCTCGACTGTCAGATCGTCATCGCCAGCAGGCTGACTCCCACAGGGGGCGGGTACATCTGGTAGTGACTGGGCGGCTGTCAGGCTCGCGCCTATAGTAGAGCCAGCCCCCATCAAATCCAGATCGATAACCGCCCAATAAAAAATGCCCCGATCTTTCGACCGGGGCATCTCGTACAACTGCGTTACTTATATAAAAGCATCAAGCCTTAGTGCGAAACAGCCCCACTCGCCCCCAACCCAGTCTGCGAACGAACAAACTGCGGGAAGAACAGCGCGCGCTCGTTATCAGCCGCAGTCGACTTGTCGGTAATCGAGAAGAACCAGATCCCGACAAAAGCAATGATCATCGAGAACAGCGCCGGGTACTCATACGGGAAGATAGCCTTCTCGTGATGCAGGATCTGCACCCAGATGGTTGGCCCGAGGATCATCAAGCCAACAGCACTCACCAGACCCAACCAGCCGCCGATCATCGCACCGCGGGTGGTCAGCTTTTTCCAGTACATGGAAAGCAGCAGAACCGGGAAGTTGCAACTCGCCGCGATGGAGAACGCCAGGCCCACCATGAACGCAATGTTCTGGCTTTCGAACAGAATACCCAGGCCGATCGCCAGCACCGCCAGAGCGATGGTGGTGATTTTCGAAACGCGGATTTCATCCTTTTCGTTGGCTTTGCCTTTCTTGATCACGCTGGCGTACAGGTCGTGAGACACCGCCGAAGCTCCGGCCAGGGTCAGACCGGCAACCACTGCCAGGATGGTCGCGAACGCCACCGCCGAGATGAAGCCCAGGAAGATACTGCCACCGACCGCGTTGGCCAGGTGCACCGCCGCCATGTTGTTACCGCCCAACAGTGCGCCAGCCGCATCTTTGAAGGCCGGGTTGGTGCTGACCAGCAAGATCGCGCCGAAGCCGATGATGAAGGTCAGGATGTAGAAGTAGCCAATGAAACCGGTTGCGTACAGCACGCTCTTGCGAGCTTCTTTTGCGTCACTCACGGTGAAGAAGCGCATCAGGATGTGCGGCAGGCCAGCGGTACCGAACATCAGTGCCAGGCCAAGCGAGAACGCCGAAATCGGATCTTTCACCAGACCGCCCGGGCTCATGATCGCCTCACCTTTCGGGTGAACCTTGATCGCCTCGGAGAACAGCATGTTGAAGTCGAAGTTCACGTGTTTCATCACCATCAGCGCCATGAAGGAAGCGCCGGATAGCAGCAGGACAGCCTTGATGATCTGCACCCAGGTGGTTGCCAGCATGCCGCCGAACAACACGTAGGCGCACATCAGGATACCGACCAGGATCACCGCGACGTGGTAATCGAGACCGAACAGCAGCTGGATCAGCTTGCCGGCACCGACCATTTGCGCGATCAGGTAAAACGCCACCACCACCAGCGAACCGCAAGCGGACAGCGAGCGAATCTGGGTTTGCCCGAGGCGATAGGACGCCACGTCGGCGAAGGTGTATTTACCCAGGTTACGCAGACGCTCGGCGATCAGGAACAGAATGATCGGCCAGCCCACCAGGAAGCCGATCGAGTAGATCAGGCCATCGTAGCCGGAGGTGAACACCAGCGCGGAAATACCCAGGAAGGACGCCGCGGACATGTAGTCACCGGCAATCGCCAGACCATTCTGGAAACCGGTGATCTTGCCACCCGCCGCGTAATAGTCGGAGGCCGAGTTGTTTTTCTTGGACGCCCAGTAAGTGATGTACAACGTTGCGCCGACAAACGCCACGAACATGAGGATCGCGGCGACGTTCAGCGGTTGCTTTTGTACGGCACCGGTCAGGGCGTCAGCCGCCCAGGCGCCAGGTGCGAAAGCTGCGATGCTCAAAAGAGCCATTAGACGCCGGATCATTGCTGAGCCTCCTTGAGAATCGCATTGTTCAGGTCGTCGAATTCGCCGTTGGCGCGTCGCACGTAGATGCCGGTCAGTATGAAAGCCGAAATAATCAGCCCGACACCGATCGGTATGCCCCAGGTAATCGATGACTCAGGACTGATTTTCGCCCCCAGTACATGCGGCCCGTAAGCAATCAAAAGGATGAATCCGGAGTAAAGCCCTAGCATGATCGCCGATAGAATCCAGGCGAATCGTTCCCTCTTGCTAACCAGCTCCTTGAAGCGCGGGCTGTTTTGAATCGAGAGGTAAATGCTGTCGTTCATTGTTTTTATCCTCGCAGCACAGATTTAGTTGGAACGGTATCCACTCTATGCGGCTGCGGGGCAGGTTCCAGACGACCTTAGTATTAGAACGACATGACGTAGTTGCCAAAATCCAGCAAGAATAAATAAATGCGGGAGCGAGCCTGCTCGCGAAGGCGTCAGGTCAGTCGACATCTTGGTCAACTGACAGACCGCTTCGCGAGCAGGCTCGCTCCCACAGGGTCAAGCGTGCTCTATGTAATTACTTGATCCAGTCCGCCACGCGGTCCGGGTGCTTGGCGACCCAATCTTTCGCTGCTGCGTCAGGCTTGGCGCCTTCCTGGATTGCCAGCATGACTTCGCCGATTTCGTCTTTCGATGCCCACTGGAAGTTCTTCAGGAACTTGGCCACTTCCGGTGCCTTGGTTGCCAGTTCTTTGCTGCCGATGCTGTTTACAGTCTCAGCCGCGCCATACACGCCTTTCGGGTCTTCGAGGAAACGCAACTTCCACTTGGCGAACATCCAGTGCGGCACCCAACCGGTCACGGCGATGGATTCGTTCTTTTTCTCGGCACGGGTCAACTCGGCAATCATGCCGGCGCCGGAACTGGCCTTGAGCTGGTAACCGGTCAGATCGTAATCCTTGATGGCCTGCTCGGTCTTGAGCATCACGCCTGAACCGGCGTCGATACCGACGATGCGTTTTTTGAAGCTGTCATCGGTCTTCAGGTCTTCAAGCGATTTGGCCTTGACGTAATCCGGCACGATCAAACCGATTTTTGCGTCTTTGAAGTTCGGACCGTAGTCGACAACCTGATCCTTGTTCTTGGCCCAGTAATCACCGTGGGTCACTGGCAGCCAGGCCGACAACATGGCGTCGAGTTTGCCGGTGGCCACGCCCTGCCACATGATCCCGGTGGCGATGGCTTGCAGCTTCACGTCGTACCCGAGTTTCTGCTTGATTACTTCAGCCGCGACGTGAGTCGTCGCGACGCTGTCGGACCAGCCGTCAACGTAACCGATGCTCAGGGTCTTGCTCTCGGCATTGGCGAATGTTGAGCCAATCGCGAGTACCAGTGCGGCACCTGCGCCTAAAAGTCGTCGCATCTTCATCGTTACTTCCCCGAAAGTGCTGCGCTCGACGGATGCCGAGTCGCGTCAACGTATTGTTATGGTGCACAGCGCCCCCATCACGCCTCACTGCAAACCCGATCGATCATCAGCGCGATATCAACGAGGGTACTGACGCCTTCGATAATCAACCTGACGCTATCAGCGACCTGCTCTGCCAGCGACCTCAAGGCATCGAGAAACGACATCAGAACGCCATTAACCCGGAGGGCGACAAACGCACCGGACAATCCGCCCGAACTTTGCATGTCAACATTATGCGAGCCACCAGGCACGGAACAAATGCAGGTAACATGCGCCGCTTTGCTCCCAGACGGCCTGATCATGCCCGCGACATCACGCTTTCCTTTTTTTGCTTATCTATTCGCCTGCCTGCTGGGGCTTTTTGCCCTGTGTGGCTTTTGGTACGGCATCGGTAAACCGGTGATCCTGCCGGACGTCGCCAGTGCGACGCACAAGCTGCAATGCGCCTCCTACACCCCATTCGATAAAGACCAATCGCCGTTCGACGTGCCATTCAACCTGCGCCCCGAGCGCATGGACGCGGACCTCGCGCTGCTGTCCAAAAGCTTCGAATGCATCCGCACCTACTCCATGACCGGCCTTGAAGCCCTGCCCGACCTGGCGCGCAAACATGGCTTGAGGCTGATGATCGGTGCCTGGGTCAACAGCAACCCGGTGGACACCGAAAAAGAAGTCGACCTGTTGATTGCGTCGGCCAACGCCAACGCCGACGTGGTGACCGCCGTGATCGTCGGCAACGAAACACTGCTGCGCAAAGAGATCACCGGGCCACAATTGGCTCGACTGATCAACAAGGTGAAAAGTCAGGTCAAGCAGCCTGTCACCTATGCAGACGTCTGGGAGTTCTGGCTCAAGCACCCGGAAATCGCCCCGGCTGTGGACTTCCTGACCATCCACTTGTTGCCGTACTGGGAAGATGATCCGTCGAACATCGATGCCGCGCTGCAACACGTTGCCGAAGTGCGCCAGGTGTTCGGCAACAAGTTCGCGCCCAAAGACGTGATGATTGGCGAAACAGGCTGGCCGAGCGAAGGTCGTCAGCGCGAAACCGCACTGCCTGGCCGGGTTAACGAAGCCAAATTCATTCGCGGTTTCGTCACCATGGCCGAGCAGCAAGGCTGGCGCTACAACTTGATCGAAGCCTTCGACCAGCCGTGGAAACGCGCCAGCGAAGGTGCAGTGGGTGGTTACTGGGGATTGTTCGACGCCGATCGACAGGACAAGGGCGTGCTGGCCGGTCCGGTGACAAACGTGCCGTACTGGTCGCAGTGGCTGGTGGTCGGTGGCTTGATCTTCCTCGGTACGCTTATGCTGGGCGGCCGCGTTCGCAGCACCCGCGCAGCCTTGGTTCTACCGTTGTTTGCCGCCGTGGCTGCATGCTCTCTCGGTGTGTGGGGCGACCTTGCGCGCGTCACCACGCGCTTCACCAGTGAATGGTTGTGGGTGGCATTGCTGACGGCGCTGAACCTGTTGGTACTGGTGCACGCCGCGCTGACCTTGAGCCCTCGCACGGGATGGCGAGCACAGGCGTTCAACGCACTGGAACGTCGAGCCGGCTGGCTGGTGGCCGTGATCGGGTTTGCTGCTGCGGTGAGCATGCTGGAACTGGTATTCGATCCGCGCTATCGCAGCTTCCCGAGCGTCGCCTTCATCGTGCCAGCCCTGGTGTATCTGTGCCGCCCGGTGAGCGTGCCACGCCGGGAAATTGCGCTGCTGACCTTCATTATTGGAGCGGGCATTGCGCCGCAGTTGTTCCAGGAAGGGTTGCAGAATCAGCAAGCCTGGGGTTGGGCGTTGGTGAGTGTGTTGATGGTTGTTGCGTTGTGGCGCTGCCTGCGAATTCGCAAGGCTTAACCGTTCAGCGAAGCCAATGACCTCATCGCGAGCAGGCTCGCTCCCACAGTAGATCTTCAGTGAACGCCATTCCTGTTCGACGTAGATCAAAGGTGGGAGCGAGCCTGCTCGCGAAAGCTGACTGTCAGGCGCTACGAGGCGCCCTGACCAACCGCAACCCCGCAATCACCACCGCAAAAACAGCCAGTGTCGTGTTGTACAACGCCAGTGCCGGAAACCCCAACGCCAGCGCCAGCACCGCCAGCCACCACCCTGCCCGCCCCGGTACAACAAAGCCGATGATGGCAGCGGCCAGTGCGCCATAGCCCAGAATCTTGAAGTGAATCATCAGCCCCAGGTTCGAACGAACCTGGCATTCCCATCTGCTCGCTTCATCCACGCAGATGCCGACCCACTGCGCATCCTCCATGAAGCCGTAGCGCGCGCCATAACTGGCGGCCAGCCATAGAGGCAGCAAAACGAGCAGCAGAACCACAGGCAGACGGCGGGACATGAAGCACTCCAATAAACGAAAAACGGCGGCCAGCTTAATCCCCCGACAGCCTTACGCAAGCGATAACAACTGTTAACTGGTCATTCAATCGCTGCAAAGTGTATCGTCCAGCTACTATTACTTCGAATTAGGCCTGTTTGGTGCCGATGCGTGGCACTTTGGCGCGAATCCAGTGGTCATAGCTTCGAATTTCATTCGGCACCTTTTCTAAGGGATCTAGTCATGCTCCGTTCCTTGCGCTTCGCCGCCCTGTTTGGCGGCCTTATCTTGAGTGCGTCCGCACTGGCGGTCGATATAGACGCCGCCAGTTATGGCTATCCCCTGACCAACCCGTTCGAGGCAACCATTGCCACGACACCACCGGACTTGCGCCCTGAGCTGCCGCTGGACGATGACATCAATCAGTCCGACCGCACCCTGACCTTGCGCCCGGAGCGCGCATTCGAACTGCCCGACAACTTCTGGGCCGTGAAGAAACTGACCTATCGCATCGCCACACAAGATAAAGCCGCACCGCTGATATTCCTGATCGCCGGCACCGGCGCGCGCTATGACAGCAGCCTGAACGAATACCTGAAAAAGCTCTACTACAAGGCCGGCTACCACGTGGTGCAATTGTCGTCGCCCACCAGCTTCGACTTCATGAGCTCCGCCTCGCGCTTTGCCACACCAGGCATCTCCAAGGACGACGCCGAAGACATGTACCGGGTGATGCAATCGGTACGTGCGCAAAACCCCACGCTGCCAGTCACCGATTACTACCTGACCGGCTATAGCCTGGGTGCGCTGGATGCCGCGTTCGTTGCGCACCTGGACGAAACCCGCCGCAGCTTCAACTTCAAGAAAGTCCTGCTGCTCAACCCTCCGGTCAACCTTTACACCTCGATCACCAACCTTGACCGGTTGGTCCAGACGGAGGTCAAGGGCATCAACAACACCACCACGTTCTATGAGTTGGTCCTGAACAAGCTGACCCGTTACTTCCAGCAGAAGGGCTACATCGACCTCAACGACGCGCTGCTCTACGACTTCCAGCAGTCCAAGCAGCACCTGACCAACGAGCAGATGGCGATGCTGATCGGCACCTCGTTCCGGTTCTCCGCGGCCGATATCGCCTTCACGTCGGACCTGATCAACCGCCGCGGCTTGATCACCCCGCCTAAAACGCCGATTACAGAAGGCACCAGTCTCTCGCCGTACTTCAAGCGTGCGCTGCAATGCGACTTCGACTGCTACATCACCGATCAGGTCATCCCGATGTGGCGTGCCCGTACCGACGGCGGCAGCCTGCTGCAACTGATCGACCAGGTGAGTTTGTACGCGCTGAAGGATTATCTGCGCGACAGCCCGAAAATTGCCGTCATGCACAACGCTGACGACGTGATCCTCGGTCCGGGTGACCTCGGTTTCCTGCGCCAGACCTTCGGCGATCGCTTGACCGTTTACCCGTTGGGCGGCCATTGCGGCAACATTAACTACCGCGTCAACAGCGACGCCATGCTGGAGTTCTTCCGTGGCTAAATACCTCCTGCTTATCGCTGCGTTACTCTGTGCAGGCGTTGCCAATGCCGACAACAGCAAAGCCAACGCCCCGGTCGTCATCGATGATGACGGCTTCAAGGAACCATTGAGCAAGCTCAAATTCAACCCGGGGCTGGATCAGCGTGAGTTCGAACGCTCAACGCTCAGCGCGCTGAACGTCTACGACCCGCTGGAAGAGTGGAACCGCCGCGTTTATCACTTCAACTACCGGTTCGACCAATGGGTGTTCCTGCCGGTGGTCGATGGCTATCGCTACATCACGCCGAGCTTCTTGCGCACCGGCGTCAGTAACTTTTTCAACAACCTGGGTGACGTGCCGAACCTGCTGAACAGCCTGTTGCAGTTCAAGGGCCAGCGTTCGATGGAAACCACAGCAAGGTTACTGCTGAACACCACCATCGGCATCGCCGGCTTGTGGGACCCGGCTACCGCCATGGGCCTGCCGCGCCAGAGTGAAGACTTCGGCCAGACCCTTGGTTTCTATGGTGTTCCGGGCGGTGCCTACTTCGTGCTGCCAATTCTCGGCCCGTCCAACCTGCGTGACACGGGCGGGTTGTTGGTCGACTACAGCGCCGAGAACGCAATCAACTTCCTCAACGTTGCCGAAGTCAGCTCCAACCATCCAGAGGTCTGGATTCTGCGCGGTGTCGACAAGCGCTATCAGACCAGTTTCCGCTACGGTCAGATGAACTCGCCGTTCGAGTACGAGAAGGTGCGGTACGTTTACACCGAGGCGCGCAAGTTGCAGATTGCCGAGTAGTTCGGCTACGCAAAAAACTGTGGGAGCGAGCCCGCTGGCGATGAGGCCATAACATTCAACACCTGTGTTGACTGTTACACCGCTATCGCGAGCAGGCTCGCTCCCACATGGGTTATTGCTGGTTCTTAGCCTTTCAAGGCTTTCCAGATTTTGCTGACGGCCATAACCCCCGTCAGCACCACCGCCCCCGCCACAATCCCCGCCACTCCATTGAGCAACGTCGGCACAACAAACCCGGCGCCGCCTGCCCCTGCGCTGACACTTTCGATCCAGTGATGCACCACCGGCACGCCGTGGGTCAGGATGCCGCCGCCCACCAGGAACATCGCCGCCGTGCCGATCACCGACAGGCTTTTCATCATGTACGGCGCCGCGCGCAAAATCCCGCTGCCGATGCTCTTGGCCATCTGCCCGGGTTTCTGGGTCAGCCACAGACCCAAGTCATCCAGTTTGACGATGCCGGCCACCAGCCCGTAAACGCCGACGGTCATGACGATGGCGATACCTGAAAGCACGATGACTTGCTGGGTCAGCGCCAAATCGGCCACGACACCCAGGGTGATGGCGATGATTTCTGCCGAAAGAATGAAATCGGTGCGGATGGCGCCCTTGATCTTGTCTTTCTCGAACGCCACCAGGTCCACCGCCGGGTCCGCTACCGCCTCGACCAGTTCGGCATGCTCGGCCTGATCTTGCGCCTTGCTGTGCAAGAACTTGTGGGCGAGCTTCTCGAACCCTTCGAAACACAGGTAAGCACCACCCAGCATCAACAACGGCGTGACCAGCCACGGGATGAACGCGCTGATGGCCAGCGCCGATGGCACCAGAATCAGCTTGTTGATGAACGAGCCCTTGGCTACCGCCCATACCACGGGAATTTCCCGATCGGCACGCACGCCGCTGACCTGCTGGGCATTGAGCGCCAGATCATCGCCCAGCACGCCAGCAGTCTTCTTGGCGGCCATTTTGGTCATCAACGCCACATCGTCCAGCACGGCGGCGATGTCGTCGATCAGCAACAGCAAGCTGCTTCCTGCCATGAATCGGGTTTCCTTCTTGAGTGAATGCGGTGCAGCATAGCGTGGCCGAGCGCCGCATGGAGCATTCTTGAGCGTTGCCGAAGGCCGGTGCTACCATGCGCAACCGCCAGAACAGGCAAGGAACCCCTTGGTTTATGAGCACCATCCGCGAGCGCAACAAACAACTGATCCTGCGTGCCGCCAGTGAAGAATTTGCCGACAAGGGCTTCGCTGCGACCAAAACCAGCGATATCGCAGCCAAGGCGGGATTGCCCAAGCCCAACGTCTACTACTATTTCAAATCCAAGGAAAACCTCTACCGCGAGGTCCTGGAAAGCATCATCGAACCGATCCTGCAAGCCTCGACGCCGTTCAACCCCGACGGTGTACCCAGCGAAGTGCTGAGCGGCTACATCCGCTCGAAAATCCGCATCTCCCGCGACCTGCCGTTTGCCTCCAAGGTGTTCGCCAGCGAAATCATGCACGGCGCCCCGCACCTGAGCGCCGACCTGGTCGAACAACTCAACGGCCAGGCCAAGCACAACATCGAGTGCATCCAGAGCTGGATCGACCGCGGCCAAATCGCCCCGATCGACCCCAATCACCTGATGTTCAGCATCTGGGCCGCGACCCAGACCTACGCCGACTTCGACTGGCAAATCACCGCCATCACTGGCAAGGCCAAGCTGGATGAAGAGGATTACGAAGCGGCGGCGCAGACGATTATTCGGTTGGTGCTCAAAGGCTGCGAGCCGGACTGATAGACCGCGGTGGCCCCATCGCTGGCAAGCCAGCTCCCACAGCTTTTTGTGTTGAACCCAATTTTGTGAACGACACACTTCTATGTGGGAGCTGGCTTGCCAGCGATGAAGGCGACTCGATTTTGACTCAAACCCAGATGGCGTCCCACAGCGGGTAATCACCAATTTTCTCGACCAGACCAGCCCGCAAGGGGTTGGCCACTACGTAGCGCGCCATCTTCACCAGATCATCTTCCCGCCTTAACGCACGGTCGTGAAAGCCTTGCTGCCAAAGCGGCCCGTTCCTGTTGCTGAAAAAATTCACTTCTCGAGTAACAAGCGACTTTGTCTCGCGCATTAGTCTGCGCAGTGAGGAGTTTTCCAGTTCGACCAGCCAATGAAAATGATCGGGCATGACCACCCAGGCCAGTGATTTTGCCAATCCAAGATTCTGTGCCCGGCGAAATTGATGAACCACGAACCTGCCCAAAGCGAAGTCGGAAAAAATCGGCTCACGATCCAGCGTGTTGGTTGTCAGCAAATAGATTCGACTGGGCTCGGCATAGCGCCCTGTTCGCAGACGGTTTGATGCGGGGAAATTTGGCATTCCGTTGCCTCTCCAATGATGAACTCATGAAAAGGCTAGACCTGGAAACTCTGAACGGTAATACACACTTTTAGCTGGATGTGTCGGGCAGATTACAATCGCTGGCAAGCCAGCTCCCACAGGTCTGATGGTGTCCGCAAAATATATGAACACCCCAGTCCTTGTGGGAGCTGGCTTGCCAGCGATGACGTTAGTTCAGTCGCCGAAGATCAAGCCACAACCCCCGCATCCGCCCTCAACCCCAACGCCTCGATCGCGGTGATCGCACACTGCTCATCAACATCCGACAGATCCCCGCTGATTCCCACCGCCCCCAGCACATTCCCCGCGTGATCGCGGATCAACACGCCGCCCGGTGCCGGCACGACGCTGCCCTGCCCCAGGCTATTCAATGCGGCGATGAAGGCCGGGCGTTGTTGGGCGTCCAGTGCCAGCAGCCGTGAGCCCTTGCCCAGGGCGATGGCGCCCCAGGCTTTGCCGATGGCGACCTGCGGACGCAGCAGGCTGGCGCCGTCTTCGCGTTGCAGAGTAATCAGGTGTCCGCCGGCATCCAGCACGGCGATGGTCAAGGGCGCTGCGGAGATTGCACGCCCTGCGGTGATGGCCTCGTTGACCAGATTGACTGCGACTTTCAAGGTTAAAGCGCTCATGGTGCCGTCCTCATTTTGTTTTTCGGAAAGTCGTGGAGCTGCGCGTTTGTGCCGCAGATCGATGCAACAAATAGAACACAATGAATAATTTTTTTGTATACAATAATTTTCGAAAAACGCCACATGCGACGAAAAGCCACAGTAGATTGGGCTTCCGACGAATGAAACGGTCGCTTGAGAAAATGGATTGACCTGCGCCGTCCGCCGTGAATACACTCTGCGCAAAGCCACTTGTATACAATTACAAAACGTAAAGAGGCACAAAACCATGAGCAAAATGAGAGCAATCGAAGCCGCCGTTCTGGTGATGCGCCGTGAAGGGGTTGATACCGCTTTTGGCATCCCGGGTGCAGCCATCAACCCGCTGTACAACGCCCTGCAAAAAGTCGGCGGCATTGATCACGTCCTCGCTCGCCACGTTGAAGGCGCCTCGCACATGGCCGAGGGCTACACCCGCACCAAGGCCGGCAACATCGGCGTGTGCATCGGCACTTCCGGCCCTGCCGGTACCGACATGGTCACCGGGCTCTACAGCGCCTCGGCCGACTCGATTCCAATCCTCTGCATCACCGGCCAGGCACCCCGCGCCCGTATGCACAAGGAAGACTTCCAGGCTGTCGACATCACCAGCATCGTCAAGCCAGTCACCAAGTGGGCAACCACCGTTCTGGAACCGGGCCAGGTGCCTTACGCATTCCAGAAAGCCTTCTATGAAATGCGCTCCGGCCGCCCAGGCCCGGTACTGATCGACCTGCCGTTCGACGTGCAGATGGCTGAAATCGAATTCGACATCGACGCTTACCAGCCACTGCCGCTGGCCAAGCCGACCGCCAGCCGCGTTCAAGTCGAGAAGGCTCTGGCCTTGCTGGATCAGGCTGAACGCCCACTGCTGGTGGCCGGTGGCGGCATCATCAATGCCGACGCCAGCGACCTGCTGGTCGAGTTCGCCGAGCTGACCGGTATCCCGGTTATCCCGACCCTGATGGGCTGGGGCACGATTCCGGACGATCACCCGCTGATGGTGGGCATGGTCGGCCTGCAAACTTCGCATCGTTATGGCAACGCCACGATGCTGAAATCCGACGTGGTGCTGGGCATCGGTAACCGTTGGGCCAACCGTCACACCGGTTCGGTCGACGTGTACACCGAAGGCCGCAAGTTCATTCACGTCGACATCGAAGGCACGCAGATCGGCCGCGTGTTCACACCGGACCTGGGCATCGTGTCCGACGCCGCTGCCGCGCTGACCGTGTTCATCGAAGTCGCTCGCGAATGGCAAGCCGCCGGCAAGCTGAAAAACCGCAGCGCCTGGCTGCAAGACTGCCAGCAGCGCAAAGCCAGCCTGCAGCGCAAGACTCACTTCGACAACGTGCCGGTCAAGCCGCAGCGCGTTTACGAAGAGATGAACCAGGTGTTCGGCAAAGACACCTGCTACGTCAGCACCATCGGTCTGTCGCAGATTGCCGGCGCGCAGTTCCTGCACGTCTACAAGCCGCGTCACTGGATCAACTGCGGTCAGGCAGGCCCTCTGGGCTGGACCATTCCGGCAGCGCTGGGCGTGGTCAAGGCTGATCCGAACCGTAAAGTGGTAGCCCTGTCGGGGGACTATGACTTCCAGTTCATGATCGAAGAGTTGGCGGTGGGCGCGCAGTTCAAGCTGCCGTACATTCATGTGGTGGTGAACAACTCGTACCTGGGTCTGATCCGTCAGGCACAGCGCGGTTTCGACATGGACTACTGCGTGCAGCTGTCCTTCGATAACCTCAACGCGCCGGAACTCAACGGTTACGGTGTCGACCACGTCGCAGTTGCCGAAGGCCTCGGTTGCAAGGCACTGCGGGTGTTCGAACCGGCCCAGATCCAGCCTGCCCTGCGCAAGGCCCAGGAGCTGATCGAAGAGTTCAAGGTGCCCGTCATCGTTGAGATTATTCTGGAACGGGTGACCAACATTTCCATGGGCACCGAGATCAACGCCGTCAACGAATTCGAAGACCTGGCGCTGGTCGGCAACGACGCACCGACCGCGATTTCGTTGCTGGATTAATTGCTTGATCGCTCCCCTTGCAGGAGCCGGCTTGCTGGCGATAGCGATGTGTCAGACACATCTATGTCGATTGATTCACCGCCATCGCCAGCAAGCCGGCTCCTACAGGGGAAGCTCACACATAATTGGGAGACCACCATGCCGCGTTTCGCAGCCAACCTGTCCATGCTGTTCACCGAACAGGACTTTCTTGCCCGTTTCGAAGCGGCCGCCAAGGCCGGTTTCAGTGGTGTCGAATACCTGTTCCCATACGACTTCAGCTCCGCCGAAATCAAGGCCAAGCTCGACGCCAACGGCTTGACCCAAGTGCTGTTCAACCTGCCGGCCGGTGACTGGGCCAAGGGCGAACGCGGTATCGCGTGCCTGCCGGACCGCGTTGAAGAATTCCGCGCCGGTGTCGATCTGGCCATCGCTTACGCGCAAGTGCTGGGCAACACCCAGGTCAACTGCCTGGCCGGTATTCGTCCACAGGGTTTTGACGACGCCACCGTCGAGAAAACCTTCGTCGCCAACCTCAAGTACGCGGCCGACAAGCTGCAAGCGGCAGGTATCAAACTGGTGATGGAAGCGATCAACACCCGTGACATTCCAGGCTTCTACCTGAACAACACGGCGCAAGCCCTGTCGATTCGCGAGCAGGTCGGCAGCGCCAACCTGTTCCTGCAATACGACATCTATCACATGCAAATCATGGAAGGCGACCTGGCCCGCACCCTGCAATCGCACCTGGGCGAGATCAACCATGTACAGCTCGCGGACAACCCGGGGCGGAACGAACCAGGCACCGGTGAAATCAATTACCGCTTCCTGTTCGAACACCTGGATCGCATCGGCTATCAGGGTTGGGTCGGTTGCGAATACAAGCCGCTGACCACCACCGAAGCGGGCCTGGGCTGGCTGAAAACCCACAACGCAATCTGAGCACACGGCAAAACCCTTGTGGCGAGGGAGCTTGCTCCCGCTCGGCTGCGAAGCAGTCGTAAACCCTGCAAACCGATTTTGCCTGACACACCACAGTGGCCGGTTTGGGGGTGCTTCGCCCCCCAGCGGGAGCAAGCTCCCTCGCCACAGTAGGTGCCAGACACATTATTTGGCTACACAAAAACAAGAGGATTTTCTCATGGCTAAAATCGGATTTATCGGCACCGGCATCATGGGCCACCCAATGGCGGCGAACCTGCAGAAAGCCGGTCACAGCCTGTTCCTGTCGGCGCATCACGACGCCGCGCCTGCTGACCTGGTCGCCGCTGGCGCCGTTGCCCTGGCGAACCCGAAAGAAGTCGCCCAGGAAGCCGAATTCATCATCGTCATGGTGCCGGATACCCCGCAGGTCGATGACGTATTGTTCCGCGCCGACGGCATTGCCGCCGGTATCGGCAAAGGCAAAGTGGTGATCGACATGAGCTCGATCTCGCCGACCGCCACCAAGGCTTTCGCCGCCAGGATCAACGAAAAAGGCGCCCAGTACCTCGACGCGCCGGTGTCCGGCGGTGAAGTCGGCGCCAAGGCGGCGACCTTGAGCATCATGGTCGGCGGCGATGCCGATGCCTTCGAACGCGCCCTGCCGCTGTTCCAGGCGATGGGCAAGAACATCACCCTGGTCGGTGGTAACGGCGACGGTCAGACCGCGAAAGTGGCGAACCAGATCATCGTCGCGCTGAACATCCAGGCCGTGGCTGAAGCGCTGTTGTTCGCTGCGAAAAACGGTGCCGATCCGGCCAAGGTGCGTGAAGCGCTGATGGGCGGTTTCGCTTCGTCGAAGATCCTCGAAGTGCACGGCGAGCGCATGATCAAGGGCACTTTCGATCCGGGCTTCCGCATCAGCCTGCACCAGAAGGACCTGAACCTGGCCCTGCAAGGTGCCAAGGAACTGAACATCAATCTGCCGAACACCGCCAACGCCCAGCAAGTGTTCAGCACCTGCGCGGCCATCGGTGGCAGCAACTGGGACCACTCGGCGCTGATCAAGGGCCTGGAACACATGGCGAATTTCTCGATTCGCAAGTAGGAGCAAGCTTGCTCGCGACAAAATCGCCTCGGTGTATCTGAAACACCGAGGCGACTGGATCGCTGGCAAGCCAGCTCCTACAGATGCTCCCCCATTCCCTGTAGGAGCTGGCTTGCCAGCGATCCATGCACCACCGCTTCAACGTCAATCCCAATAACAAGAATTCCGGGAGCCCGCCATGTCGGTCGATCCGCAACAACTGCTGCGCGAGCTGTTTGCCACAGCCATTGACGCGGCCCATCCGCAGCAAGTCCTCGAAGCCCATCTACCTGCCGACCGCACAGGTCGTGTGATCGTCATCGGTGCCGGCAAAGCCGCCGCCGCCATGGCCCAGGTGGTCGAGCGCAGCTGGCAGGGTGAAGTATCCGGTCTGGTGGTGACCCGTTACGGTCACGGCGCCCCATGCGAAAAGATAGAAGTGGTCGAAGCCGCGCATCCGGTGCCTGATGCTGCCGGTCAAGCCGTGGCCAAGCGCGTGTTCGAGCTGGTCAGCGACCTGACGGAAAACGACCGCGTGATCTTCCTGCTTTCCGGCGGCGGCTCGGCACTGCTGGCATTGCCGGCGGTCGGCATCACCCTGGCCGACAAGCAGTCGATCAACAAAGCCCTGCTCAAATCCGGCGCGACCATCGGCGAGATGAACTGCGTGCGCAAGCACCTCTCGGCGATCAAGGGCGGCCGTCTGGGCAAAGCCTGCTGGCCTGCCACGGTTTATACCTATGCGATTTCCGATGTACCGGGCGACCTCGCCACGGTCATCGCCTCCGGCCCCACCGTGGCCGACCCGAGCACGTCCGCCGAAGCACTGGCGATCCTCAAGCGCTACAACATCGACGTGCCGGCCTCGGTGCGCACCTGGCTGCAAAGCCCGGAATCGGAGACGGTCAAACCCGGCGATCCGAGCCTGGCCCGCAGTCATTTCCAGTTGATCGCCAAGCCTCAGCAATCGCTTGAAGCGGCGGCGGTGAAATGCCGTCAGGCGGGCTTCAGTCCGCTGATCCTCGGCGACCTGGAAGGCGAATCCCGTGACGTGGCGAAAGTCCACGCCGGCATCGCCCGACAGATCGTCCTGCACGGCCAGCCGCTGGCAGCGCCCTGCGTGATTCTTTCCGGCGGGGAAACCACCGTCACCGTGCGCGGCAATGGCCGGGGCGGACGCAATGCCGAGTTCCTGCTCAGTCTGACCGACAGCCTCAAAGGTCTGCCCGGCGTCTACGCGCTGGCCGGTGACACCGATGGCATCGACGGCTCAGAAGACAACGCGGGGGCGATCATGACCCCGGACAGCTACGCCCGCGCTGCCGCCCTCGGCCTGAGCGCCAGCGACGAGCTGGACAACAACAATGGCTATGGCTATTTCGAGGCGCTCGACGCACTGATCGTCACCGAGCCGACCCGCACCAACGTCAACGACTTCCGCGCCATTCTGATCCTCGAGAGCCCAACATCATGACGCCTGATAAAAAGGTCAAAATCCTCGCCACCCTCGGCCCGGCCACCGACGGCATCGACGACATCCGTGAGCTGGTGCAGGCCGGGGTCAATATTTTCCGCCTGAATTTCAGCCACGGCGATCATGCCGACCACGCCCAGCGTTATCAGTGGATTCGTGAAGTCGAGCGCCAGCTCAATTACCCACTGGGCATTCTGATGGACCTGCAAGGCCCGAAACTGCGGGTCGGCAAGTTCGCTGAAGGCAAGGTGCAACTGGTACGTGGCCAGGCCCTGCGCCTGGACCTGGATGCCACACCGGGTGACGAGCGCCGGGTCAACCTGCCGCATCCCGAGATCATTGCGGCGCTGGAGCCCGGCATGGACTTGCTGCTGGACGACGGCAAGCTGCGCCTGCGTGTGGTCACCAAGTACGCCGACGCCATCGACACCACGGTGCTCAACGGCGGCGAACTGTCGGATCGCAAAGGCGTGAACGTGCCTCAAGCGGTGCTCGACCTCAGCCCGCTGACCGCCAAGGATCGTCGCGACCTGAGCTTCGGTCTGGAGTTGGGTGTGGATTGGGTGGCGCTGTCATTTGTGCAGCGTCCGGACGACATCCGCGAAGCCCGCACGTTGATCGGCGACAAAGCGTTTTTGATGGCCAAGATCGAGAAGCCATCGGCCGTTGAGCAACTGCGCGAGATCGCCGAGTTGAGTGACGCCATCATGGTCGCTCGTGGTGACCTGGGCGTGGAAGTGCCTGCCGAAAGCGTGCCGCAGATCCAGAAGAACATCATCAGCACCTGCCGCGAACTTGGCAAACCGGTGGTGGTGGCTACGCAGATGCTGGAGTCCATGCGCTTCTCACCGGCCCCAACCCGCGCCGAGGTCACCGATGTGGCCAACGCCGTGGCTGAAGGTGCGGACGCGGTGATGCTGTCGGCAGAAACCGCGTCCGGCGAATACCCGCTCGAAGCCGTGCAGATGATGAGCAAGATCATCCGCCAGGTGGAAAACGGCCCGGACTATCAGGCGCAACTGGACGTCAGCCGGCCAAAAGCCGAGGCCACGGTATCCGATGCCATCAGCTGTGCGATTCGTCGTATCAGCAACGTGCTGCCGGTGGCGGTATTGGTGAACTACAGCGAGTCAGGCAGCTCGAGTTTGCGCGCCGCACGTGAACGCCCGACGGTGCCGATCCTCAACCTGACGCCGAACCTGCAAACCGCGCGTCGCCTGACCGTGGCATGGGGCGTGCACTCGGTGGTCAACGATCGCCTGCGTCAGGTTGATGAAGTGTGCTCGACGGCGCTGGAGATCGCTCAAGCCCAGGGCATGGCGCAGCGAGGCGATACGTTGTTGATCACCGCGGGTGTGCCGTTTGGGCAACCGGGGTCGACTAACTCCTTGCGTATCGAGACATTGATCTAGAGCGCCCACCGGCCTCATCACCAGCAAGCCGGCTCCTACAGGGACAGCGTATTTCTGTAGGAGCTGGCTTGCCAGCGATGCAGGCGACCCTGTTCCACTGAATTTTAGAACTGCCATGCCTGCCAACCACTTCAACACCCACTGCCCCGACTGGGCGGAAGCTTTGCTCAACGGTTTCAGTCAAATATTCCTCCAGCGCAATCCGCTGTGCGGCCTGCTGTGCCTCTGCGCCATCCTGTTTACCGCGCCTGCCTTGCTCGGCGGTGCATTGCTCGGCGGTGTCGCCGGACTGCTCACCGCGCAACGCCGCAACTATGCCAAGGCTGATCGCCAGGCCGGGCTTTTCAGCTACAACGGCGTCCTGCTCGGCCTGTTGCTGAGCCTGTATTTTCCCTGGTCGGCAATGATGCCGCCGCTGATTCTGGCCGCCGGCGGCCTGAGCGCGATGATCACGCAACAGTGGCTCAAACGCGTGCGGGTCAGCCAATACCTGCCGGCCTGCACCGCGCCCTTCGTCGTGCTGAGCTGGTTGCTGTTGTGCTTCGCCGAGCCATCGACTTCAGCGCGTCTGATCGAAGTCAGCACGCTAAACATGCTCGCCGCACCACTGAAAAGCATCGGTCAGGTAATGTTCCTCGGTCATCCGCTGGCCGGAGCGATGATTGCCGCGGGATTGCTGATCGCTGATCGCCGCGCATTCTTTTGGGCGTTGCTGGCAGCCGTCGCAGGCATCGGCTGGAGCCTGTTGCATCAGGATTTCTACAGCGCCTTGATTGGCCTCGGCGGCTATAACGCGGTGCTCGCCGCCCTCGCCCTCAGCTCACAACGCCAGCAGCCGTGGTTGCCGCTGGTCGGCATTGCCTTGGCACTGGTGCTGACACCGATGTTTGCCGCCATCGGTCTGCCCACGCTGACCGCGCCATTCATTCTCACCTGCTGGCTGGTTCGCAGTGCGGTGCAACTGTTGGCCAAGGCCACGATCACCCGTACGCCTTGCACTCTGGAGGAAAATCAACCTAGGCTGCGCTGATCATTGAGTCAGGCGTTTTCCATGGACAGCAGCAAAAATTGGCGTGAAGAGCTTTACGTCATGATTTTCCAGAGCGACACCAAGGCCGGCAGGCGTTTCGACGGCATTCTGCTGTTGATCATCCTCGCCAGCCTGGTGATCGTGATGCTCGACAGCATCGACAGCATTCACAAAAACTACGCCGATGTGCTCGCCTACATCGAGTGGGGTTTTACTGTCATCTTCCTCGGCGAATACATCCTGCGCCTGTACTGCTCGCCCAAGCCTTTGCGCTATGCCTTCAGTTTTTATGGACTGGTGGACTTACTGGCGATCGTGCCCGGGATCCTCGCGCTGTATTACGCCGATGCGCAGTACTTGCTGATCATCCGGATCATTCGGATGCTGCGGATTTTCCGTGTGCTCAAGCTCAGCCCTTATCTCAAGCAAGCCAATTATTTGATGTCGGCGTTGCGGGGCAGCAAGCAGAAGATCGTGGTATTTCTGGTCAGCGTCTGCACCCTGGTGACGGTGTTCGGCACACTGATGTATGTGATCGAAGGCCCGGAGCACGGCTTCACCAGCATTCCCAAAGGCATCTATTGGGCTATCGTGACCCTGACCACCGTGGGCTTCGGCGACATCGTGCCGAAGACGCCGCTGGGCCAGGTGATTTCGTCGCTGGTGATGATCACTGGCTACTCGATCATCGCGGTGCCCACCGGGATTTTCACCGCCGAACTGGCCAACGCCATGCGCGGTGAACAGCTGCAACACGACTGCCCGGTGTGCCGGAAAAACAGCCACGAACACGGCGCCGCTTTCTGTTCCCGTTGCGGCAATGCACTGTTCAAGAAACTGGAATAAGCAAAGTGCTTTTTAATCTTTAAAGGCCTATGCAAGCCCGGCTATAGTCGCTGGAAAATTGCCTCATTTTCTAGATAGAACAAGGAATTCGCAGTGAAAAAACTCTTTGGCGCCTCACTTCTGGCCGCTGGCCTGGCCCTGACCAGCGTGGCTCACGCCGCCCCCACCCTGCTCAACGTTTCCTACGACGTGATGCGCGATTTCTACAAGGACTACAACACTGCGTTCCAGAAGCATTGGCAAGCCGAGCACAATGAAAACATCACCCTGCAGATGTCTTTCGGCGGCTCCAGCAAACAGGCGCGTTCAGTCATCGACGGCCTGCCGGCTGACGTGATCACCATGAACATGGCCACCGACATCAACGCCCTGGCGGACAACGGCAAACTGATCCCGGACAACTGGGTCACCCGCCTGCCGAACAACAGCGCGCCCTTCACGTCGGCCACCGTGTTCATCGTCCGCAAAGGCAACCCGAAAGCCCTGAAAGACTGGCCAGACCTGCTCAAGGACGGCGTGCAAGTCATCGTGCCGAACCCGAAAACCTCGGGTAACGGTCGCTACACCTACCTGTCGGCCTGGGGCTACGTGCTGAAAAACGGCGGCGACGAAAACAAGGCAAAAGACTTCGTCGGCAAACTGTTCAAGCAAGCACCTGTACTGGATACCGGTGGCCGTGCCGCGACCACTACGTTCATGACCAACCAGATCGGCGACGTGCTGGTGACCTTTGAAAACGAAGCGGAAATGATCGCCCGCGAATTTGGCCGCGACCAGTTCGAAGTCATCTACCCAAGCGTCTCCGCCGAAGCAGAGCCACCGGTATCGGTCGTCGACAAAACCGTCGACAAAAAAGGCACACGCGCCGCCGCCGAGGAATACCTGAAATATCTGTGGTCGCCGCAAGGCCAGGAAATCGCTGCCGCCAACTACCTGCGCCCGCGTGACCCGGCCGTACTCGCCAAGTACACCGACCGCTTCCCGAAAGTGGACTTCCTGTCGGTGGAGAAAACCTTCGGTGACTGGCGCACCGTGCAGAAAACCCACTTCAACGATGGCGGGATTTTCGACCAGATTTATACGAACTAAGTACAACGCTTAATTGCCTGCAGGAGCCGGCTTGCTGGCGATTCGTACGCCAGGACGACACCGTTGTCGCCCGACGCACCGTAATCGCCAGCAAGCCGGCTCCTGCAGGTTTAAACGTCTGTTTCGACGCACGCTATCGAACAAGCTGTAAGTGAATGTATCATCGGCCTCGCTTCTTCTGAGATAACACCGATCGGCTGACGCCACGCACGTTCGCCACTCATTCCGCAATGGAATGACTGCTATCACTCCAATCTCTCTTCCGCCGTTTCGGCCAGGCCATTAGCCTGCGCGCATTCCATTCTGTACAGCGAGACACGTTATGAACCCAGCGACTCAGGTGCCCCACGGCACCGCGACAATGACCCGAGGCATGGTGCTGCTGTTCGCTTTTTGCTGCGGCGCCATTGTTGCCAACATCTACTATGCGCAACCGATCATCGGCCTGATCGCGCCTGACATCGGCCTGACCAACACCATGGCCAGCCTGATTGTTTCGCTGACCCAGATCGGCTATGCGCTGGGCTTGTTTTTCCTGGTACCGCTGGGTGATCTGCTGGAGAACCGCCGGCTGATGATCATCACCACACTGGTGGCGATTGCCAGCCTGCTCGGCGCGGCATTCACCGACCAGCCGAATGTGTTCTTGCTGATCTCGCTGTTGGTAGGGTTCAGTTCGGTGTCGGTGCAGATATTGATTCCATTGGCTGCGCACCTGGCGCCGGAGGAATCCCGTGGCCGGGTTGTCGGCGGGATCATGGGCGGATTGTTGCTGGGGATTTTGCTGGCGCGTCCGGTGTCCAGCGTCGTCGCCGACCATTTCGGCTGGCGCGCAATGTTTATGATCGCTGCCGTGTTGATGGCAGCCATCAGCATCGTCCTGGCGGTGACCATCCCCAAGCGTCAGCCTGATCACAGTGCGTCGTATAGCCAATTGCTGGGCTCGTTGTGGACGCTGTTGCGCAAGCAACCGGTGTTGCGCCAACGGGCGTTTTATCAGGGTTGCATGTTCGCCACGTTCAGCCTGTTCTGGACCGCCGTGCCGCTGGAACTGGCGCGCAATCACGGCTTGTCGCAAAGCCAGATTGCGATCTTCGCCCTGGTGGGAGCGATCGGCGCCATCGCCGCCCCCATCGCCGGTCGCCTCGCCGACGCCGGCCATACCCGTGTTGCCTCTCTGCTGGCGCTGCTGTTCGCCAGCTTGAGCTTTTTGCCCGCCTTCATCCACCCGGTCTACAGCGTCATCGGCCTGGCCGTGACCGGCGTGGTGCTCGACTTCTGCGTGCAGATGAACATGGTCCTCGGCCAACGCGCGGTCTACGCCCTCGACGCCAAAAGCCGCAGCCGCCTTAATGCGCTGTACATGACCAGCATCTTCATCGGCGGCGCATTCGGCTCTTCGGTGGCCAGCCCGGTGTACGAACACGGAGGCTGGTTGTGGATCGTGATTGTCGGCAGCGCTTTTCCGCTGTTGGCGTTGCTGCGATTTCTGAGTGTTTCGCAGAAGGCTTCACTGGCGACGGCCTGACTGAAAAAGCTTCGCGAGCAGGCTCGCTCCCACAGGGTTCAAGAAGAACCTGCTCGCGATTGCGCTGACGTTTAACATTTACTGCCGAACCAGCTTCTCCATGGCCGCATCCGCCAGGAAGGACGAGCGGCTTTTGACATTGTGCTCACGCACATACCGGTCGATGCGCTGGATCACATAGCCGGGCAGCGTGACGTTCACCTTCTCGGTCTTGCCCATGTAGGGCGAGATGTCCAACTCCAGCATCCCCCAGCCCATTTCGGCAAATTCCGGATTACCGCGATGCACCGCCGCTGATGTCGGCATCGGAATCGTATCGCCGTCCGCCGCGATCTCCTGCAGCATGATGTGAGCGATCTCGACCGCTGCGTTGTAAGCATCTTCAAAGGTATCCCCGGCCGTCACCGCACCAGGAATATCGGGGATCTGGATACCGATGGCAGTGTTCTCGTCGCCCCATTCGATACAGATTGGATATTGCATTATGGATCTCCTGCGTAACTGGCTGTCGGGCAGTACAGCCCGGCTCGCCTCCTGATGCTTTTGACCGTCCCGATGGGTAAATCCTTTTTCGGATGAGGAACGGGAATCGTGTACGGGTTGTAACGGTGAGTGAAGATGTGATGACTGCCAGTGACCCGATCCAGGGTCCAACCCGCCTCTATCAATTCCTTGATCAATAGCCTGCTCTGCACCACCCGCCTCCTTGCTTCGACTCAAACAAAAATAACTCTAGAGTTATCTTTACTCAAGCACAAAAATCCAAAGCACGACGCTCGGTTGTATTGCAACGTGTGATGAGGCGATGCTGAAGGCGATCTGCGGCGCGATCTGAGAACATCGCTTCCACACTGGATTTTTACTTGGGACTGCAAATG
This sequence comes from Pseudomonas sp. TNT2022 ID1044, assembly GCF_028656895.1. Classification (NCBI taxonomy): domain Bacteria; kingdom Pseudomonadati; phylum Pseudomonadota; class Gammaproteobacteria; order Pseudomonadales; family Pseudomonadaceae; genus Pseudomonas; species Pseudomonas sp. TNT2022 ID1044. Next base: position 222,702 of record NZ_JAMDHB010000007.1, on the reverse strand, counting down.
GACCGCCTTGGCGCAATGGAAACCTTCGTCTACGTGGTGGAAACCGGTTCGTTTTCCGCGGCGGCCCGACGCTTGAATATCGGCCAGCCGGCCGTGTCGAAAACCATCGCGCAACTCGAATCGCGGCTGGCGGTGCGACTGCTGTTGCGCTCAACACGCGGCCTGACGCCCACCGAGGCCGGGCTGGCGTTTTTCGAGCGGGCCAAACGCGCCCTCGAAGAAGCCGACGAGGCCGACAACGCTGCTCGCGGGACAGCCGGCGGACTGACTGGCAACCTGCGCATCTGCGCTGCCGTGACTTTCGGCCGGATGCATATCGTGCCGCACCTTGGGCCATTTCTTGAGCAGAACCCGGCGCTGAACATCGACCTGATGCTCGATGATCGCAACGTCAATCTGGTGGAAGAAGGCGTCGATATCGCCCTGCGCATGGGCACCCTGAGCGATTCCGGACTCACCGCCCGCAAGATTTCCGAATGCCGGCGCGTGGTACTGGGTACGCCGACATACTTCAAAAAATTCGGTGAACCCACCTGCCCCACAGACCTGAGCAAGCATCAGGCAATCGTCTACACCCTGGGCGGCCATGCCAACTGGCTGTTCAACAAGGCTGGAGAAGAGCAATCAGTGACCATCAACGGCCGGATCCGCATCAGCGCTGCTGAAGGACTGCGTGCCGCCGTGCTGTCCCACCAAGGCCTGACCATGGCCTCGGAATGGATGTTCGCCCCGGAACTCGCCAGCGGTGCGGTTCGAGAAGTCATGAGTGAATGGACCCTGCCGAATCAGGACCTGTGGGCCGTGTTCCCCACCGGCAGAATGGCCAGCGCCAAGGCACGGGCGTTTGTGGAGTATGTGCAGGGGTTGTTGGTGAAGGAGGCGTGAGTGACGTTTCGTTTATTGCGAATTTCGATTAATTCGCATAGCCTGATGGCATCGATTATTCAGAATATTGGAAACGGCCATGTCGACAGTCATTCATCCACCGATCCATTTGCCTGCAGAACACGAGGTACAAATTGCCAAGGCAGGACAGCACGCGCTCGCAGCTTATCTCTGCACCCAAATCGAAACCCAGCGCATCCAGATTTTCGACGAGCAAAATGAAGCTCACAACGTCGAACTACCGACCTCGGCACTGCGGCTGCTGGTCGATATCCTCGCTGAGTTAGCGGCGGGCAATGCCGTCAAAGTGGTTCCGGTCCACGCAGAACTGACCACACAGGAAGCGGCGGACTTGCTCAACGTCTCACGCCCGCACCTGATCAAACTGCTAGAGTCCGGCGAACTCTCCTACCACAAAACCGGCAAGCACCGACGTGTGCGTTTCGCCGATTTGATGGACTATAAAACCCGGCGCAATGCAGCCAGCGAGCAGGCAATGATGCTACTCGCCGAGCAGGCACAGGCGTTAAGGAAAGGATACGAGTGAGGCACTCCGCTTTTACCGCTGTATATGACGCTTGCGTGCTTTACCCTGCGCCCTTGAGAGACTTTCTTATGTGGCTTGCGCTCTCCGGTCGGTTTCGGGCGAAATGGTCGATGGAGATACACAACGAATGGAAACGCAATCTTCTGAAAAACCGACCGGACCTGACGATAGAGCAACTGAATCGAACATCTGAACTGATGGATGTGGCCGTTCCAAAAGATTTTCCCTGCTCGGCTTTGGGAGTTTATGACATCGAAGCCCAGCACCCCGATGAGTTCGTTAGCAACCTCTTTGACCTGGATCCCGCCGCAGTGGTCTCTGCGGCTCAACGCCAACGAAAACAGCTGAAGATGCCGCCCATGGATATCAGCACTTACCTCGACCTTATGTTTCGACAAGGTTTGGTTCAGTCAGCCAAAACGCTGAACGATTACCGAACGATGCTTTAAGAAGAGACACCGAGGACGCTACAACACACATCCATCAAACCCGACACTGACATTACCCGGCAACGCCCCCCGATGCGCCATCAACCACGCATCGAATGTGTGCCCCGCATGGGTCAACACCGCCGATTCCGGCTTGAGCTCTTCAATGCACTGCAAGGCCAGGTTCAGGTCGTTGTGGTTACGCGGTGCCTGGGGTTGTGGTGGCATTGAGCAGTCGAGCACCAGCAGGTCCAGCGCTTGACGTTGCAACCACGCCGTGGTGTCCGGTGGCAGGCCCACGGTGTCTGTCAGGTAGGCGATGCGTCGCCCGTCGCCTTCGAGCAGATAGCCGAAGGTGGGTTTTGAATGCTGTAACGGCAGCGCGGTGACATTGAGTGTGCCGAAGGTGCGGGTTTCGAAGCTGTCGAACGGTTGGCTGAAATCAAGAATGCCAGGGTGTTTGTAGAGGTCGGCCAAGCCTTGCGGATCGGCCGGCCCGTGCACCGGTATCACCAGCCCCTGCCCCCAACGCAAGTGCAGCAGGCCTTGGGCGTGATCGGCGTGGTAGTGCGTCTGCAAGATGCCGTTGAAGCTGCGCGGCGCAAAGCGTTCGGTCAGGTCTGGCAGGCCGCTGTCGATCAACCAGCGCTGATCGCCGCACTCGACCAGCGCGCAGCACGGTTGACGTCGCCAGCGCTCGTCGATGCGTGAGCGCGTACAGGCCGCGCACTCACAGCCATAGACCGGGACCTGCCGCGCATCACCGGTACCCAACAACGTCAGGCGCATGCCGATTGCTCGTCGATGCTGGCGAGCAAGCGTTGCACCGTATTCTCCAGTGCACCGGAGTTGTCGAGCACCAGCAGCGTGGAATCGTTGTCGGCAAGGACGCGTTTGTTGAAGCGGTCATTGCGCGCCAGCCGCGCATCGATTTCCGCCACGGATTCCCGTCCTCGCGCCAGCAAGCGCTCGCACAACACAGCCTGGTCCACCGTCAACAACACCACCAGCATGTGCGGATAGCGCTCGCGGGCGTTGGGCAAATGCCCGCGCGAGCCATTGACCAGCACGTCATTGCCAGCGGCCAGCCAGTCGTCGATTTCCCGCAGGATGCCATAGGACAGGCCATTGGCATGCCAGCTCAGGGCAAACGCGCCCTGAGCGTCCATCTCGGCGAACTGCTGCGTGCTGACACCCAGCGCCGCCTCGCCGACCGCTTCCGCCGAGCGGGTGATGACCCGTCGCACGATGCGGCAGCCACGCTCGGCCAAGCGCCCGCGCGCAGCATCCAGCAGGCTGTCCTTGCCCGAACCGGAAGGCCCGATGAGATAGATCAACCTGCCTGCCATCAAAACACCCTCGTCGCTTGTCGCCATACTTGTTGGACCACTGGCAAACCATCCTGACTGCGGGCCTGTACCAGATCGGCGCGCATCCCCGGGGCAATCTCGCCGCGATCAGTCAAACCAGCCGCCCGGGCCGGGTTCAGACTGACCATGCGCACCGCCTCGGCCAAACCGATCCGCTCGCTCTGCGCAGCCAGCGTAAATGCCGATTGCAACAGGCTCGCCGGGTAGTAGTCGCTGGACAGAATGTCCAGCAAGCCCAAGGCAGCCAGGTCAGCGGCGGCCACGTTACCCGAGTGCGAACCACCGCGCACGATGTTCGGTGCCCCCATCAACACGTTCATGCCGTGGTCGCGACAACCCTTCGCCGCTTCGACCGTCGTCGGAAACTCGGCGATGGTCATGCCGTAGCGCGCCGACTCTTCGACGTGCGCCAGCGTCGCGTCATCATGACTGGCCACCGACAGGCCAAGGGCCAGACAGTGCTCGACAATCGCCGCGCGATACCGGTCGCTGTAAGTGCGCGAGTTGGCCATCTGCAACGTGATGAACTCATCCATTTGCGTCGTCGTCAGGTGGTATTTGCCCATGTAGTACTCACGGTACTTGGATTCGAGCACGAACTGGCGCTGACCCGGCGAGTGGTCCATCACCGACACCAATTGCACCAGCGGGTTTTCCACCAGATCGCGGAACACGGTCAAGGTGTCCGGATGGCACAACTCGCAGCGCAGGTGCAGACGGTGTTCAGCCCGGGTCAATTCGGCGCTGGAGGCTTTGGTAATGGCGTCGAGCATCGCCGGCAGTTTCTGCATGCGATTGCCCTTGGGGTTCACGTCGCCAATGGACACCGCGTCGAACACCGTAGTGATGCCCGCCGCGATGATCTGGGCGTCATGGCTGAGCACCGCCGGCACCGACGGCCAATCGACGCCGGGACGCGGAGTCATGTGGCGTTCCAGGTTGTCGGTGTGCAATTCCACCAGACCGGGCAGCAGGTAATCGCCGTTGAGGTCCAAGGCCTGAGGCAAACGGCTCGGGCCTTCGTTGACCTCGGCGATCACACCGTCGCGCAGCAACACCGTGCCATAGAACACCCGGTCAGCGGTGACCAGTTGCGCATTGCTGAGGATCTGTTCAACGGGCATCGGCGTATTCCTCTTGGCTGACTGCAGCAGGGGTCATGTCGAGATGGCGATCGGCAACCGCTTCACGGGCGATGCGGTCGTGGAAGATGCCGATCAGCGCGGCACCGGCGGCTTTGGCTTCGTTCATCAGTTCCAGCACCACCTGACGATTGTTGTCGTCCAGCGAAGCGGTCGGTTCGTCGAGCAACATCACCGGCCACGCGACCATGAAGCCGCGGGCGATATTGACCCGTTGCTGCTCTCCCCCGGAGAACGTGCCGGGCGCCAGTTGCCAAAGGCGTTGCGCAATGTTCAGGCGGCTGAGCAGCCATTCGGCGCGCGATTGCGCGAGCTGTTTCGACCAGCCACGGGCCAGGGCAGGCTCCATCACCACGTCCAGGCACGCCACGCGCGGGATCACCCGCAGGAACTGGCTGACGTAACCCAAAGTGCGCTGGCGCACCTGCAGAATGTCCCGAGGCTCGGCGCCCACCAGTTCCAGCCACTGGCCGTCATGCTGCACGCGGATGCTGCCGCCGGCCGGTAGATAGTTGCCATACACGGTGCGCAGCAACGTGCTTTTACCGGCGCCGGACTGGCCGTGCAGCACCAGGCATTCACCGCCCGCCACACTGAAATCCACCCCGCGCAGCACGTTGAGGACCACGCCGTTCTGCTGATGCAGGGTGAAGGTTTTCGAGAGGTCACGGACCTCGATCAAGGTATTCATCGCTCGATTTCCACAGTTGGACGGGGCTTCACGGCTGCAACACCGAAGACACCAGCAGTTGCGAATAAGGGTGCTGCGGATCGTCGAGGATCTGGTCCGTCAGCCCGGTTTCCACCACCCGCGAGCGGCGCATCACCATCAAGCGATCGGCCAGCAAACGCGCCACCGCCAGGTCGTGGGTAACGATCACCACCGCCAGATCCAGCTCCCGCACCAGGCCGCGCAACAGGTCGAGCAAGCGCGCTTGCACCGACACATCGAGGCCACCGGTCGGCTCGTCCATGAACACCAGACGCGGGCTCGACACCAGATTGCGGGCGATTTGCAGGCGCTGCTGCATGCCGCCAGAAAAGGTCCGGGGCAAGTCGTCGATGCGCTGCGGATCGATTTCCACCTGACTCAGCCAGTCGAGTCCGGCACCGCGCAATTGCTGGTAATTGCGTACGCCTTGGGCCATCAGGCGCTCGCCAATGTTGGCCCCGGCGGACACGCCCATGCGCAAACCGTCACGCGGGTTCTGTTCGACGAAGCCCCACTCGGTGCGCAGCAAGGTGCGGCGTTCGGCTTCGCTGGCGCTGTAGAGGTCCAGCCATTGGTCTTGTTTGTCGCGGTAGCCAATGCCACCGCGTTGCGGAGGCAGGCGCCCGCTGAGCAGCGAGAGCAACGTGGATTTTCCCGAGCCGGACTCGCCGACAATCCCCAGGACTTCACCCGGGTACAAATCAAAACTGACGTCCTGGCAGCCCTTCTCCGGACCGTACAACAGCGACAGGTCGCGTACTTGCAGCAAGGGTTCGGTGGACACGGACAAATCGTTTTTCAGCGCCTGGTTCATTGGCCCTGCTCCTGCTGGCTGACGCGCTGGGCGCAGTAATACGTGTCGGAACAGACGAAGCTCTGGGTGCCGGCATCGTCGAGAATCAGCTCGTCGAGGAACGATTCACGGCTGCCACAAATGGCGCAGCACTGTTCCCACTTCTGCGCTTCGAAGGGGTGATCCTCGAAGTCGAGGCTGGTGACTTTGGTGTACGGCGGCACCGCGTATAGACGCTTCTCGCGACCGGCGCCAAACAGCATCAATGCCGGGCTCATGTCGAGTTTCGGGTTGTCGAATTTAGGGATCGGCGACGGGTCCATCACGTAGCGCTCATCGACCATCACCGGGTAGGCATAGGCCGTGGCGATGTGGCCGAAGGTGGCGATGTCTTCGTACAACTTGACGTGCATGACCCCGTAATCGTTGAGGGCGTGCATGGTCCGGGTCTCGGTTTCCGACGGTTCGATAAAGCGCAGCGGCTCGGGAATCGGTACTTGGTAAACCATGATCTGATCGGCGTGCAACGGCGTTTCCGGGATACGGTGGCGGGTCTGGATCACTGTCGCGTCCGGGGTACTTTCGGTCGTTGCAACGCCAGCGGTGCGGGCGAAGAAGCGACGGATCGACACGGCGTTGGTGGTGTCGTCCGCGCCCTGGTCGATGACCTTGAGCACGTCGTCATCGCCAAGAATCGCGGCGGTCAATTGCATGCCGCCGGTGCCCCAGCCGTAAGGCAGCGGCATCTCGCGACCGCCGAACGGCACCTGATAACCGGGGATCGCCACGGCCTTGAGCAAGGCGCGACGGATCATGCGTTTGGTCTGTTCGTCGAGGTAGGCAAAGTTGTACGCCGCGTCGCGCACGGGGGCCTTAAGGTCATTCATGGCTTTGGCCCTCGGCAGGCTTGCGCAGTTTGCGGATCAGTTCCAGTTCGGCCTGGAAGTCCACGTAGTGAGGTAATTTGAGGTGCGAGACGAAACCGGACGCTTCGACGTTGTCGCAGTGCATCAGCACGAATTCTTCCTGCTGTGCCGGCGAGACGATTTCTTCGTTGTACTCATCGGCACGCAGCGCACGGTCGACCAGCGCCATACCCATGGCCTTGCGCTCGGCATGCCCAAAGGCCAGGCCATAACCGCGAGTGAATTGCGCCAGCTCCGTGGCCGAGCCGACGAACTGGTTGACCATCTCGCACTCGGTGACTTCGATGCTGCCCAGGTTGATCGGGAAACCCAGCTCTTCAGGCTCGATCCAGACCTCGACATCGCCGATACGAATCTCCCCGGCAAACGGGTGATTGCGGCCATAGCCACGCTGGGTCGAGTAACCCAACGCCAACAGGAAACCTTCGTCGCCGCGGGCCAACGCTTGCAGGCGCTGGGCACGGCTGGCAGGGAACTCCAATGGGTCGCGAGTGATGTCCGCGACCGATTCGCCGTTGTCGGATTCGTTCTTGATCAGGCCTTCCCTGGCCAGCAAACCCAGCACTCGAGGGCACGGTTCAAGGCTGGCATTCGCCGTTGTTTGCGGCCCCGGGTACTCACCTTCGGCGAGCAGCGCAAAGTCCAGCAGGCGATGGGTGTAGTCGAAGGTCGGCCCCAGCAGTTGCCCGCCCGGTACGTCTTTGAACGTGGCAGAGAGGCGTCGGCTGAGCTGCATGTCTTGCGTGTCGATCGGCAGGCTCGGGCTGAAGCGCGGCAACGTGGTGCGATAAGCGCGCAGCAGGAAAATCGCCTCCACCATGTCCCCCGCCGCTTGTTTGATCGCCAGCGCGGCCAGCTCTTCGTCATACAGCGAGCCTTCGCTCATCACCCGCGCCACTGCCAGCGGCAGTTGCTGACGAATCTGCTCGACGCTCAGCTCAGTGACCGACGGATCGCCCCGACGTTTTTTCGCCAGCAAACGATGGGCATTGTCGATGGCCTGTTCGCCACCCTTGACGGCTACGTACATCAGGCACGCTCCTCTGCGATGCGGGTGCTGCGCGGCAAACCGATCAGGTCATGGCCGGCAGCGAAAAACAGGTCCAGGCCCCGGGGGAATTCGTTGCGGCGTTCACGCTCGGCCCAGAAGCCATCGGCCACCGGCAGCGCCACGCCGTGTTCGGTTTCGATCCCCGGTCCGCGCCACAGCAACCCTGCCCCGCCGTCGAGCGTTGGCAGCTGAACCAGCAGCGTGCAGGACTGATCGGGGTAGCGATCGTTACCGTGATCGAAGCCGCTCAGGTCGAGCAGATCGTCGGCGCCAAGCAAGGCGAACCGTGCGTCTTCGCGCCTGGCGGTCAGCGGGCAACCACAGTGAAAAGCCAGGTTGGCGCGGATCAACGGGGTGTCGAAGGTCGGCGCCAGCCACAGCGGCGTGTCGACATCCAGCAGCGCCAGGCACAAAGCGTAGGTCGCGGGTTCCAGCCCTTCGAGGCTCGGCGAGGCTTGCAGCGTCCGGATCAAACCGGGGCCGGCCAGGGCTTTCAGTGCCGCGCGAAAACCGCGCTGGGCATCCAGCACCGGGTCGGCGAACGCCGGTTGCAAAAGCTGTGCGCTCATCAGTTTTCTCCTCGCACGAGGGTGAAGAATTCGACTTTGGTGGCGGCGGTTTCCGCCTCTTTTTGTGCCCGGCGCCCGGCCTGTGCGTGCGCCAGCGGCGTGATCATGTCCGTCAGCCAGTGACGCTGTTGCGCGCCCTGCAAATGGGCGTCGGCCAGGGCGGCGAGTTCGGCGTGGACCTTGTCGCGCCCCGCCAGGTAGCTGTAGCCGGTACGGCCGTCGGCCAGGCGCACCACGCAACGGGTCACGCTCATTTCGCCGACGTTGAACGGCGCACCGTTGCCGCCCATGCGGCCACGCACCAGGGTCATGCCGATTTCCGGGGCGCGGATCAGTTGGTATTCGATGTCGCGCAGTGCGTCTTCGAAGGGCTGCAATTCATCGCGACGGGCGCGGGCCAGCACACCGATCCAGTGCTGGCGTTCGGTGTGAGGAACAGGGTTTTGCATGGCGTTCTCCATCAGGTGACAACCTGGTACTGGAAGCGATCCGAACGGCTGGTGGACTGGGCCAGCTCCACCGCACGGCCATCGCGATCGCGGGAAAGGGTGAACACACTCAGCGCCGGCAAATGCCGGGGCATCATCAAAAGCGCGGCTTCTTCGCGGTTGGGCAGGCGGGCGCCGATCAAACTTTGGGTGCGCGTCAGGGGCATGTCCCGTTCGCTCAGGTAATGGCGCAGCGAACCACCGGTGTAGTCCGCCAGCAGCGGTGCATGGCTGGCGCAGTAACGATGGCGGATCAGGCTGACCGGTTGGCCGTCGAGCTTGCGCAAGGTCTGCAACTCGATCATCGGCGCCATTTCAACGATGCTCAGTTGCTGCGCCTCTTCACGGCTGGCAAAGCAGTAACGGCGCTTGAGCAGCACGGCTTCGACGCCCAAACCCTGGGCTGAGAGCGACTGGCTGTAGGCACTGTCAGCGGCCATCGGATAAATCAGCGGCCGCTCCAGGACTTGCGTGCCTTTGCCCTGGCGGCGTAACAGGCTGCCTTCGAACACCAGCTCATCGATGGCACGGCGCAGGGTGTGGCGGTTGACGCCGAAGCGTTCGGCCAACTGCACCTCGGCCGGCAGGAAGTCTCCGGCGCGGTAGTCACCCAGTTCACGACGCAGGATGTCGGCGAGTTCGCGGTACACCGGTTCATCTTGTCTAGACAACTGCATGCTTTAAAAAAGCGCCCGCAGGCACCCCTCCGAAAATCAGATGAACTGCTTGCGCAGGCGTTGCGAGAGGATGTCGATCAGGCTGACGACGACGATGATCACCAGCAGCACCGCACAGGTCTGAACAAACTGGAAGGCGCGGATGTTTTCCCACAGGATCACGCCGATCCCGCCGGCACCGACCATGCCCACCACCGTCGCCGAGCGCACGTTGGCCTCGAAGCGGTACAACGCGTACGAAACCCACAACGGCATCACTTGCGGAATCACACCGTAGATCACCTCTTGCAGCGCGCTGGCACCGGTCGCGCGAACGCCCTCGACGGGACCTGGATCGATGGCTTCGACCGCTTCGGCGAACAGCTTGGCGAGTACGCCGGTGGTGCTGATCCACAGCGCGAGAACGCCGGCAAACGGGCCGAGGCCGACCGCCACCACGAACAGCATGGCGAACACCATTTCGTTGATCGAACGGAACGCGTCCATCACCCGGCGCAGTGGTTGGTGAATCCACCAAGGGGTGATGTTTTCCGAGCAGAGGATGCCCAGCGGCACCGAGCAGACAATCGCCAGCACCGTGCCCCACAGAGCGATCTGTACGGTGACGATCATTTCCTTGAGGTACGAGCGCCATTCGTGGAAGTCAGGCGGGAAAAAATCGGCGGCGAACGTCGCCATGTTTCCCGAATCGCGGTACAGCGCCATCGGATTCATTTCAGCGCCGTGCCAGGCCCAGGCGAGCAGGACCAGAAACAGGCCCCAACCGGCGTACTGCGGCCAGGTACGTTTGCCGACGGCTTCAGCGTGCAGAGTGGTCATGAGGATTCTCTGAAAAAGTTATGCCGAGTACAAAAACCTGTGGGAGCGAGCCTGCTCGCGATGAGGCCGGCACATGCACCTGCGATGTCGACTGACACATCGTCATCGCGAGCGGGCTCGCTCCCACATGGATCAACCGGCGTTGGCGGTCTTTTTCTCGCTCTTCTCGAGCAAGGTGATGCGCTCTTGCAGCTTGGCCAGTTCGGCGTCGATGTCGGCCAGTTTCCTGGCCTTGTCGGCGGCTTCAAGCTTGGTGTCGGCGCTGATCGTGGTGCGCTGCTTGAACAGCTCCAGCTGACGGATCGGCAACAACTGGTCGTCGTTCGACTTCAGGAACTTGCCCAGCTGCATGCCGGCAAGCACGGCCTTCTCGGCGTCGGTGTCGCCGTAGCTGAAGATAAAATCGCGGATCTTCTGCTTCTCGCTGTCGCTCAGCGCCTTGCTCCACACCAGCGGGTCGGCGGGGATCAGCGGCGACTTCCAGATCACTTTCAGCAGCGCGGCTTTATCAGGCTGGGTGACTTCCAGGCGATCCCAGCTTTCGGTGTTGAAAGTCGCCACATCCAGTTGCCCTTTGGCCACGCTCAAGGCGTTCACTTCATGGCTGGAATTGAGGGTGCGTTTGAACGCCGTGGCGGCATCGATGTTGTTCTTGGCGAACACGTAATAGCCCGGCACCAGGTAGCCGGAAGTGGAGTTCGGATCACCGTTGCCGAAGGTCAGGCTCTTGGCGTTCTTCAGCATGTCGTCAACGGAGTTGATCGGGCTGTCCTTGCGCGCGATCAATACGCTCCAGTAACCGGCGGCGCCACTGGCGGCTGCGGTCTGGGCGAAGATTTCGCCGTTGGAGCGGTCCACCGCTTCAATGGCAGCCTTGTTGCCCAACCAGGCAACATCGACCTTGTTGAAGCGCATTCCCTGGATCAGCCCGGCATAGTCTGACGCGAACGTGGCGTTGATCTTCAGGCCGGTTTTCTTGTGCATGTCATCCAGAAACGGCTGCCAGATGCTCTTGAGATTCTGCGAGGACTCGGTGGACATGATGCCGAAGTTGATGGCTTTTTCTTCAGCCTGGGCGGTGCCCATTACGCAGCTGGCGAGCAGTGCTGCGCCAGCAAAAACACGACCGATACGGTTCAACATGGAAGGATTTCCTGAGGGTGAACGGTTGGGAATTGAGGGATGTTTATGCGCGGGCCAGTACCAGCCGGGGCGTGGTCTCGTTGGCGCGGATGTGGTCAGAGCACATCAGGCTGGTGTCGATATCGGCACCATACAAATCGTTGAGGAACTGACCACTCAGTTCGCTGGCGCGACCATCGAAATGGATACGTCCGCCCTTGAGCGCCACGGCACGCGGGCAATAGCGGGTGGCGTAGTCAACTTGATGCAGGGTCACCACCACGGTCTTGCCGTCACGGCGGTTGATGTCGGCGAGGATTTCCATGACCTTGCGCGCCGACTCGGGGTCGAGGGAGGCGATCGGCTCATCCGCCAGAATCACTTCGGCTCGCTGGGTCAGCGCTCGGGCAATGGCCACGCGTTGCTGCTGACCACCGGACAGGGTCGAAGCGCGCTGCGCCGCCAGATCAGCCAGGCCGACCCGGTCCAGGGACTCCATGGCGAACCGTTTTTCTTCGGCATTGAACAGGCCCAAATTGCCACGCCAGCGCGGCATGCGACCCAGGCAGCCGAGCAGTACGTTGTCGAGCACGCTCAAACGGTTGACCAGGTTGAACTGCTGGAAGATGTAGCCGATGTCGGCACGCAAGCGGCGCACCTTGCCATTCAAACGGCCAGACGCCTGCACTTCCTGGCCCAGTACCTTGACACTGCCGCCGTTGTTTTTGTCGCAACAGGCCAGGCCCGCGAGATGGCGCAGCAACGTGGACTTGCCGGAGCCGGACGCGCCGATCAGCGCGACCATCTCACCGGCCGCGATGGTCAGTTCGAGGTCGACCAGTGCGGTTTTACGCGCAAAGGTCTTGTTCAGATGATCGACATGGATAGCTGCGTTCATGGGCTTCTCTGTCTGGTTGAACAGCCGTCCGTGGCTGCATATGAGTTCAACCGACTTTAGGCACCAGGCATGTCAGCCCTATGACTCGCACAAGTCGCTGGAATAACTGTTTGATGAAGGTTTTGTGAAAGGTTGAGCGGTGGAGCCGATAAGTCAGCACCCACAAAAAAGGCGACCCCGAAGGTCGCCTTTTGCATCACTGCCCGAACTGCCGCCCCAAACCACCCGGCACCCCATGAATATCCGTCTCCTCCCAGGGCCCCTTCGGACTGATCGACCGGCTCCAGCCATTATCCCAACGGTAATAGGTACGCTGGCGGTAGAACGTGTTCGGTTGATCGTCGAGCACATAGACACCCATTTTGGGGTCCCAGTGACTATTGCCCCCCGGCGGCGGCGCAAAACTCGCCGAAGTCCGTGGCAGCGGTTTGGCAGGCTTGGCCGGAGTGGTCGGTTTGCTCGGCGCGGTCGAAGGAGCAGGCTTGGTGCTAGGCTGCGATGGCGGAATCGGTGGCCGTGTCGGCTGCTCCACCGCAGGCCGTTGGACCGCACAAGCGCTCAGCCCTAAAACAACACTGAGCAAGGTGATACGAGCGATGGCGGTCATGATGGCGTTCCTGTTATTTATCCGGGCTGTCGATGGTCAGTTTTTGCGGCGCGGTGGTGCTGCTGGCCAAAGGTTGGCTGCGACCGATCCACTCGCCAGCCGTCGGTTGGCCAGCGCGGGAGATGCGCGCAACCAGTTGGACTTCAGGGAAGTTCGACAGTTTCAACTGCGGCATCATTGCGTCGGCATCGCCCAGTTCGACGGTTGCCGGCAGGTCAGCCACCGTCAGGCGCTTGGCCGCCAGCGGCGCGGGTGGGCCGGAGGTGGCGCGGGCAAAGATGAATACGCTGTCACCGGGCTGGACCCTGGCTTTCAATTCGGCCGCCAGATCAACCCGCACCTTGAGCAACGCAGCAACCTTGGTCACAGGCGCTTCGGCCACCTTGCCGCCACTGGCCACCAGCTTCTCGGTGGCGCGGGTAATCCCGCCTTGCAGCGCGATCCGCGATTTATCGTCCGCTGGCAGTTGCTCCAGCAGGCGATTCCAGTAATCGATCGCTTGCTGATAACGCTCGCTTTCGAACGCGGCGATGCCTAGCAACCCGAGGCTGGTGACTTCTTTCGGATCGGCTTTCAACGCTTCGTCAGTCAGCGCCTGAATCTTGTCCGACCACTTCTTGCCATCCGCGAAATACAACGCCTGCGCCCACTGCCCCAACAACTCAGGCTGACGCCCGGCCAGGTTCACGGTGCGCTCGAAAATCTTCGCCGCATCCGCCGGACGATCCTGAGTCATATAGGTGCGACCCAGGAAGTACAACGCCTCTGCGGAGTCCGGCTGTGCCGCCACCGCACGTTCCAGGCGCTGGGTCATGTCTTCCATCGACTTCGGCGCCTGGGAGAATTCCCGGGTCAGCTCGACTTTGTCGCTGGCACCGAAATGCAGGTACAACCCCAACCCCAGAACCGGCACCAGGATCGCCGCCAGCAGTGGCGCCGCTTTACCCAGACGGGTCACACGCGGCGCGGCAACGCCTTCGGTGTCGGCCAGCAATTCACGGGCCGCTTCGGCGCGGCCGACGTCCATTTGCGCGGTGTCGAGCACGCCCTCTTCCTGCTGAGTCTGCAACTCAGCCACGCGCTCTTGATACAGCGCCACGTTCAGGGCAGTACGATCCTCTTCGAGCTGGGCGCGACGGCTGCGCAGAACGGGAATCAACAGAAAACTCAGGGCCACCAGGAGGAGCAGACCTGCAGCGAGCCAGAAATCAATCATTCTTGGTTTTTATCCAACAGTTGATCGAGGCGCTTGCGCTCCTCGGCAGAAAGCGTGTCCGGGGTGTCAGCGCGTTGCACGCGACGACGGCGGACGATCACCGCGATGATCACAAAACCACCCAGCAGCAGGCCGGCAGGACCGAACCAGAGCAAAGCAGTCTTGGCATTGAGGGCGGGCTTGTAGCGGACGAAATCACCGTAGCGATCGACCATGAAGTCGATGATCTGCTGATTGTCCTTGCCCTCGCCGAGCATGCGGAAAATTTCTTTGCGCAGGTCGGCGGCGATCGGTGCGTTGGAATCGGCGATGTCCTGGTTCTGACACTTGGGGCAGCGCAGTTCCTTGGTCAGTTCGCGAAAGCGCTCGCGATCACCTTCCTTGGCGAACTCATAGGTGTCGATGGCCGCGTGCGCCACGCCAACCATGCTCAAGCCCAGAATAACAGCAGCCAACCAGCGCTTCATGGCTTGGCCTCGTCGACCAGTGCCTGATACTTGGCCGCCAGTTTTTCGCGCCAGACCTGCTCGTCGATCACACCGACGAACTTGTCGCGGATGATGCCCTTGGCGTCGATGAAGAAGGTTTCCGGGGCGCCATAGACACCAAGATTCAAGCCCAGGGTGCCGGCGTCGTCGCGGATGTCCAGTTGATACGGGTTGTGGAATTCCGCCAGCCACTTCAAGGCATCGGCGTTGACGTCCTTGTAGTTGATGCCGTAGATCACCACGCCCTTCTCGGCCAGTTTGTTCAGCACCGGGTGCTCGACCCGGCAGGAAATGCACCAGGTGCCCCAGACGTTGACCAGGGCCGGTTTACCGACGATGTCAGCGCGGGTCAGGGTCTTGTCGCCCTGCACGGCCGGCAGGGAAAACTCCGGGAACGGCTTGCCGATCATCGCCGAAGGCAGCTCGGCCGGGTCCAGGTACAAACCGCGATAGAGGAACACGGCAACCACCAGAAAAATCGCCAGTGGCAACAACATCAACCAACGTCTCATGCAGTGGCTCCCGACATGCCCAGTGCTTCGCGCACGCGGCTTTTCACCTTGACTCGATATCGGCGATCCAGCGCCGCCAGCAATCCGCCGAAACCGGTGAGCAGACCGCCGAACCAGATCCAGCGCACGAACGGTTTGACGTGCACGCGCACCGCCCAGGCGCCATCGCCCAGCGGTTCACCCAGTGCGACATAGAGGTCGCGGGTGAAACCGGCGTCGATCCCGGCTTCAGTCATCACCGAATTCTGCACGGTGTAGAGGCGTTTCTCCGGGTGCAGCACGCTGATTTCCTTACCGTCGCGAATCACCCGTACGGTGCCCTTGTCGGAGGTGAAGTTGGGGCCTTCGAAGTGCCTGGCGCCTTCGAAGACGAACTGGTAACCACCCAGGTCCATGGATTCGCCGGGCGCCAGGCGCAGGTCGCGTTCGGCACTGTTCTGGCTCGACAGCACCACGCCCAGCGCACACACGGCAATGCCCAGGTGCGCCACCTGCATGCCCCAGTAGCTGCGGGTCAGGGTCGGCAAGCCTTTGATCAGGCCTTTGTGGCGCGTCTTGTCGAAGATGTCACGCACACCGGCCAGCAACACCCAGGCCGCGAGCATGAAAGTCGCCAGCACCGCCCAGTTGAAATCGCCGTAGGCAACGCCCGCCACCACGGCCAACGCGGCGCTGCCAAGCAGCACCGGGGTCAGCATGCCCAGCAGCCATTTCACCGGGGTGTCTTTCCAGCGTACGACCACACCGACCGCCATCACCAGCATCAGCAACGCCATCAACGGAATGAACAGCGCATTGAAGTACGGCGGGCCGACCGACAGCTTGGCGCCGGTCATCGCATCGAGAATCAACGGGTACAGGGTGCCGAGCAGGATCATCGACGCGGCCACCACCAGCACCAGGTTGTTGCCCAGCAGCAGGGTTTCCCGGGACCAGAGGTTGAAGCCGACCTGACTCTTGACCACCGGAGCGCGCAAGGCGAACAGCGTCAGCGAACCACCGACCACGAACAGCAGGAAGATCAGGATGAACACGCCGCGCTCCGGGTCGGAAGCGAAGGCGTGCACCGAGGTCAGCACGCCGGAACGCACGAGGAAGGTGCCCAGCAGGCTCAACGAGAAGGCGGCAATCGCCAGCAATACTGTCCAGCTCTTGAACACGCCACGTTTTTCCGTGACCGCCAACGAGTGAATCAACGCGGTGCCCACCAGCCAAGGCATGAACGAGGCGTTTTCCACCGGGTCCCAGAACCACCAGCCACCCCAGCCGAGTTCATAGTAGGCCCACCACGAGCCGAGGGTGATGCCGATGCCGAGGAACGCCCAGGCAACGATGGTCCACGGACGCGACCAACGCGCCCACGCGGCATCGAGACGACCGCCCATCAACGCGGCGATAGCGAAGGCGAACGCCACGGAGAAGCCAACGTAGCCCATGTACAACATCGGCGGGTGCACGATCAGGCCAATGTCTTGCAGCAACGGATTAAGGTCAGCGCCATCGCCGGGCACTTGCGGCAGGATGCGTTTGAACGGGTTCGACGTGAGAATCAGGAACAGCAGGAAACCGGTGCTGATCATGCCCATCACCGCCAGCACGCGGGCCAGCATGACTTGCGGCAACTGCCGGGAGAACACCGCCACCGCGAAGGTCCAGCCGCCGAGAATCAGTGCCCACAACAGCAACGAACCTTCGTGGGCGCCCCACACCGCGCTGAACTTGTAGTACCACGGCAACGCACTGTTGGAGTTGTTGGCAACATAGGCCACAGAGAAGTCGTCGACCATGAAGGCGTAAGTCAGGCAACCGAAGGCGAACAGCAGGAACGCGAATTGCCCCCACGCGGCCGGCTGGGCCAGGCTCATCCAGAAACGGTCACCGCGCCAGGCACCGACCAATGGCACCACGGCCTGAACCAGCGCGAAACACAGCGCCAGGATCATGGCCAAATGGCCCAGCTCGGGAATAAAGATGCCGGATGTCATGGATCAACCCTCCTTCGCGGGCGTTGGAGCCGATTGACCGCTGTCTTTCAACGCCTTGGTCACTTCCGGCGGCATGTACTTTTCGTCGTGCTTGGCCAGCACTTCATCGGCCACCACCACGCCATCGGCGTTGAGTTTGCCCAGGGCAACGATGCCCTGCCCTTCGCGGAACAGATCCGGGAGGATGCCACGATAGGTGATGGTCACGGATTTGTTGAAGTCGGTGACGACAAACTTCACGTCCAGCGAGTCGCCGGAACGTTTCAGGGAACCTGCCTCAACCATGCCGCCAGCGCGGATGCGCGTGTCTTGCGGGGCCTCGCCGTTGGCGATCTGGGTCGGTGTGTAAAACAGATTGATGTTCTGCTGCAGGGCGCTCAGGGCCAGGCCGACAGCAGCGCCGACTCCGACCAGAATCGCCAGAATGATGATAAGACGCTTTCTACGCAGCGGATTCACTTGCCGTTCTCCCGGCGCAGACGACGCGCCTCTTGTTGCAGATACCGCTTGCGGGCCAGGATCGGCGCCGCCACGTTGAGGGCCAGCACCGCCAGGCAAATGCCATAGGCCGACCAGACATACAGGCCGTGATGGCCCATGGCGAGGAAATCGCCGAATGACGCAAAACTCATCGAACGACCTCCAGGCTGTTTTCCACTTCGGCTTTCACCCAACTGGCCCGCGCCTCGCGCTTGAGCACTTCGAGGCGCATGCGCAGCAGCAGGACCGCGCCGAAGAAACAATAGAAACCCAGCGCCGTCAGCAGCAATGGCAGCCACATCTCGGCGGGCATTGCCGGTTTTTCGGTGAGGGTGAAGGTCGCGCCCTGGTGCAGGGTGTTCCACCACTCCACCGAGTACTTGATGATCGGGATGTTGATCACGCCGACAATCGCCAGCACCGCGCAAGCCTTGGCCGCGCTGTCACGATTGCTGATGGCGTTGCCGAGCGCAATGAGACCGAAGTACAGGAACAGCAGAATCAGCATCGACGTGAGGCGTGCATCCCAGACCCACCACGAGCCCCAGGTCGGTTTGCCCCAGATCGCCCCGGTGACCAGCGCCACGGCGGTCATCCAGGCGCCGATGGGCGCCGCGCATTGCAGGGCGACGTCGGCCAGTTTCATTTTCCAGACCAGCCCGACAACGCCGCACACGGCCAGCATCACGTAGATGGACTGCGCCAGCATGGCGGCCGGAACGTGAATGTAGATGATGCGAAAGCTGTTGCCTTGCTGGTAGTCCGGCGGCGCGAATGCGAGGCCCCAGACCACGCCAACACCGATCAGCAGCAACGCCGCCACGCTCAGCCATGGCAGCATTTTACCGCTGATGCCGTAAAACCATTTGGGCGAGCCGAGCTTGTGAAACCACGTCCAGTTCATACTGTTTCCATCACGGTTGCTGTTCGTCATTACGAAACAGCCAAGGGTCTTTACTGATCAAATTTTGATCAGACCTCATTATTCGCCGACGCTGATCTTCAGGCCAGCAGCTATTGCAAAAGGTGTAAGCGTTATCGCCAGGGCGGTCAGGCTACCCAGCCACAGCAGATAACCGGTCGCCGGCATGCCTTGCAAGGCTGCCTGCAAGGCGCCACTGCCAAGGATCAACACCGGGATGTACAACGGCAGAATCAGTAACGCCAGCAACAGACCGCCGCGCTTCAAACCCACCGTCAGGGCTGCGCCCACCGCACCGAGCAGGCTCAACACCGGTGTACCCAGCAACAACGAAAGCAGCAACACCGGCAGACAGGCGGCTGGCAAACCGAGCATCAACGCCAGCAAGGGCGCGAGCAAAACCAGCGCCAGGCCGGAAAAGGCCCAGTGTGCCAGCACCTTGGCCAAAACCAGAAGAGCCAGGGGGTGCGGCGAAAGGACCCACTGTTCAAGGGATCCGTCTTCGAAATCACTGCGGAAAAGCCCGTCCAGCGAGAGCAAGACCGATAAAAGCGCTGCCACCCACACCAGTCCCGGGGACAAGGTTTGCAACAATTGAGACTCAGGACCGACCGCCAACGGGAACAGCGAAACCACAATCGCAAAAAATACCAGCGGATTAGCCAGCTCCGCGGGACGGCGGAACAGCAAACGGGCCTCACGGGCGACCAGCAGGCCGAAAACACTCATACGGCCCATTTCCCCAGATCAATGTCGCGATAACCGGTCGGCATCCGGCTCAGCGTGTGGTGAGTGGTCAACACCACCATGCCACCGCGTTCGCAGTGACCCGCCAGGTGTTCTTCCAGTTGCGCCACGCCTTGCTTGTCGAGGGCCGTGAACGGCTCATCGAGAATCCACAGCGGCGGGCTGTCCAGATATAAGCGGGCCAGTGCAACGCGGCGTTGCTGGCCAGCGGACAATGTGTGGCAGGGAACGTCTTCGAAACCGCGCAAACCGACCGCCGCCAGGGCCTGCCAGATAGCCTCCATGGTCGCCGGTTGATGCAGGGCGCAAAGCCAGCTCAGGTTCTCTTCCGGGGTCAGCAGGTCCTTGATGCCAGCGGCGTGGCCGATCCACAGCAGGTTGCGCGCCAGCTCCGTGCGTTGCTCGTTCAAAGGCTGGCCGTTGAGCAACACTTGACCGGCGGTCGGCTGCATCAGGCCGGACAGCAACCGCAACAGGCTGGTCTTGCCACTGCCATTGGGACCGCTGATCTGCACCATTTCGCCACTGGCCAGTCTCAAATCGAGATTTTCAAAAAGCAGCCGAAGGTCTCGCTCACAGGCGAGGGCAACGGTTTGCAGGACAGGACTGGTCAAGGGTTCACGGGCCTTATACGGTTCAAGTCGGCTCTGGCGCGGCCGTTAAAGAGATGCAGAATAAATGTATTGGCGGCCCGGACTAGCGAGCTGCGTCAAATAATTGCAATGTTTCCGGCACTCTGTATACAACTGCGCGGCATTATACATGCCAGCTCCGACTCTAAAGCGTGCATTTTCCCAAGGTTGTGACCGCGTATGACAGGCGAAATGAACATCCTCCCGCTACCGCAGACCACCCCGACCTCTGCGCGCCCGCAGGTAGTAAGCGGCGAGTTGCTCAAGCTGTTGACGCCCATCGAAGGCCTGATCACGGCGGGCCAGACCGCCAAGGCCGAAGTGCTGTCGCTCAAACAGGCGGATCAGACCTTTCAACTGCTGCTCAAGGTCACCCTCGAAAGCGGTCGCCAGACCACGGTCCAGGCCACCAGTAACCAACCGCTGGCCCAGGGCACCCACGTAGCCGTCACCCAGCCATCGGCCGGCAACCTGGCGATCACCGTGCAGCAGGCCATTGCCTCCAGTGTCGCCACCCTCACCCGCCTCGACACCGCGCAATTGCCGGTCGGTACGCTGTTGCAGGGCAAAGTGCTGACTTCCCAGGTGTTGCCGCAAATGCCGGGGCAGCCGACGGTGTTTCGCTCGATGGTCAGCCTGCTCAACACCGCGCTCAGCGGCAGCACTCTCAGCGTCGACAGCCCGCAGCCGCTGCGGATCGGCACTTTGCTCAGTGCGCAAGTGCAGGACACGCAAACACTGAAATTCGTACCGTTGAGCAGTCGTCAGGAGCAATTGGCGGTGACCCAGCAATTGCTCAGCCAGACCAGCCGCCAAGGCTCGCTGGAGGGTTTGCTCAAGCTCCTGCAAAACCTGCCGCCCTCGAACCAGACCTCCAGCGACCTGCGCGCGGCCGTGGATAAACTGCTCGCCGGCCTGCCGGACGTCCACCAACTGAGCACCCCCAAAGGTCTGGCGCTGGCGCTGGCCGGCAGCGGTGCGTTCCTCGAATCGAAACTGCTGACCGGCCAGAACCCTGCGCTGGCCCCCGACATGAAAGGCGACCTGCTGAAGCTGATCGCGCAACTGACCCCAAGCCTGCCGGCCAGTACCAATCTCGGAGCAATCATCGCCGCCAACACGCTGGCCCAGGCGATGCCGAGTTTCGTGCGCAATGCGCTCGGCATGCTCGGCCAGGTCAGTGCCAAGCCGCCACCCACCGGTTTTCCGCTGCCCGAGCGGATGCTGCAAAGCGCAGACGGCGAAGACGACCTCGAGCACTTGCTGCGCCTGGCTGCCGCAGCGGTTTCCCGCCTGCAAAGCCATCAGCTGTCGAGCCTGGAACAAACCGGCGTCACCAGCGACGGTCGCCTGATGAGCACCTGGCAGCTGGAAGTGCCGATGCGCAACCTGCAAGACATCGTGCCATTGCAAATCAAGTTCCAGCGCGAAGACGCGCCGGATAAAGAACAACCCCAGGAACGCCGCGACGAGCGCGAACCGAAACAACCATTGTGGCGGGTCGAACTGGCCTTCGACATGGAGCCGCTGGGACCGATGCAGGTCCAGGCGCAGTTGATCAAGGGCAGCCTGTCCAGTCAGCTGTGGGCCGAACGGCCGTATACCGCCAGCCTGATCGAGAGCAATCTGGCGGCATTGCGCGCGCGCATGCTCGATTGCGGGCTGAACGTCGGCGATCTCGATTGCCATCACGGCAAACCACCCCAAGGCCCACAAACCCGCCTCGAACAACGCTGGGTCGACGAAACCGCATGAAAAACCCCAACACCCCACGGCAGGCCATCGCCCTCAAATACGACGGCATCCACGCCCCGACCCTCACCGCCAAGGGCGACGAAGAGCTGGCGGAAGAAATCCTGCGGATCGCCCGCGACTATGAAGTGCCGATCTACGAAAACGCCGAGCTGGTGAGACTGCTCGCACGCATGGAATTGGGCGACAGCATTCCGGAGGACTTGTACCGGACGATTGCCGAGATCATTGCGTTTGCATGGAATCTCAAAGGCAAGTTTCCGGCAGGCCAGGATCCGGATGCGCCGATGGTCGAGAAGGATGTGACTGAGCGCGGGGATGATTATTGAGGTTCGAATGGCTAGTCGCCATGCGTTGATTCAGATATCAGGCCTTAAAAATCCCCGGCGGTTTTCGGCAGCGGCAAGCCGGTGGCGGGATCCAGTCCCTTTTCGGCGCTGAGTTTTTCGATCAACTCTGCTGATGGAATGATGGGGACAGCGGAGTCACGCTCTCGCTTCCATTGGAAGGTGCCGTCCCACTCCGGGAGGGTTGCGGGTGGGAGTGGGACGATGTCATCCAGGTCGGGGATTTTTGCTCCGAGGTGTTCGTGGCGCGAGAGGAAATCGCTGATTTTATTGTATCGATCGATGCGTTCTTTATCTTGCTCTACAGCCAGGTAGTACAGTTCGTCGGTCACTGGCGGCCCTTCGAATGCACTCGCCAGCCGACTGGCACTGCTGTTATCTCCATTGCGAATCGCTAATTGAAAACCTTGCAAAGCCTCCTGATGACGCCCTGCGTTTTTCAAAGAAATTGAGTATCTTCTTCCCGCTATACCATTACCTTGTTCCATTGCGCATTTATACATCGCCAGCATGGTTTCGGCTGTATTAGGTACATAGGACAGAAGCCTGCCTACGTAATACTGAGCATCCGGGCTCCCCAAGTCGGCTGCTCGACGAAAGTACACTCTGGACGCAGCAACATCCTGTTTGACGCCATAACCCAACTCCAGATAATGCCCCATATTGTAAAACGCACCAGGGATACCTATGGAGATAAAATATTCGGCCAAATCGATGACATCTTTACTGGCATCAGGAGAGCCTGCTTGTCCGGTCGACAGCAGGAACTGCAGATTAGTCGCGGCCTTATAGTGATCGTGTGCAGCCGCGACACGATAATAGCGGGCGATCGCATCGTAATCCTTCTGCCCCTTACGTTTCTCCAAGTAAAGTCCATACCGATAGAAGGTGTCCGCATCCGGGTTCAATATAGGCAACGAATCGCGCTCATATACGCACTTAAATTCCAACCTACTGTAGGCAACGTCCGCCGACGCAACTTCAGACATCTGCTCGTCTTTTTTTGAACAGGCCATGACCGTCAAGAGACTGAACAATGTCAGAAGTAGCCTGATTGCCCTCACCCAAATCCTTATTAGATTTTCCGGCATATTTTCATCCGGCGGTGAATTCATGTGTTCTCGGTGTTTTTTGGCAGCGGCAAGCCGGTGGCGGGATCCAGTCCCTTTTCGGCACTGAGTTTTTCGATCAACTCTGCTGATGGAATGATGGGGACAGCGGAGTCACGCTCTCGCTTCCATTGGAATGTGCCGTCCCACTCGGGGAGGGTTGCGGGTGGGAGTGGGACGATGTCATCCAGGTCGGGGATTTTTGCCCCGAGGTGTTCGTGACGCGAGAGGAAATCGCTGATTTTATTGTATCGATCGACGCGTTCGTCATCTTGCTGTAAAGCCAAATAATGTAGCTCATTAGAAACAGGTGGTCCTTTGAATGCATTAGCGAGACTGTATGCACTAAGATCGTCGCCATTTCGGGTAGCAACCTGATAGCCGTGAAGTGCCTGTTGATAATTCCCGGTGACTTTCAAGTAGCTTGAGTAATTTCTAGCCGCCAATCGATTACCTTGTTCCATCGCACACTTGTACATTGCCAACATAATTCCGGCCGTATTGGGCACAGAGGACAAAAGCCTACCAATATAATACTGAGCACCCGGATTCCCCAGGTCGGCCGCCCGCCGAAAGTAGACCCTAGAGGTCGCAACATCCTGTTTGACGCCATAACCCAACTCCAGGTAATGCGCCATATCGTAATAAGCCCCAGGAATTCCTTGAGCAATGTAATACTCGGCCAGATCAATGACCTCTTTACTGGCATCAGGGGAGCGTGCTTGTCCGATAGAAAGCAGGAATTGCAAATTGGTCGCGGCCTTATAGTGATCGTGAGCTGCCGCTATACGGTAATAACGGGCAATCTTGTCGTAATCCTTCTGCCCCGTACGCTTCTCCAAGAAAAGACTGTACCGATATAGCATGTCCGCATCCTGATTCAACGGCGGTAAAAAATCACGCTCATATACGCACTTAAACTCCAACCTACTGTAGGCAAAATCGATCTGCGAGGTATCGGGCATGCTTTCTTCCTTTTTTGAACAAGCCAACATTAAAAAACACAACAACAAAATGGCTATGTTTCTCATAACTTAGTCCCAATTCTTCTGAACAGGACTCTCTTGCAGAAACTCAACCAATGATGCAACCGGCGGCTTCGAAATAACCACAGTTTCTCTTTGTAGCGGCGGCACTCTTCGGGAGTTGTTTTCTACGAGAATCTCCTTCCATTTTTTGAACGTTTCAGCCATGTGAGCCCCGATCATTTCGTCTCCCGTATGCACCCCAAACAAATGCTCCCTTAACGGCCTGGTCACCGCAGGATCCTCAATGCAAATATTCAACTCACTGTCCACCTGCATACTGCGCGTGTTGATGTTCGCGGAACCCAATGTAGTAAACACATCGTCGACGATCATCAACTTGCTGTGCACATACACATCCATCCAGTTATCGGGTGGGGAATCGGGGGCTACCAAGGTACAAATGTGGACTTTCAGGCCGGGGATTTCTGAGGGGGAGATCACGGCCTGAAGCTTCTCTGGCAGTTCTTTTTCAAGCTGCGCGACCTTGGCGCGAGCTCGCTGATGATTTTCTTTCAACATCTCGTAGTACTGAGCCGCCGGTTCGTCATGGCCGGTGTCGTATTTCTCTTTGAAAAGGCGGGCATTCACCGCAGCCACGCGTTCGGTTTGTTTGGCCTGGGCGATGTCGGCCAGCAATTCGTCATGCCGTTCAGCCCTGGCGATGCCCGGCATCAGTTCCGGGCGGCCCAACTGTTTCAGCATGCGAAATGTATTGACCGAGCCATCACCGATGGCCTCGCTGTTGGAGTTCGTCACAACGAACAGATACACCGGCCCGTCCTTTTCGAGATCGCGCCCCCAGTCCAAAAGATTTTTCACGACGCTTTTGATTTTTTCAGCCAGCGGCGGCCAGCGGAAATACTGGTTCTCGATGTAGATGAATTGAGTCGTGTTGTTGACGGCCTGCAGGTAGAGCTTCTCGATGTCTCTCTTGTTGTCCTGACTCTGGGTTCTGAGTACCTGCGCCATGACCGGTGTGCCATGCCCGGGACGCAGGCGCAGTTGCCGGGCGATGTGTCGACGAGGCCCCAGCAGGTCAATGCGCGTTTCTTTTTTCCAGGCAGTACAAAAATTGTGATTCAGAAATTCCAGCATCGGGCCGGACACACGGCTGGAAATGTCCTGCCTGGGCGTCTCGCCGTTGCGCCCGAATTGCGGATGATGCCGTTCATGGCTGTGATGATCGTCGTCCCAATAGGCATCCAGCGTGTTGTGCCCCATCACGAACCCGACGGCATCCTCCGGTTTTTCGTAATCCACCAGCACCATCTTCTGGTGATGGCTCGGCTCGGCAAACATCGCCACCGAACTCATGACTTTGTTGGTCATGTCGCGATTTTCATCCAGGGCATTCACCGCCAGGCGCCAGGCAATTTCTGCCCGGTCCAGCAAGCCAAAGTCGCGCGTGACGAATTCGATATTCTTGATGCCCAGGCCGGGATCGTTCCCCCACCTCAGCATGCGAAAGAAGCGTTGTCCCAGTTCGATCGGCCCGGTTTCAGCGCCGGTATAAGCGAGCCGGATCTGGCGATACCACAACTTGTCATACTCGACTTGCGCGTCGTTTCGGTTTTGCCTGAACTTGCCAAACCAATTGGAAACGTTGTCACCCGGGGTTGAGTTTTCCGAAGTCTGGGCGACACGCAACGTGTCGTACCAGCACAGGATCCGCACCTGAACGCCTTCGTTGGCTTTCTGGATCAGCAGATCACCAATGCACAGCGAGCGGGTATCGCCCCGTTTGAAATACATCGAAGGCTGAAAGCCCCAGCAGATGATTTCCACGCTGCTTTTAGCGGCGAGGATGGCGTCATAGACCGCGCCGAATGCACGCTCGCCATTCACCAGAGGTTCGAATGTCGCGGGCACCGGATGGTATTCGGTGTTCTGCACGAACCACGGCAGGTTGAGCTGGCATGACATGGTTTTACTGGTGGCGATCGGGACAGTGATCGTGGGGATGGTCATCTTCAAGCCTCCGGCTTCGGCGAGTTCAGTTGGGTATAGGCATGGCGGAACTGACTGGCGTCGTCCGGGGGCGTGATCTCGGGATGTGTCTGGCTCGAATGGCGTTGAAAACCCTGATTCGCCCGTTCGGCGTTGTCCGGATCATTCGTGTAGTCGCCGGCCACCGGCACTTCGTACTTGACCCCGTTAGCCAGCTCGATGCGGTAACGGCCGGTGGTGACATGATGATCAACGGCGATTTGGCCGCTGGCATCCATGACGCCGTTCCCCGCCGGTGCGCCATCGGCGAACACCTTGTAAGGCATGCCTGCCCAAGGCTGAAAACCTGCGACACTGCTTTGACCCGCCATCAATGCGAGCGATTGCCTGAGCGAGGCCGTGGGCCACGCCGGGCTGTCGCGATTGAGTTGCGCCGGGCCGCTGAAGGTTTTTTTCACGCCCTTGACGTCCACGCTGCCGGGCGCATGGATTTCGATGTTGCCCTCCTTGATACGGATGTAGGCACCACCGCTGGTGAGAAGGATTTCATCCTGCGCGGCGATCTCGACGCTACGGGCCGTGGACGTAATGCGCACGCAGTCCTGGGCGGTGAGCTCGATGGATTCGCTCTGCGCCTGTATTTCGATTTTTCCTTTGGCCGCAAACAGTTTGGCGCCCGCGGCCTGGGCGAACAGGCTGATGCTGTGTGCCACGCTGGCCAGTAACGATTGACCACTGGCGAGGTTGATGTCTTCGCCGGTCGAGAGCGTCAACTGCTTGCCGCTGTGCAGGTGGGTATTTTGGGGTGTCGCTGTGACGATGTCGGCAGGGGCCGAGGCGATCAACAGCGGCTTGTGGTAGCCAGACGTCTGGCCCCGCCCGCCGCTACTGATTGCCGCAGCCGTGTCGCCGCCATTGCGCAGTTGCCGGTCGTTGCTCGCCAGGCCCCTGTCTGCGCTGCCGTAGCGCATTTGCGTGTCAGCGTTCAGTTGATCAAGGCTGTCGATGCCTCCCGGCATCGGCAAGGCATTGTGTTGCTGAGCCAAGCCGGAGAGTGCCTTGACCCGCTCTTGTGCGTCAGTCAGTTGCTTGCGGACTTCCTGAATATCAAGCTGGCCGCCCTGAGCGTTGTTGCGCGGCCATGTGCTGAGATACAACCCCTGTTGTGCACGCAAGGCCCCGTAGGCATCCGTGCGCAACTCAAAACCGCTGCCACGCAAGGCGCCACGCTGATTACCTTGCTGATCGATCAGGTAACCAAGGTTCAGCTGGCTGTGCCCATGACTGCTGTGAATCTGGGTCCGAACCTGTTCGGTGGAGTCGTCCATCACCCACTGGTTGTACCCACGCCCCTGGATTTCCTGGCTTCTATAGCCGCTCATCAAACCACTGGAGTGCCAGGCGGGCTTATGTCCTCCGTAGACCTGGCCCATCACCAAGGGTCGGTCGATGTCATTGTCGAGAAAGGTGATCACGACCTCCTCCCCCGAGCGAGGTACGTTCACACTGCCCCAGCCCTCACCACTGCTGGCCTGCATCATGCGCAACCAGCATGAGCCCAGCTCGCCATCCTTGACCAGCCGGTCCCAATGGAAGCGCACGCAAATCCGGTTAAGGCTGTCGGTAAAGACTTCGCGACCGCTCGGGGTCACGACGACGGCCGTCTGCGGGCCGGGATTGGCAGGTTTCGCATGATCGAACGGGCTGCGATAGGCCACGTCCAGACGCTGGGCCTCAAACCGGTTCAGGTAAAAACCTTCGCTATCCAGGGAAAGCGGTGTCCGCACGTCCTCAGGTTCGAAAGGAGATTTCAGGCTACCGGGCGGCCGGGGTCGATTTTTGCCTATTGGCAGGTTGCTTTGGGCATAGAACTCGACGGCGATGATCAGGAACTGGCAGTCCTTACCGGTCTTGTATGCGTACAACGGGTGTTGGGTCAGCTTGAAGCCTCGGCCCGGTTGCATATGTCGCACGCCACCTTGTCCATGGATGCGCCTGGCCGCTGATTCGTCCTGCTCAATCTGCACCCGGCCGAGCCAGTTGCCTCGATCATGACTCTGCCAGGCGTATTGCCCCCGATATTGATATCGCTGGAGATCGGGCGGCGCCGATGCCGCAGACAGAGCGCGTACTTGCGTGAACTGTGCTCGGGCATGAGAGAAATAGTCGTTGCTGCTGGATTGCACCACTCCATTGAGCAACCGGGCACCGGGGCTCCACTGAGTGACGCTGTCCAGCCGGTCTGCTGCGTGTTGCGTATGGAACCGCAGGGTCGCAGGGTCAAGCGTCGGCAGGTGCAAGTTATTATCGGTAAATACGATGCAGTGCCTGTCCACCTCATGTTCCACATACCAGAACAAACCTTCTTGCTCGCACCAGCGTTGCACGAAATTGGCATCGCTTTCGTTGAACTGGGTGACATAGGACAGCAGCGGATATTCCTGTGACAGCTCGAAGCGATAAGCATCACGCGCCTGGCTGTAGTGCTGGAACACCTGAGCGAAAATGTCGGGAAGGCTCACTTCCTGCCAGATCCTGCAATCCATCCGATGCTCCAGCAGACTGAACCAGGGAGCAAAGACCAGTTGCCAATCCTCGAAAGCGCCGTCGCTGCCAAGGTAACGCACGCTTTCTATCCAGCCATGCCGGGGACTCAGACTGCCGTCATCCAGCTTGATGCTCAATTGCACCGCTTGACCGATGAGTTGCTCCGGATCGAATGCCGTGGATTGGTTGATCACGTCGACCGTGTAACGAGGCACACGCCCCAATCGTTCCTGAGCATGGGCACGCAGCGCATACAGTTGTTGCCCCTGCGGCGTCGTGATGTGCAACAGGCGTCCGGCCTGGCTCAGCGACGAATCAACCGAAGCCAGTGCGATGTCAGTAATGGAATTCACTCTTGAAACTCCCTGTTTCAACTGTCCTTGAAGTTTCAGCCAATCAGCCAACCTTGCGGCTGGTTGAGCTGAGTACGATCCAGCAACCAGACAACGCAATCAGCGTCCGCACTGGCGATAAGTCCGGCGAAGCCTATTTGCACCCATTGCTGTGTCACAGTCCCAAACCGGGCGCGAATCGGGTTGATGCAAGTCGGCTGATTGAGATCCAAACGAGGCAAGCAATCCCCGGCGTATTGACGCAACTGGCCGATGCCTTGGCGATCAAGCGCACTCTCACCGATCAGCACGTTTACCCGCGTCGGATCGATGCCCGTTCGCTCACCCAGTTTCAGCATCATTTGTTCAAATGCCTGAGTGTCGTTGCATGCCCGGGAGCTGGGCGAGCCGTGATCCAGACTGATCGGCGCGAACAGTGTTGGGCAGTCCACGGTCGTTCGTTCCAGCTGCTGCGGCTGACGACGCAACAACACCGCGCAAACCGCTTCGCCCGCCACCTCATCTGCCGCACAGGCTGTTACTCGTTCTTCACAGGCCCAGGAATCGACGCTCAGGCACAGGAGAAATTGTGCGGCGGCCCGGCTTCCAGGCAACGCTGCCAGCCACTGCGCTGGCGCTTGCATCTGTAGGTCAAAACCACGCATGGGCGACAGTTCAGGCGGC
This sequence comes from Pseudomonas sp. TNT2022 ID1044, assembly GCF_028656895.1. Lineage (NCBI taxonomy): Bacteria > Pseudomonadati > Pseudomonadota > Gammaproteobacteria > Pseudomonadales > Pseudomonadaceae > Pseudomonas > Pseudomonas sp. TNT2022 ID1044. The sequence continues at coordinate 192,940 of NZ_JAMDHB010000007.1, read as the reverse complement.
CAGAGGTACACAACTCGATCAAACCAATCGAGGGCACTCACTGCATCAGGAACAAACAACACGACCTGGGTGTTGGACCAGTCGATAGACGCCCGCAAGGCTGTTGACCATTGATTCAAAGCTGCGTGGAGAAGCTCGCTGCAGCGATTGAAAGCCCCGACTTCCGGTCTACCCGCAGCGGGGGTCGCCAAACGGCTGATGGGTTGACGCAGGCCGCACGCATTGATCAGGCGTGAATCGTGAGTGAAGCCGCCAAACATGCCAGACAGCTCACTGGCGGGTAACGGTGAATCAAATACCCCACAGGGCAACCAGATCCAGGCCCGGACCATGCTGGCGCAGGAGGCGTTGAAATCGACCGTGGGAAACACAGCCTCAAACTGGCGCTGTCTGTTCTCCTGGGCCAATCGCCGCTCGGAGATGCGATCGTAAATACTTGTGCGGGTTGTCATCTCTAGTCCTTAGAGAACACCGGTGTCGTTCTGCGTAGCAACCAGCGTCGCACCACAGGCGGTTGAATCCCCTTCGCGAGCGACCGCTCTGTCGTCGACCTGCAGGGTTTCGTCGCCACTGACAATGGTGCATTCACCATGGGCACAGGAAACGCGATCGCCGAGCCTCGCCACGGCAAGATCATTGATGAAAGTCGAGGGAGAACCCTCAAGCACTTGTCCTCCTTCAGAGGTCGGGTCGTTGATCACAATGATGGGGCGCAAGAAGGACGTCCGTGTTTGAAGCTGGGCGGCCAGGAGACGCGCCAGGATTGAATGAAGTCATGGCAGATCGAGAGTTCCCGGATCGATTCCACCCACGCCATCGCATCAGCTCAAAACAGTTAGCCATTGCGACCGCCGAACGTTACTGATGGCCGTAAAGTGTCACAAGTCGGCCCATTCCTTGATTCATGTAGCCCACGTCCTAGGACGTGTAGCCTGCGTCCTAGGACCGAGTCTGGATGAGGGTTTGGCGTGAGGCGTCACTAAAACGCCGAGAATCAGAAAACGGCAAACGAGGCGGGTTTTGTGATGAATCGCTACTTGACGATTGACGAGATCATCGCGTTTGCGTGGAATCTCAAAGGCAAGTTTCCGGCAGGCCAGGATCCGGATGCGCCGATGGTCGAGAAGGATGTGACCGAACGCGGGGATGATTACTGAGGTTTCAAAGGCCTCATCGCGAACAGGCTCGCTCCCGCAATGGATCTTCAGTGGACACGAATATTGTGTCCATCCACGAATCCCTGCGGGAGCGAGCCTGCTCGCGAAAGCGATTTCAGCCAGTACGCCAAAATCAGTTCTTGTGAAGCTTGCTCATCAACTCCGCCTCAGCCTGGGTCAAGCCGCAGGACTGGGTCAGTTCGTCGATGCTCGCGCCCATCCCGACCAGTCGCGCCGCCTGGGCGAACGACAGGCTGGTGGGATCGCGTTGTTCCAGCTGGACCAGTTTGTCCGGCAATGGCGCGACGATCGCGCGTAGCTCATGCAGGTCTTCACCCATGCGCACGTTGCCATTCTGATAGTCGTCAACACGCTTGCCCAGGTCCTTGATGCGCTGATCGCGCAGCACGTCAGCTTGGGCCTGTTGTGCGGCGATCTGCTTCTGAGCGCGAATGTACGCCAGGAACATTGCCAGCGTGCCTGCCCAAAACAGGAACAGGACAATGACCGCAACCTCAAGAATCAATCAGATACTCTCCAGTTCCGACCATTCTTCTTCGCTCATCATCTTGTCCAGTTCGACCAGGATCAGCAGTTCGTTGTTCTTGTTGCACACGCCTTGAATGAACTTGGCGGATTCTTCGTTACCGACGTTCGGCGCGGTTTCGATTTCCGACTGACGCAGGTAAACCACTTCGGCCACGCTGTCGACCATGATCCCGACGACTTGCTTGTCGGCTTCGATGATGACGATACGGGTGTTGTCGCTGATCTCGGCATTCATCAGGCCGAAGCGCTGGCGGGTGTCGATCACGGTGACCACGTTACCGCGCAGGTTGATGATGCCCAGCACGTAGCTCGGGGCACCCGGGACCGGGGCGATTTCGGTGTAGCGCAGGACTTCCTGAACGCGCATCACGTTGATGCCGTAGGTCTCGTTATCCAGCTTGAAGGTGACCCATTGCAGGATCGGATCTTCGGAACCTTTTGCCGCCGTTGCCTTGTCATTCATACCCTGACCCCTCAAGAAACCGCCCTAGCGGTGTTGTTCTGTTATGTAGTTTTGTGGGTCGGCTTGCTGCCGCCCATGTGCTTTGCCCCACCGCTGGCAATCAACTCGGCCAGCGCGGAAACGTCGAGCAACGCACACATGTGTTCAATCACCGTGCCCGCCAGCCATGGCCGTTGACCACGGTGACTGCGCCACTTGATTTCGTTCGGATCCAGACGCAACGAGCGGCTGACCTGATGCACCGCCAGCCCCCATTCATAGCCCTGGACGGAAATGACGTATTGCAGGCCCTGCTTGAAATCGTCGCGATAACGGTCGGGCATGACCCACCGTGCGGTATCCAGCACTTTCAGGTTGCCGGCCTGGCTCGGCAGAATGCCGAGGAACCACTCCGGTTGACCGAACAACGGCGTCAACTCGTGTCCGGCCAAAGAATAAATCGAGCCCAGGCATACCAGCGGCACCGCCAGGGTCAACCCGGCAACATCAAACAACAGGCACTCGAACGGCTCGGCAGCCCAGTACGGACGACCGTCGGTTTCCACCGGGGGCGGTGTGATGGCGGGCGGCAGATGAACTTCGACCACCGGCGCAACCAGGGCTTGCCGGACTTCGACGACTGTTGGCTCCGGCGCCTGCAGCACTTGGGCAACAGGCGTGACCAGTGTTTGCAGCAATGGCGCGATGGTCGAGACCGGCGACAGGATCGGTGCAGGCGCTTCGATCACGGCAACAGCCGGACGCGCCGGCATGTCCACCAGTGCAGCGGCTCTGGCGACAGGCTCGGCAGCAAGCCTGGCCTGCTCGGCATCACGGGCCTGTTCTTCAAGTACCGCAGCCTGGAACTCATCGATTACCGCTTCGGCTTGGGCCACCTCAGGCAACGCTTCAACAGGCGGCAACAGTTCCTCGGTCACCTCTTGAAGAAGGTTGTCCAGATACGACTGCAACGCCAGTTGCGGGCGAGATGTGAGCTTCAGTGGCCGGTTCATGGACATCAAGCCACCTGCGGAACAAGTTGTGCCGCCAGCAAATGCTTGAGCAGCGCGCGGTAAGCGAGGACACCACGACTCTTGCCGTCGAATTGCGACGGCGTCAGCCCGGCCCGGCTGGCATCGCGCAGGCGGGTGTCCACCGGGATGTAGCCTTGCCAGATCTCTTCCGGAAACTTGTCACGCAGCACACGCAGCGTGCCGAGTGAGGCTTGCGTGCGACGGTCGAACAAGGTCGGCACGATAGTGAATGGCAATGCCTGTTTGCGGGAACGGTTGATCATCGCCAACGTGTTGACCATGCGCTCCAGGCCTTTGACCGCCAGGTGTTCGGTCTGCACCGGAATAACCAGTTGCTGGCTCGCCGCCAAGGCATTGACCATCAGCACGCCCAGCAGCGGCGGGCTGTCGATCACGGCGTAATCGAAGTCTTGCCACAACTGCGCCAGGCTCTTGGCAATCACCAGCCCCAGGCCGCTCTGCCCCGGCGACTGGCGCTCAAGGGTCGCCAGCGCCGTACTCGAAGGCAACAGGGAAATGCGTGGGTCGCTGGTGGACAGCAACAGCTGGCCGGGCAAACCCTGGGGAACGTTGCCCTTGTGCAGGAACAGGTCGTAGTTGCTGTGCTCGAGGCTATCGGGGTCGTAACCGAAATAGCTGGTCATCGAGCCATGGGGGTCCAGGTCGACCACGACCACGCGCTTGCCCGCCTCTGCCAGCAAACCGGCTAAAGCGATGGAGGAAGTGGTTTTACCGACACCACCCTTTTGATTGGCGACTGCCCAGACTCTCATACGGATTGTTCCACCCGGGCGGTGTCGACCGGGAAATAGCTCAACGTGTTAATGCGGGTGACGGAGAATTGACGGCGCTCTCTCGTACCGGCGACTTGACCGGGGTCGGTGCAGTTTGTGTGCCAGCACGCTTCAACGCGGCATCCGGTTGCGCTTTAGCCGTACCGGTACCGGTCAGGCTGCGGCGTACATCGAGATTGCGCGACACCACCAGCACCACGCGACGGTTACGCGCCCGGCCTTCCGCCGTGGCGTTATTGGCGACCGGCTGGAACTCGCCGTAGCCCACCGATGCCAGTCGACCGGGGTTCACCCCTTGCATCGCCAGCATGCGCACGATGCTGGCCGAGCGCGCCGATGACAGTTCCCAGTTGGTCGGGTACTGCGCGGTTCGAATCGGCTGATCGTCGGTGAAGCCTTCGACGTGGATCGGGTTGTCGAACGGCTTCAGGATGGCCGCGACCTTGTCGATGATATTGAAGGCGATGTCGCTGGGCATGGCGTCGCCGCTGCCGAACAGCAGGCTGGAGTTAAGCTCGATCTCGACCCACAACTCGTTGCCGCGCACGGTCATCTGGTTGGACTGGATCAGATCGCCAAATGCCGCGCTGATGTCATCGGCGATGCTTTTCAGCGGATCGCTGGCACCGGCGACACCAGCATCGACCTGCTCACTGTCCTTGACCAGCGGCTTGGCCGGGGTCACGGTTTTCGGTCGTTCTTCGCCGATGGGGATCGGCTTGAGTGCGCGATCGCTGTCGGTGAAAACGCCGATCAGCGCCTCGGAAATGACTTTGTACTTGCCTTCGTTGATCGAAGAGATCGAGTACATCACCACGAAAAAAGCGAACAGCAGCGTGATGAAATCCGCGTAGGACACCAGCCAGCGCTCGTGGTTAACGTGTTCTTCCTGATGTCGACGACGAGCCATGAGGTTATTCCCTTAGTCCATGAAGCCTTGCAGCTTCAACTCAATGGAGCGTGGGTTTTCACCTTCGGCGATCGACAGGATCCCTTCCAACAACATTTCGCGATAACGCGATTGGCGCAACGCAATGGATTTGAGTTTGGCGGCAATCGGCAGCAGCACCAGGTTGGCACTGGCCACGCCGTAGATGGTGGCGACGAACGCCACGGCGATGCCGCTGCCCAGTTGCGATGGATCGGCGAGGTTGCCCATGACGTGAATCAGGCCCATGACCGCACCGATGATACCGATGGTCGGCGCATAACCGCCCATGCTCTCAAAGACTTTGGCAGCTTCGATGTCGCGGCTTTCCTGGGTGTAGAAATCCACTTCGAGAATGCTGCGAATCGCTTCCGGTTCAGCGCCGTCCACCAACAGTTGCAGGCCTTTGCGCGAGTAATTGTCGGCTTCGGCGTCGGCCACCCCTTCCAGGCCCAGCAAGCCTTCCTTGCGTGCAGTGAGGCTCCAGTTGACGACACGATCGATGCCACCGGCCAGATCGACACGCGGCGGAAACAGAATCCACGCCAGAATCTGCATGGCACGCTTGAAGGCGCTCATTGGTGATTGCAGCAGGGCCGCGCCGATGGTCCCGCCGAGTACGATCAACGCCGCGGGGCCGTTGGCCAGTGCACCGAGATGGCCGCCTTCGAGGTAGTTGCCACCGATGATGGCGACGAACGCCATGATGATGCCGATAAGGCTCAGAACATCCATCAGATACATGCCTCGACGATGTGCCGGCCGATATCGTCCAGGCTGTACACCGCGTCGGCGAGTTCAGCTTTGACGATGGCCATCGGCATGCCGTAGATCACGCAACTGGCTTCATCCTGCGCCCAGATCGAACTGCCGCCCTGCTTGAGCAGGCGCGCGCCTTCACGACCGTCGGCGCCCATGCCGGTCAACACGACCGCCAGAACTTTGTCACCGTAGGACTTGGCCGCCGAGCCGAAGGTGATATCGACGCACGGTTTGTAATTCAAACGCTCGTCGCCCGGCAGGATTTTCACCGCGCCACGGCCATCGATCATCATTTGCTTGCCGCCCGGCGCGAGCAGGGCGAGGCCCGGACGCAGGATGTCGCCATCCTCGGCTTCCTTGACGCTGATTCGGCACAGTTTGTCCAGGCGCTCGGCGAACGCCTTGGTGAAGGCGGCGGGCATGTGCTGGATCAGTACGATCGGCGCCGGAAAGTTGGCCGGCAACTGGGTCAGGACCCGCTGCAAGGCAACCGGACCGCCAGTGGACGTGCCGATGGCCACCAGTTTGTAGGCTTTGCGTTTCGGCGCGGGCGACGACGCCATCGGCGCATGGGCACGCGGCGCAATAGTTGCCGGCGCCGGGCGTACAGGCGCGCTGCTGCCGTAACTGCCGACGCTTGAAGGCGCAGGTGTCGGAGCGGGAGCGGCCATAGGGGCCGGTGCGCTGTAAGTGCTGACGCGACGATTGCTGCGCGAGATGCTCAGGATTTTTTCGCACAGCAGTTGCTTGACCTTCTCGGGGTTGCGCGAGATGTCTTCGAAATTTTTCGGCAGGAAGTCCACCGCGCCGGCGTCCAGCGCATCGAGGGTCACCCGGGCGCCTTCATGGGTCAGCGAGGAAAACATCAAGACCGGGGTCGGGCAGCGCTGCATGATGTGCCGCACCGCGGTGATGCCGTCCATCATGGGCATCTCGTAGTCCATGGTGATCACGTCCGGCTTGAGGGCCAGTGCCTGATCGATCGCCTCTTTTCCGTTGGTCGCCGTACCGACAACCTGGATATTCGAATCCGCTGAAAGAATTTCCGAGACGCGGCGGCGGAAAAACCCCGAATCATCCACCACCAGGACTTTGACTGCCATAAACACTCCGTTAGACGGAGCGAGGCTCAGTCGCCCCGCTCCACCAGAATCAAATACGCCGTGCGGCGTAACGCTTGAGCATGCTCGGAACATCGAGAATCAGCGCAATGCGACCGTCACCGGTGATGGTGGCGCCCGACATGCCCGGGGTTCCCTGGAGCATTTTGCCCAATGGCTTGATGACGACTTCTTCCTGGCCCACCAGTTGATCGACGACGAAGCCGATCCGCTGGGTGCCCACCGAAAGGATCACCACATGGCCTTCGCGCTGCTCTTCGTGAGCGGCGGAGCTGACCAGCCAGCGCTTGAGGTAGAACAATGGCAGTGCCTTGTCCCGCACGATCACCACTTCCTGGCCGTCCACGACGTTGGTGGTCGACAGGTCGAGGTGGAAGATTTCGTTGACGTTCACCAGCGGGAACGCGAACGCCTGGTTGCCGAGCATGACCATCAGCGTCGGCATGATTGCCAGGGTCAACGGCACCTTGATGACGATCTTCGATCCCTGGCCTTTGGCCGAGAAAATGTTGATCGAACCGTTGAGCTGCGAAATCTTGGTTTTCACCACGTCCATGCCCACGCCACGACCCGACACGTCGGAGATCTCGGTCTTGGTCGAGAAGCCCGGGGCGAAGATCAGGTTGTAGCACTCGGTGTCGCTCAGGCGATCGGCCGCATCCTTGTCCATCACACCGCGTTTCACCGCGATGGAACGCAGGACGTTCGGGTCCATGCCCTTGCCGTCATCGGAGATCGATAGCAGGATGTGGTCGCCTTCCTGCTCTGCGGCCAGGATGACCTTGCCGCCACGGGCCTTGCCCGATGCTTCGCGTTCTTCCGGCGATTCAATACCGTGGTCGACCGCGTTGCGCACCAAGTGGACCAGCGGGTCGGCCAGGGCCTCGACGAGGTTCTTGTCGAGGTCGGTTTCTTCGCCGACCAGTTCCAGGTTGATCTCTTTCTTGAGCTGGCGAGCCAGGTCGCGAACCAGACGCGGGAAGCGCCCGAAGACCTTCTTGATCGGTTGCATCCGGGTCTTCATGACCGCGGTTTGCAGGTCGGCCGTGACCACGTCGAGGTTGGACACGGCTTTGGACATGGCTTCGTCGGCGCTGTTGGCACCGAGGCGGACCAGGCGGTTACGCACCAGCACCAGTTCGCCCACCATGTTCATGATTTCATCCAGGCGAGCGGTGTCGACCCGCACGGTGGTCTCGGCTTCGCTGGCCGGTTTTTCCGCCGGTGGTGCGGCCGGTGCACGGGCCGGGGCCGGTGCAGCACCGGCGGCAGGCGCGGGTGTTTCGGCTTTCGGCTCAGGGGCCTTGGCCACCGGTTTCGGTGCCGCAGCCTTGGCGACCGGCGCTGCAACCGATGCGCTGGCACCGGTAGCCGATCCTGCGGTCGCGCCCACTTCAGTGAACTTGCCTTTGCCGTGCAGTTCGTCGAGCAGCGATTCGAATTCGTGATCGGTGATCAGATCGCTACCGGCCGCCGCAGCGGTTGGCGCGGCAGGAGTCGGCACGGAAGCGATGGCCGATTCCAGCGCATCAACGGCAAAGTTACCCTTGCCGTGCAGCTGGTCGAGCAGTGCTTCAAATTCGTCGTCGGTGATGTCAGAGCTGTCGCCCGCGGCTTTCGGAGCCTGCGGCGCGGCAGAGCCGGCCGGTGCCACGGCATCAACCGCGAACTGGCCTTTACCGTGCAACTGGTCGAGCAACGACTCGAACTCGGCGTCGGTGATTTCGTCACTGGCCGCTGCATCGCTGGCAGGTGCCGGAGCAGCCGTCGGCGCCTCGGCCTGGGCCTTGACGGCGTTCAGCGAGTCCAGCAGTTGTTCGAATTCATTGTCGGTGATATCACCCGACTCGCTTTCAGCGGCAGGCTCTTCAACCACGTGGGCGACAGGTGCAGGTGCAACCTCGTCGGCCGATTGCGGTTCGGCCAGACGGGCCAGTGCCGCGAGCAATTCCGGTGTAGCAGCCGTGATCGGGCTGCGTTCGCGGACTTCGCTGAACATGCCGTTCACCGCGTCCAGCGCTTCTAGAACCACGTCCATCAGTTCCGAGTCAACGCGACGCTCACCCTTGCGCAGGATGTCGAACACGTTCTCGGCGATGTGGCAGCACTCCACCAGCTCGTTGAGCTGGAGGAAGCCGGCGCCCCCTTTTACAGTGTGGAAACCGCGAAAAATTGCATTGAGCAAATCCGCATCATCCGGACGGCTTTCCAGCTCGACCAGTTGCTCGGACAGTTGCTCTAGAATCTCGCCGGCCTCAACCAGGAAATCCTGAAGGATCTCTTCATCGGCGCCGAAGCTCATTAATGGTGTGCTCCTACAGGTCTAAAAACCCAAAAAACCTAAAATTCTAAAACGCTAAAATCCCAGGCTGGATAACAAATCGTCCACATCGTCCTGACCGGACACAACGTCTTCTCTTTTATCGGCATGAATCTGCGGACCTTCACCCTGAGAGAGATGTTTTTGTGGATCTTTTTCCGCAAGCATTGCTTCACGGTCATGTTCGATGCCCGCAAAGCGGTCCACCTGGCTGGCCATGAGTACGAGCTTGAGCAGGTTGCTCTCAACTTCGGTGACCAATTGGGTCACACGCTTGATCACTTGACCTGTGAGGTCCTGATAATCCTGGGCCAGCAGAATGTCGTTGAGGTTGCCCGACACGGCACGGTTGTCTGTGCTGCTGCGTGCCAGGAACCCGTCGACGCGCCGGGCCAGTTCGCGGAACTCTTCAGCGCCGACTTCGCGACGCATGAACCGCCCCCAATCCGTACTCAAGGCCTGGGCTTCGTCGGCCAGGCTGTTGACCAGCGGCGTGGCGTTTTCCACCAGATCCATGGTGCGGTTGGCCGCGGCCTCGGTCAGCTTGACCACATAGCCCAGACGCTCGGTGGCGTCGGTGATCTGTGACACCTCCTCGGCTTGCGGCATGTGCGGGTCAATCTGGAAATTGACGATCGCGCTATGCAGCTCGCGGGTGAGCTTGCCCACTTCTTGATACAGGCCGCGGTCACGGGTCTGGTTGAGCTCATGGATCAATTGCACAGCATCGCCAAACCTGCCTTTTTCAAGGCTCGCGACCAGTTCGACGGCGTGTTTTTTCAGGGTCGATTCAAAATCGCCCTGCGAAGATTCGTTATGCCCCATAGCTCCCCCGTGGCGCAGTTCAACCGATGCGTTCGAAAATCTTCTCGATTTTTTCTTTCAACGCCTGGGCCGTGAAGGGTTTGACCACATAGCCGTTTACACCGGCCTGGGCCGCTTCGATGATTTGCTCGCGCTTGGCTTCAGCGGTCACCATCAGCACTGGCAGGTGCTTGAGCTTTTCATCGGCACGCACGTGGCGCAGCAGATCGATGCCGGTCATGCCTGGCATGTTCCAGTCGGTCACCAGAAAGTCGATGCTCCCGCTGTTGAGTACCGGAATGGCGGTAGTGCCATCGTCGGCCTCGACCGTGTTGGTGAACCCAAGGTCACGCAACAGGTTTTTTATGATCCGCCGCATCGTTGAGAAGTCATCAACGATGAGGATTTTCATGTTCTTGTCCAATTCGACCTCCAAGCAGACTAAAACGCGCCCAGCACCTGGACGCGCCATTTCAATCAATCTGGCAAAGCACTCAATGACTGTCTGGAGTACAGCGAAGCGAGACCGGCGCGGTTCATCACCCCACCAGCCACGTCGCAGTGCCCCCACACTGCCTTCAGCGCGCTCGCCACTCTCCCAAACGCCCCCGCAAACGGGCCGCGCACTGGCTATGTAACTGGCTGACCCGCGATTCGCTGACCCCCAGGACCTCACCGATTTCCTTGAGATTCAACTCTTCGTCGTAGTACAGCGCCAACACCAGTCGCTCACGCTCCGGCAAATTGGCAATCGCGTCCGCCAGCGCTGCCTGAAAGCGTTCATCTTCCAGGTCGCGTGACGGCTCGAGATGAGCACTCGCGCCATCCTCGTGCAGCCCTTCGTGTTCGCCGTCCTGCAACAGGTCGTCGAAACTGAATAAACGGCTGCCCAGGGTGTCGTTCAAAATCCCGTAGTAATCGTCGAGACTCAATTGGAGTTCGGCCGCAACTTCGTGATCTTTAGCGTCACGGCCTGTTTTAGCTTCAATCGAGCGGATGGCGTCGCTGACCATGCGGGTATTGCGGTGGACCGAGCGTGGTGCCCAGTCACCCTTGCGCACTTCATCGAGCATGGCGCCGCGGATGCGGATGCCCGCGTACGTCTCGAAACTTGCACCTTTGCTGGCGTCGTATTTGGTCGAAACTTCCAGCAGGCCAATCATCCCGGCCTGGATCAAGTCTTCGACCTGGACACTGGCCGGCAGACGCGCCAGCAAGTGGTAGGCAATGCGTTTGACCAGCGGCGCGTAACGCTCGATCAGCTCGTACTGCGAATCGCGTGCCGATTTCTTGTAGAGGTTGTAGCCGCTGGCTGTCATAGCACGGGTCCTGCCGTTTGTTGCACGAGGCGCTCGACGAAGAACTCCAGATGCCCGCGCGGGTTGGCGGGCAGCGGCCAGGTGTCGACCTTCTGCGCGATCGCCTTGAAGGCCAGCGAGCACTTGGAGCGCGGGAACGCTTCGTAAACGGCACGCTGTTTTTGCACGGCCTTGCGCACGCTTTCGTCATAAGGCACGGCGCCGACGTATTGCAGGGCGACGTCGAGGAAGCGATCCGTGACCTTGGTCAGCTTGGCGAACAGGTTGCGCCCTTCCTGCGGGCTCTGGGCCATGTTGGCCAGGACGCGGAAGCGGTTCATGCCATAGTCGCGGTTAAGCAGTTTGATCAGGGCGTAGGCGTCGGTGATGGACGTCGGCTCGTCGCAGACCACCAGCAACACTTCCTGGGCCGCACGGACAAAACTGACTACCGAGTCACCAATACCCGCAGCGGTGTCTATCACCAGCACGTCGAGGTTGTCGCCGATGTCGCTGAAGGCCTGGATCAGGCCGGCGTGTTGCGCCGGGCTCAAGTGAACCATGCTCTGGGTGCCGGACGCGGCGGGAACGATGCGAATGCCGCCTGGGCCCTGCAACAGGACGTCGCGCAGCTCGCAGCGACCTTCGATCACGTCGGCCAGGGTACGTTTGGGTGTCAGGCCCAACAGAACGTCGACGTTCGCCAACCCCAGGTCGGCGTCCAGCAACATGACGCGCCGGCCAAGTTCAGCCAAAGCCAGGGACAAGTTCACTGACACGTTAGTTTTCCCGACGCCACCTTTGCCGCCGGTCACCGCGATCACCTGTACGGGATGCATGCTGCCCATGTTATTTCTTTACCTTGTCTTGCATAGACGGAGGCCACATTACTGGCTGCGCGTTCGTAAACCGAACAATGCATGGCAGACCATCGATGTAGGTACAAAAACTATTCATTGTTACCTCAGCCTACCTGCTTGGTGGGGCTGTGGTAGATATCAGCGAACATGTCAGCCATGGCTTCTTCGCTGGGTTCTTCCTGCATTTGCACGCTGACGGCGCGGCTGACCAGTTGATGACGACGCGGCAGATGCAAATCATCCGGAATCCGCGGGCCATCAGTCAGGTAGGCCACCGGTAATTCATGGCTGATGGCCAGGCTCAGCACTTCGCCCAGGCTTGCCGTTTCATCCAGTTTAGTCAGGATGCAGCCAGCAAGCCCGCAACGCTTGTAACTGTGATAAGCGGCGGTTAGAACCTGTTTCTGGCTGGTGGTTGCCAGGACCAGATAATTTTTTGATTTTATGCCTCGTCCGGCCAGGCTTTCGAGCTGCATGCGCAGAGCTGGATCGCTGGCCTGAAGGCCGGCGGTATCGATCAGCACCACACGCTTGCGCAGCAGGGGTTCCAGCGCCTGCACCAGCGATTGCCCCGGATCGACGTGGGTCACCGGCACATTGAGAATCCGACCGAGGGTCTTGAGCTGCTCCTGGGCACCGATGCGGTAGCTGTCCATGCTCACCAGCGCGATATTCTGCGCGCCGTACTTGAGCACGTAACGGGCCGCCAGTTTGGCCAGAGTGGTGGTCTTGCCCATGCCGGCAGGGCCGACCATGGCAATCACTCCGCCCTCTTCCAGCGGCTCGATTTCCGGCGTGGCGATCATCCGCGCCAGGTGCGCCAGCAACATGCGCCAGGCCTGACGGGGTTCTTGAATGTCGGTGATCAGCGCCAGCAGGTCGCGCGACAACGGCCCGGACAAACCGATACGTTGCAGACGACGCCAGAGGTTGGCCTGGCCCGGGCTGCTGCCTTGCAGCTGATTCCACGCCAGGGAGCCCAGCTGTACTTCCATCAGCTCGCGCAGGCTGTTGAGCTCGAAACGCATCGAGTCAAATACCCGGGAATCCATCGCGGCCGCCGGAGCCGGTGCTGGCGCAGGGCGGCGAGGCTCGGCGTAGGTCGGTTCGATCAGCGGCTCGGCTGCGGTGAGCGGCAAACCGGCGAACAATTGGCGATTGGTGGCGTTGTCGCTTTCGCCGTCGCTGCGCAGGCTTAACTCGGCCTGGGCGGTGACGATGCGCGACTGGGTCTTGCGCAACTCGTCTTCGAGCTCCATGTTCGGCACGCGTGGCGCCAGCGCCGACAGCTTGTAATCCAGGGCAGCCGTCAGCTCGACACCACCGGCAATGCGGCGGTTGCCAATGATGGCCGCATCAGCGCCCAGCTCATCACGAACCAGTTTCATGGCCTGACGCATATCGGCGGCGAAAAAACGCTTAACTTGCATAAACCACTACCTCAGCCGTTGGGCCCTACTGTCGCAACGATGGTCACTTGCTTGTTGTCAGGGATTTCCTGATAAGCCAACACGTGCAAACCCGGGACTGCCAGTCGGCCAAATCGCGAGAGCATCGCGCGTACCGGACCGGCCACCAGCAGAATCACCGGTTGACCTTGCATCTCCTGGCGCTGCGCCGCATCGATCAGCGAACGTTGCAGCTTTTCAGCCATGCTTGGCTCCAGCAGAACGCCCTCTTCCGAGCCTTGTCCTGCCTTCTGCAGACTATTGAGCAATATTTGTTCCAACCTTGGCTCCAGGGTGATCACTGGGAGCTCGGAGTCAGTGCCTACAATGCTTTGCACGATTGCGCGGCTTACGCCGACGCGTACCGCGGCCACCAATGCGGCGGTATCTTGACTCTTGGAAGCATTGTTAGCGATGGCTTCGGCAATGCTGCGGATGTCACGCACCGGCACCTGTTCGGCCAGCAGCGCTTGCAGAACCTTGAGCAGTTGCGACAGCGACAACACACCCGGCACCAGCTCTTCAGCCAGTTTCGGCGAGTTTTTTGCCAGCAATTGCATCAATTGTTGCACTTCTTCGTGCCCGATAAGCTCGCTGGAGTGCTTGTACAGAATCTGGTTCAAGTGCGTGGCCACTACTGTACTGGCATCGACCACTGTATAGCCAAGGGATTGTGCCTGGGCGCGCTGACTGATTTCGATCCAGACCGCCTCCAGACCGAAAGCCGGATCTTTGGCGGTAATGCCGTTGAGTGTGCCGTAGACCTGTCCCGGGTTAATCGCCAGTTCGCGATCCGGGTAGATCTCGGCCTCGGCCAGGATCACGCCCATCAGGGTCAGGCGATAGGCACTCGGTGCCAGGTCGAGGTTGTCGCGGATGTGCACGGTGGGCATCAGGAAGCCCAGATCCTGGGACAGCTTCTTGCGCACCCCCTTGATCCGCGCCAGCAATTGTCCCCCCTGGTTGCGGTCCACCAATGGAATCAGGCGGTAACCGACTTCCAGGCCGATCATGTCAATCGGCGTCACGTCATCCCAGCCCAGCTCCTTGGTTTCCTGGGCGCGGGCCGGCGATGGCAGCAACTCTTGTTGACGCTTGACCTCTTGCAGGGCCTGGACCTTGACGATGTTCTGCTTGCGCCAGAACAGGTACGCGCCACCCGCCGCCAGCGCCGCCATGCTCAGGAACGAGAAATGCGGCATGCCGGGCACCAGCCCCATCACTGCCATCAAACCAGCGGATACCGCCAGCGCTTTGGGCGAGGCGAACATCTGGCGGTTGATCTGCTTGCCCATGTCTTCGGAACCGGAAGCACGGGTCACCATGATCGCGGCAGCGGTGGACAACAGCAGTGATGGCAATTGCGCCACCAAACCGTCACCAATGGTCAGCAAGGCGTAGACCTTGCCGGCGTCAGCGAACGACATGTTGTGCTGGAAGATACCGACAGCGATACCGCCGATCAGGTTGATGAACAGAATCAGCAAACCGGCGATGGCGTCACCGCGCACGAATTTGCTGGCACCGTCCATCGAGCCGTAGAACTCGGCCTCCTGGGCCACTTCCGTACGACGGGCCTTGGCCTGGTTCTGGTCGATCAGGCCAGCGTTGAGGTCGGCGTCGATGGCCATCTGTTTGCCGGGCATTGCATCGAGGGTGAAGCGCGCGCTCACCTCGGAGATCCGCCCGGCCCCCTTGGTCACAACGACGAAGTTGATGATCATCAAAATCGCGAACACCACGATACCGACCACGTAGTTACCGCCGATCACGACCTCACCGAAAGCCTGGATCACCTTACCGGCAGCGGCATGGCCGTCCTGACCGTGGAGCATCACCACCCGCGTCGAAGCCACGTTCAATGCCAGTCGCAACAGCGTCGCCACCAGCAGAATGGTCGGGAACACCGCGAAATCCAGCGGCCGCAAGGCGTAGACGCAAACCAGCAGCACGACGATGGACAGGGCAATGTTGAAGGTGAAGAACACATCGAGCAGGAACGGCGGAATGGGCAACATCATCATTGCCAACATGACCAGCAGCAACAGCGGCACGCCCAGATTGCCTCGACTGAGGTCTGCCATGTTCGTGCGGGCACTGTTGATTAACTGAGAGCGATCCACCGGTATTCCCCGTTCCTTTGAAGCAAACTTTTGACGCCTGAAGCAGGCTCGGGGCGGCTATTGCAAGAAGCCTTCCAACTTTTGCCGGGTTTTCGAGGTAGGGGGTTTTAACTGAAATGTGTGGCATCAGCACGGGCGCTTTTGTCGGAACGCCACCCGGAGCCGGCGCGCTCCAACAGGAGATTTGCGCTGGCCACATATTCTCCGCACAACAGAGATAAAAAGCGGGAGCGAGCCTGCTCGCGAAGAGGCCGACACTGCCAGCGAATCTCTCAGGGCACCTATCAGTTCTGCTAGTACTCAACCTCGGCACCTGCGTAGATACTCAGCTCTCAATCCTTTCGCCTGCGGAGTGAGCCAATGACCTCCCCACCCACAACCCTGCTTTGTCAATATCGCTACGACCCACTGGATCGACTGATCCACCAGACACAGCCTGATACACCGGCACATCAGCGTTTCTACTGCAAAAGACGGATGGCTACCGAGATTCACGGGGCGATGCAGCAATCGATTATTCAGCACGGTGACCTGTTGTTGGCGCAGCAACAACGCCTGGGCGATTTAGTCGATACCACGCTGCTGCTCACAGACCTGCAACGCTCGGTGTTGCACTCCCTCAAGAAAGACCAGCAACCACAATCTATCGCCTACTCGCCTTACGGCCATCGTTCGTTGCTCAGTGGATTGCTCAGCTTGCTGGGGTTCAACGGGGAACGGCCAGATCCGGTGACCGGATGTTATTTGCTGGGGAATGGGTATCGGGCGTTCAATCCGGTGTTGATGCGGTTTAATAGTCCGGACAGCTGGAGTCCATTTGGTAAAGGTGGATTGAACTCGTATGTGTATTGCTTGGGCGATCCAGTGAATCAGGCAGATCCAACTGGACATGTAGGAGGTGTAGGGAACCTAGTGAAACTGTTCGATGCCACCCCGAACGGAGCGCCTCCCACGAACATCTTACCAATTCGAGCGAGCCCCCTTTCTCCACCAGCTCTCTATTCCCGCGCTACTCCTGGAGTTCAAGGAACTGTAAGCGGTGCGCCTTCAAAAACAGTTATTGCTCGACCAGTCGGGGCATCCCAATCTGCACGACATCCAGCTTATTTCGTTGATACTCCCACCCCCCCGCCTCAGTCCGCATCAGACGCATTCTCCGCACCTCTACCAACCCTAAATTCCATTGACGTCGTCAACTCATCTCCGACTGGGAGCACCATCAATCGATCAGCCCTCCAGAGAACCCTACAGCCAGAAGTGAACGCCTCTGGCGTAGTCAACCAATGGGAAAATGCGCGACCAACAACTGGCATTCAACAATTGCGTCAGATTCGTCAGCAATCCTCCGAAGTAAATACGAAAGCGAAGGAGCTGCTGAGGACGCTTGAAAGAATGAATAGAGAACTAGAGGATGCCCTGGATCCGAACTTCGATGATTAAGTATCCCGCCGCAAATCCGCCGGAATCGGCAAATCATCTTTAAGCGGCTCCGGCCGCTTGCCTTTGCCCGCGCGGTATTGGCGAATCTGATAGACGTACGCCAACACCTGCGCCACCGCCAGATACAACCCGCCCGGAATTTCCTGCTCAAGTTCCGTCGAGTAGTAAATCGACCGCGCCAAGGCCGGCGATTCCAGCAACAGGATCTCGTTGGCCGCCGCAATCTCTCGAATCTTCAGCGCCAGGAAGTCGCTGCCCTTGGCGATCAGCATCGGCGCGCCGCTCTTGTCCGGGTCGTACTTGAGGGCTACGGCGTAGTGGGTCGGGTTGGTGATGACCACGTCGGCGTCGGGAATCGCCGCCATCATCCGCCGCTGGGACATTTCCCGCTGGAGCTGGCGAATGCGTTGCTTGACCTCAGGCCGACCTTCCTGATCCTTGTGCTCGTCGCGCACTTCCTGCTTGGTCATTTTCAGCTTCTTGATGCTTTCCCACAGCTGGATCGGCACGTCGACCGCCGCGATGATGATCAACCCGCAGGCCATCCAAAGGGAGCTCCAACCGACCACTTGCAGGCTGTGGATGATTGCCCGATCCAGCGGTTCATGGGCGATGCGCAGCAAGTCGTCGATGTCCGCCGACAACACCAGCAGGGCCACGAACAGAACAACGAAAAACTTCGCCAGCGCCTTGAGCAGTTCGGCAATCGCCTTGGCCGAGAACATGCGCTTGAGCCCGGCGCCGGGGTTCATGCGGCTGAACTTGGGGGCCATGGTACCGGCGGAAAACAGCCAGCCGCCCAGGGAAATCGGGCCGATCAGCGCCGCCAGCAACAAGGTGATCATCACCGGCTGAATGGCCAGCAGGGCGATCTGTCCAGAGTGCAGCAGATAGGTGCCCATTGAGCGCTGGTCCAGCACCACCTCTCGCGACAGGGAAAAGTTCAGGCGCATCAGGTCCATCATTTCCTGGGCCAGCGCTCCGCCGAATATCAGCAACGCACTGGCACCGGCCAGCATGATCGCCAGGGTGTTGAGCTCCTTGGAACGGGCGATCTCACCCTTCTCCCGGGCGTCCTTTTTCTTTTTCTCCGTGGGATCTTCTGTTTTGTCCTGACCGCTTTCGCTCTCAGCCATGACTCAGCGCGCCTGTGCCAGTTCGCGTAAAAACTGCAAGGCCTCGGTGGCCAGCGGTTGATACTGATTGAGAATGTCCGCCAGCCCGACCCAGACGATAAACAGCCCAAGCACCAGGGTCAGCGGGAAGCCGATGGAGAAAATATTCAGTTGCGGCGCCGCCCGTGTCATCACGCCGAACGCGATGTTGACCACCAGCAACGCCGTGATCGCTGGCAGTACCAGCAGCAACGCCGCGCCGAGGACCCAGCCAAGCTTGCCGGCCAGCTCCCAGTAATGATTGACCATCAGGCCACTGCCAACCGGCAGCGTGGTGAAGCTTTCGGTCAGCACTTCGAACACCACCAGATGCCCATTCATCGCCAGGAACATCAGCGTCACCAGCATGGTGAAGAACTGCCCGATCACCGCTACCGATACACCGTTGGTGGGGTCGACCATCGAGGCGAAGCCCATGCCCATCTGGATGGCGACAATCTGCCCCGCCACCACGAACGCCTGAAAGAACAGCTGCAAGGAGAAACCGAGGATCGCGCCGACGAGGATTTGCTCGGCAATCAGCAGCAGCCCGCTCAAATCCAGCGCATTCACCGGCGGCATGGGCGGCAGGTTGGGCGCGATGACCACGGTGATCGCGAGGGCGAAATACAGGCGGATGCGCTTGGGCACCAGCGACGTACCGAACACCGGCATGACCATCAGCAAGGCGCCGACACGAAACAGCGGCAACATGAACGTCGCCACCCAGGTGCTGATCTGGGTGTCCGTCAGTTGCAATAGCGACGACATGGCTTAGCCGATGACCTGCGGAATACTGCCGTACAACTGCAGGATGTACTCCATGAACGTCTGCACCAGCCATGGTCCGGCGACGATCAGCGTCACCAGCATCACCAGCAGGCGCGGCAGGAAGCTCAGGGTCTGCTCGTTGATCTGTGTCGCGGCCTGGAACATCGCCACGATCAGGCCTACCAGCAGGCTCGGAATCACCAGCACCGCGACCATCAACGTGGTCAGCCACAGCGCCTCGCGGAAGATATCGACCGCAACTTCAGGCGTCATGGCGAAACACCGCCGAAGCTACTGGCCAGGGTGCCAATGATCAGCGCCCAGCCATCGACCAGCACGAACAGCATGATTTTGAACGGCAGGGAAATGATCAGCGGCGACAGCATCATCATACCCATGGCCATCAGCACACTGGCCACGACGAGGTCGATGATCAGGAACGGGATGAAAATCATGAAGCCGATCTGGAACGCGGTTTTCAGCTCGGAGGTCACGAACGCCGGCACCAGAATGGTCAGCGGCGCCTGATCCGGCGAAGCGATGTCCGTGCGCTTGGACAGGCGCATGAACAGCTCGAGATCACTGGTGCGGGTCTGGGCCAGCATGAAGTCCTTGATCGGCACCTGCGCCTTGGCCACGGCATCCTGAGCGGTCATTTTTTCCGCGAGGTACGGCTGCAAGGCGTCCTGGTTCACCCGGTCGAACACCGGCGCCATGATGAACAACGTCAGGAACAGCGCCATGCCCGTGAGGATCTGGTTCGACGGTGTCTGCTGCAAGCCCAGGGCCTGACGCAGGATCGAGAAGACGATGATGATCCGGGTGAAGCTGGTCATCAGCATGACGAACGCCGGAATGAAACTCAGCGCAGTCATGATCAGCAGGATTTGCAGGCTGACTGAGTATTCCTGCGCACCTTCGGCGTTGGTGCCCAGCGTGATCGCCGGGATCGACAGCGGATCGGCGGCGAACGCCAAAGGAGCGGTCAGCATCAAGGCCAGCGTCAAGACGATGCGCAGCGCACCCATTACTTCTTATCCTTTTGATCTTTACCGAGGATCTCCAGCAGGCGCTGGGCAAACTCAGGTGTCGACTTTTCGGTCGTGCCCGGCACTTGCACCGGCTCCTTGAGCACATGCAATGCGGTGATGGTGCCGGGGCTCAAGCCGAGCAGGATCTGCTCGTTGCCGACCTGTACCAGCATCAGCCGATCACGCGGGCCGAGGGCGCGGGAACCGATCAGCTCGATCACCTGGCCCTTGCCGGCCGGGCCTGCCTGTTGAACCCGGCGCAACAGCCAGGCGAGGAAGAAGATCAACCCCAGCACCAGCAGCAGGCCGAAGACCAGTTGCGTCAATTGCCCGGCCACACCGCTGCTCGCTACAGGCGCAGCAGCCGTGGTGGCAGTCGCGACAGGCTCCGCTGCCAGCACGCTCAATGGCAACGTCAGAAGAACCCCGAGAAACCTTTTCACTCAGCGCAGCTTCTTGATGCGTTCGCTTGGGCTGATCACGTCGGTCAGGCGGATGCCGAACTTCTCGTTGACCACGACCACTTCGCCATGGGCGATGAGCGTGCCATTGACCAGCACGTCCAGCGGCTCACCGGCCAGACGATCGAGCTCGATCACCGAACCCTGGTTGAGTTGCAGCAGGTTGCGGATGTTGATGTCGGTGCTGCCCACTTCCATGGAAATCGATACCGGGATATCAAGAATCACGTCCAGGTTCGGCCCATCCAGGCTCACCGGATCGTTGTTCTTTGGCACGCTGCCGAACTCTTCCATGGGCAGGCGATTGTTCGAGGAGCCGGCAGCATCGGCCGCCAGCAACGCGTCGATATCAGCCTGACCGGCATCACCGGTTTCTTCCAGGGCCGCAGCCCACTCGTCAGCCAGCGCCTGGTCGTCCTGGGTATTCATATCGTCTGCCATCATTTGTCCTCGGCGGGCCACCTTTGGAGGGGAAGCCGTCAGTTAAAAGCGAATGTGTTGAACGTCGATCAACGACGCTCGATCGGCTCGATCACTTGCAACGCAAGGTTGCCTTTGTGCGAGCCCATCTTGACCTTGAAGGCCGGCACGCCGTTGGCGCGCATGATCATGTCTTCCGGCATTTCCACCGGGATGATGTCACCCGGCTGCATGTGCAGGATGTCGCGCAGTTTCAACTGGCGGCGAGCCACCGTGGCACCGATCGGCACGTCGACATCCAGCACGTCCTGGCGCAGGGCATTGACCCAGCGCTCGTCCTGGTCGTCGAGGTCCGACTGGAAGCCGGCGTCGAGCATTTCGCGCACCGGCTCGATCATCGAGTAAGGCATGGTCACGTGCAGGTCGCCGCCACCACCATCGAGTTCGATGTGGAAGGTCGACACCACAATGGCTTCGCTCGGCCCGACGATGTTGGCCATGGCCGGGTTCACTTCCGAGTTGATGTACTCGAAGTTCACTTCCATGATCGCCTGCCAGGCTTCCTTCAAGTCGACGAAGGCCTGCTCCAGCACCATGCGCACCACACGCAGTTCGGTCGGAGTGAATTCACGCCCTTCGATCTTGGCGTGACGGCCGTCGCCCCCGAAGAAGTTGTCCACCAGCTTGAACACCAGTTTGGCGTCGAGGATGAACAGCGCGGTGCCGCGCAACGGTTTGATCTTGACCAGGTTGAGGCTGGTCGGCACGTACAGCGAGTGCACGTACTCGCCGAACTTCATCACCTGCACGCCACCGACCGCCACGTCCGCCGAGCGACGCAACATGTTGAACATGCTGATGCGCGTATAGCGGGCGAAACGTTCGTTGATCATTTCCAGGGTCGGCATGCGTCCACGGACGATGCGATCCTGACTGGTCAGGTCGTAGCTTTTGACGGTGCCGGGCTCGGCAACGTTATCGGTCTGTACCAGACCATCGTCCACGCCGTGCAACAGCGCGTCGATTTCATCCTGGGACAGCAGGTCCTGCACGGCCATGTCGTGTTCCTACTGCAGTACGAAATTAGTGAAAAGCAATTGTTCGATAACCACTTTACCGAGCTCTTTCTGCGCCACTTCCTGAACGCTGGCCGTGGCTTTCTGGCGCAGCATTTCCTGGCCGACCGGCGACGCAAGCGTGGCGAAATCCTGCCCGGAGAACAGCATGACCAGGTTGTTGCGGATCACCGGCATGTGCACCTTGAGCGCTTCCAGATCGGCCTGGTTGCGGCCAAGCATGGTGATGCTCACCTGCATGTAGCGCTGACGGCCGTTCTGGTTGTAGTTGGCGACAAACGCCGGCGCCATCGGTTCGAAAATCGCCGGCTGCTTGCCCTGCGGGGCGGTTTCGACCGCGGCGGCAGGCTTGCTCTGGGCGCTGTGCATGAAGTACCAGGTCGCCCCCACGGACAAACCGATCGCCAGCAGCAGGGCCACCACGATCAAGATAATCAGCTTGAGTTTGCCTTTGGTTGCGGGGTCTTTTACTGCTGCGTCGCTCTTCGCCATGCCAATAATCCGTCACTATTCGGGTTTTCACAGTCGCACGGCAAGGCAAGAGCAAGTGTTATGCCAGAAGTGTTGCGAGGGAGATGGGTGGAGCAAGACGCCGCTTGCACACCCTCACAAATCACTGCGGGAGCGGGCTTGCTCGCTCCCGCAGGATCGGTTTTGAGGCTCAATCAGGCGTAATAATCGACTGCGCTGGAGCCGATCACGCTGGTTACCGGAGCTGCAACTTCAGCGACACTTGCAGCGATGTCGTCATCCATCGAGTCAAGACGACCACCACTGGCATTTGTACGACCGCTCTGCGCCTGCTGATTCTGCCCTTGATCCGGCGAACCACGGTTCTGGTCGGATACGTTGACGTCAACCTGGCCCATGCCCTGCTGGGCAAACATGTCACGCAGGCGATGCATCTGCCCGTCCAGCGCTTCGCGGACACTTGGGTGTGCGCTGACGAAGGTCACCTGGGTCTGCTGATCCGGAACCATGTTGACGCGAATGTCGAGACGCCCCAGTTCAGCCGGTTGCAACTGGATGTCTGCCGCCTTGAGATTGGCGCTGGACAGGTACATGACGCGGTTCACCACCTCTTCGGTCCAACCGTTCTGATGCATGGCAATCGGCTGATTGACCGGCAAGGCGTTGGCGGTCTTCGGCGTGGCGGCCTGGGTCAATGCCGCCAGACGGTTGGCGAAATCGTCGACCCGGGTATCGCTGCTGGCGGATTTCAGGTCCTTGAGACCGTCATCGATCAAACCGCTGAAGGCCTTTTCGCCGCCCTGGCTGGTGCTGTCCTTGTCGCCCTGCACCTCGAGCATGCTGGCCATGCCGGCGGCAAAGTTCTGTGCGGCGGTTTGCTCACCATCGGCCTGGGCCTGGGCACTGGTCGATGCCGCTTTAGGCTGCGCCTGGCTGGAGGCGGAAACGTGGCCGCTTTGCTCCATGGCCATGCGCAAGGCCGGCAATGCATCGAGCGGATCGGCCTCTGGATCGAATTCGCTGTCTGGGGTGACAGCCACCGGCGCGGCGGCAACCGGCGCGGCAAGCGGTGCGTCATCCGCCAACTGGGCAGCATCCACAACCGGGGCCGTAGCTGGTGCAGGCGTAGCTACGACGGGTTGAGCCGCCAGCAGCAACGCAGGATCAAGCGCCGGATCAACCGGCGCGGCATCGACCACCGGGGTTTGCACGGTATCGGCCGTATCGTCGCTGGCTGCCTGGCCGTCGGCCTGCGCCGGTTTGTCGGCGGGCAAGGTTTTGCCGCTATCGGCAACCTCGGGTTGCGCGGCGGCAGATTTGTCGTCGACGACGTCCTTCTTGCCGGCGCTGTCCGCAGCCTTGTCACGTACCGTTTTGACGGGGCCGTCAGCCGCTGCGGCAGGCTTGTTCTGGGCTTGCCTGGCATACACCTGAGCGAAGCTGGAAGCCTTGTCCCCGGGCTCAGCGGTCAACGCCGTGGAATTGGCGGACGCAACCGGTGCCTTGGCCGGCGCGACGGCCTGAAGAAAATTATTGGGGGTAACGGGCATTTAACGGTCTCCGCTGCACTGGGATCGTAGGTACAGTTGGAAGAGTTAACTGCAAGGGTCGCGCCAGTTTCGCCAGAGGACGACGAAAGGCGTGGAAAGCGTCAACTGGCTGCCGGGGATCGCTGTCGTTCAGTTTCATAGAGAGGCCGCACAATGGCGAACTCGCTATCGATGTCGGCGATCGATTGGCCAAAATCGGCGCTCGGAGAAATGTTGGCATCCCGCTCGAGCTGACCACAGAGCTCGGCAAGCCTGACGGCGCCCATGTTGCTGCTACTGCCTTTGAAACTGTGGGCAGTCGCGATCAATTGCTCAGCCGTACTCGCCTGACGCAACACTTGCAGGCGCGTTTCGCAATCCGCGAGGAAGGTATCGATCAATGTCGAAAACCCATCCTCCATGATTTCCCGCAACGCGCTCAGCACGTCCAGGTCCAGATGTTTGTCAGCCACTTGCTCACTCCTTGATCAAGAATGCGCGGATTATGCCAGAGCCTCCCAGAAAAACTCCACGCGGGCACTGCGACCATTGTCGGACCAACTGGCGTTGCGACCCAGTTGACGGATCAAACTCACACCACGCCCCGACAGACGGACAGGATCAACCGGTCGCGCCAGCACGCGCCCGACGTCAAATCCCTTGCCGCTGTCCTCGACGCGGATCACCAGGCAACCACCCTCGCCTTGCGGCGTGACCTGCAGATGCACCCGCACGAAGCCGTCCTGCAGTTCGTCCAGGCGGGTGTTGCGCTGTTGATAGTAACGGGTAAAACCGGAAAGATCGCGCTTGAGGCTGGAGTCCAGGCCGAGGACACCATGCTCCAGGGCATTGGAATACAACTCGGCCAACACACTGTAGAGCGCCCCGCTTTGCGCCCGCAGACCATGCACCTCAAGCAGCAATTGCAACAGGTACGGCAGCGGATTGAAGCGTTTTAGCGTCTGCGCGCGAAACTCGAAACTCACCGACCAGTCCAGCGGGCACGATTGACCGCTATCGGAATACACCGGCACCGGCGCAATCAGCTGCGACGACTCAAGCAGGCTGATTTCAACCATGCTGACATCGTCACGCGTCTCACCGCCAAAGTCCCGCAAGGCCTGGCCAATTTCCTCGAACAACGCATCCGGTTCACGATTGGCGGCAAAAACCCGTTGCAGACGCTCCACACCGAACAACTGCTCGCTGGCATCGCAGGTATCGATGACCCCGTCGGACAACAGGAACACCCGATCACCCAGCGCCATCGGGAACACTTCAGTGCGGTCGTCGAATGTTTGCGCGCTCAGCACACCCAACGGCAAATGCCGCGCTGTCATCGGCGTGCGCTCGCCACTGGCGATGCTGTGCAAGTAACCGTCGGGCATCCCGCCGTTCCAGACCTCCACCGAACAGCGCTGGAAACTCAGGCACAGCATGGTTGCGCAGCAGAACATGTCCACCGGCAGGATGCGTTTGAGCTTGGCGTTCATCTCGCGCAGGGTTTCGGCCAAGCCGTAACCCTTGGCCGTCATCCCGTAGAAGACCTCGGCCAGCGGCATGGCGCCCACCGCCGCGGGCAAACCGTGGCCGGTGAAATCGCCGAGCAGTACATGCATGTCGCCCGCGGGCGTATAAGCGGCCAGCAACAAATCACCGTTGAACAGGGCGTAAGGCGATTGCAGATAGCGGATATTGGCAGCGTTCAGGCAACCAGAATGGGCCACCTTGTCGAATACGGCCTTGGCCACCCGTTGCTCATTGAGCAAGTAATCGTGGTGCCGGGCGATCTGGTCGCGCTGTTGCAACACGGTTGCCTGTAACCGCCGCAAGCGATCCATCGCCTTGATTTTGGCGGCGAGGATCACCTGATTGTAAGGCTTTGCCAAAAAGTCGTCGCCACCAGCCTCCAGACAGCGAGCCAGCGCTTCGCTCTCGGACAGCGAAGTCAGAAAGATGATCGGCACCAGGGTTTCCCCGGCCAGTGCCTTGATCTGCTGTGCTGCCTCGAAGCCGTCCATCACCGGCATCATGGCGTCCATCAACACCAGTTGCGGGCGCTGCTGACGAAACGCTTCGACCGCTTCGGCACCGTTGGCTGCCGTCAGTACTTCGTGGCCCTGACGGCGGACGATACTCGACAACAGCATGCGATCCGCCGCGCTGTCTTCAGCGATGAGGATCGTCAACGATTCAAGCGCAGCGTGCACGGCGCTCAACTGATGTCGAACAGTTTGTCGAAGTTGGAGATGGCGAGAATTTTCCTCACGTCAGTACTGCTGTTCACCACGCGTATATCGGAGTTTTCACCACCGGCGTGATCACGCAACAGCAGCAACATGCCCAACGCAGAGCTGTCGAGGTAAGTTGCCTCTTTGAGGTCGATCACGACCTCGCCAAGGTCTTTGTCTTCGTAGGACTCACGAAATTCCTGATGTTTGGCGAAATCGAATCGTCCTTTGACCGATATCGTCAGCTTCTGGCCATCAGGGGATATTTCTGTAACGACTGACATGTCATGGCTTCCTTGTCATTGGTGAACCTGCTTGTACAAGGTTTAGCATTGGCTAGAGGTTCGGGCAAGGCAGGAGGACGGGATCAAGAGACCGCAACCTGCAGTATCGGATTTACGCACGGTCAATGCAGGAGGTGTCGAAGGCGGCGATCTTTTCAATACGCATCCTGCCGCGGCAAACGCTGTGACAACTCATCCAGCAGCTTCTGTTCGCGCTTGTCTTCGATGGCCCGTGCTTCATCGGCGTATCGCTGCACCAGTTTGCGCAAGCCTTCGACCCGGGCAAACGCTTTCTGCCAGGTGTCCCGCGCCTTGTTCAGGTTGTTCTGGTGCCAGGCCAGACTTTGCCGCTGCTGATCGATGGCCGTGCCCAATTGCGCGAGAAACCCCTGGTACCCGAGCAGCCATTGACCTGATACGCCGCTGCTGCCGCGCACGATCCATTGTTCTTGATAGTCGAGACGAAACGCCTCCAGGTCGGCGAGCTTGCTTTCAGCCAGACGCACCTGCCCCTGAAAGTGCCCCAGACGCAGGACCGCGGTTTTCTCGGCCTTCTCGGCCATTTCCACCACGGGGGCCAGGCGCCCTGCCCGAGTCTGGGCCATGACCGGTTAACCGCCCGCCGCGGGCGCGAAGATCGAGGCGAGATAGGCTTCGCTTTCGCCCAGGCTGATGCTGTCGTTGAGGCCCTGACGCAGATATTTGACCAATTGCGGTTGCAGGGAGATGGCGAGGTCGGTCTCGCGATCACCACCGGCGACATAGGCGCCGACACTGATCAGATCACGACTCTGCTGATAACGCGACCACAATTGCTTGAAATACTGCGCACGGGTCATGTGCTCCGGCGACACCACCGCCGGCATGACCCGACTGATGGACGCCTCGATATCGATGGCCGGGTAATGACCTTCTTCGGCCAGTCGCCGCGACAGCACGATGTGGCCGTCGAGCACGCCCCGCGCCGAGTCGGCAATCGGGTCCTGCTGGTCATCGCCTTCGGACAGCACGGTATAGAACGCCGTGATCGAACCGCCGCCCTTCTCGGCATTACCGGCGCGCTCCACCAGTTTCGGCAGCTTGGCGAACACCGACGGTGGATAACCCTTGGTCGCCGGCGGCTCGCCGATGGCCAGGGCAATTTCCCGCTGGGCCTGGGCGAAACGGGTGAGCGAATCCATCAGCAACAGGACGTTCTTGCCCTTGTCGCGAAAATATTCGGCGATGCGCGTGCAGTACATCGCGGCGCGCAGCCGCATCAATGGCGCATCGTCCGCCGGGGACGCCACGACCACAGAACGCTTGAGTCCTTCTTCACCGAGGATGTGCTCGATGAACTCTTTAACTTCACGACCCCGCTCGCCGATCAGCCCGACGACGATGATGTCGGCCTCGGTGAAGCGGGTCATCATGCCCAACAGCACGGATTTACCGACACCGGTACCGGCGAACAGACCAAGACGCTGACCGCGACCGACCGTCAACATGCCGTTGATGCAACGAATGCCTACGTCGAGCGGCTCGCTGATCGGTTCGCGCTTGAGCGGGTTGATGGTCGGGCCGTCCATCGGCACCCAGTCTTCGGCCTTCATCCCGCCCTTGCCGTCCAGCGCACGACCGGCGCCATCGAGCACGCGCCCGAGCATGCTCATGCCCATCGGCAAGCGGCCGGTATCGGAAAGGGGAACGACGCGGGCGCCGGGGGCGATCCCGGCGACACTGCCGACCGGCATCAGAAAGACTTTGCTGCCGGAAAAGCCCATGACTTCGGCTTCCACCTGCACCGGGTGATAGCTGTCGTCATTGATGACCATGCAACGGCTGCCCATGGCCGCGCGCAAGCCTTCAGCTTCGAGGGTCAGGCCGACCATGCGCAACAGGCGGCCTTCGAGAATCGGTGCGCCCGCCAGTTCCGTGGCCTCGGCGTAGCTGCCCAGGCGCTTGGCGAAACTGGTGCGTTCAAGGCGCATCGGGAATGTCCGGATCGGCGATGGCGGCCGGCTTTTTTTCGACCGGCAGTTCCAGACTCACGTCCGGCGCAGCGGGGTGCAAGGCCTGTTCGTGGAGCTGATCGAACAGCTTGTCCATAATCTGCTTGACCCGGGTTTCCACCGAGGCGTCGATACGGCTGTGTTCGGTCTCGACCCGGCAGCCGCCCGGCAACAGCGCCTCATCCTCGACGATGCGCCAGGTCTCTTCGTGGCGTTCGCGCAAGGCCTTGACCTGCTCGAAATCCTGCGGATTGATGTACAGCCGCACATTGCCCACGCCCAACGGCAACAGCTTGAGCGCTTCGCGCATGACGTGTTCGATCTGCGTCGAGTCGATGGCCAGTTCGCGCTGAATCACCTGTTTGGTGATGTGCTGCACAAGGTCGACCAAGGACTTTTCAATCAGTGTGTCCTGTTCGGCGATCGGCTCGAACAGGTGCGCCATCAGCTGTTCCAGCCCGGCAATCTTCGCCGACAGCGCCACTTCGGCTTCCTGGCGAACCTTGAGGGTGGTGCTGTGGAAACCTTCTTTTTCACCCACCGCGAAGCCTTCGTTATAGGCTTCCTGACGAATGCTTTCGAGTTCTTCGAGGGTCAGTGGCTGGACTTCCTCCAGCGGCACTTCTTCCATTTCCGGCGGTTCGGGTTCCGGCTCCGGTTCCGGCTCGGGTGCGGGCGGGTCGAAGCTGGGCAGCGCCCAGGTATCGAAACCACTGACATCCCTGGCCCGGATCAGGTCAGTGGGTGAATCATCATGCTTGGCCATGGTGTTAGATCATTTCCTCGCCGCCCTTGCCACCGAGAACGATTTCTCCGGCTTCGGCCATACGGCGGGCGATGGTGAGGATTTCTTTCTGTGCGGTTTCCACGTCGCTGACGCGCACCGGGCCTTTGGCCTCGAGGTCGTCGCGCAACAGCTCGGCCGCACGCTTGGACATGTTCTTGAAGATCTTCTCCTTGACGCCTTCGTCGGAACCCTTGAGGGCCAGTACCAGCACGTCGGAGGACACTTCGCGCAGCAATGCCTGGATACCGCGGTCGTCGACATCGGCCAGGTTGTTGAACACGAACATGAGGTCTTCGATCTGACCGGACAGGTCTTCGTCGACTTCGCGGATCGAGTCCATGAGCTGGCCTTCGATCGAACTGTCGAGGAAGTTCATGATGTCCGCCGCACGCTTGATGCCACCCAGGGTGGTACGCGATGCGTTCGAGTTGCCGGAGAACTGCTTCTCGAGAATCTGGTTGAGTTCTTTCAGGGCCGCTGGCTGCACGGTGTTCAGCGAGGACACCCGCAGAATGATGTCCAGGCGCACCTTATGGTCGAAGTTGCCGAGCACTTCACCGGCCTGATCCGGGTCGAGGTAGGCCACGACGATTGCCTGGATCTGCGGGTGCTCGTAGCGGATCACATCGGCGACGGCGCGCGGCTCCATCCATTTCAGGCTGTCGAGGCCGCTGGTGTTGCCGCCCAGCAGGATGCGGTCGATCAGGCCGTTGGCCTTGTCTTCGCCCAGTGCCTGGGTGAGCATTTTACGTACGTAGTCGTCGGAGCCGACGCCCAGGCTGGTCTGGTCGCCGACAATGTCGACGAACTCACTCATGACCTGTTCGACCTGCTCGCGGTGCACGTTCCCCATTTGCGCCATGGCCACACCCACACGCTGGACTTCTTTAGGCCCCATGTGGCGCAGTACCTGGGCGGCATCGGTGGAACCAAGGGACAGCAGCAGAATCGCGGCTTTGTCGACCTTGGACAACTTGGCGGCAACGGCTCGGTTATCACTCATCTGCGTTAATCCACTCTTTCACGACCTGGGCCACACGACCCGGGTCTTCTGCCACCAGACTCTTGATTGCGTTCAACTGTGCGTCATAGCCTTCGCTCGGGCTCGGCAACAGGATGCTTTGCGGGCCGCCGAGGCTGACGCGGTCGTTGGTCAGTTCGCCGTCCAGGCCGCCCATTCCACCCAACTCGACATCACTGCCAATGCCGGCCAGTTGCTTGTCCTTGCCACCGCCGGTGATGTTGTTGAGCACCGGACGCAACACGCCGAACACCAGCACCAGAATGAACAGGACACCCAGCACTTGCTTGACGATGTCCCAGAACCAAGGCTGGGAGTAGAACGGAATGTCGGCGATCACTTCGCCGCGATCAGCCGAGAACGGCATGTTAATCACGCTGACGCTGTCACCACGGCTGGCATCGAAACCGACCGCGTCCTGAACCAGACGCGTGAAACGCGCCAATTCGTCGGCAGTCCACGGCGCGCGGGTGGTTTCACCGTTGGCCGGGTTGATCTTGACCTGGTCATCCACCACCACCGACACCGACAGGCGATTCAGACGGCCCTGTTGCTGCTTGGTATGGCTGATGGAACGGTCGAGTTCGAAGTTCTTGGTGGATTGTTGACGTTTGTCCGCCGGGTACGGTGCGAGCATGGGCTGACCGGTGGCCGGGTCCATGATTTGCTGGCCGTTGGCATCGATCAGCGGCTGACCTGGCTGCACCATGCCGGCAGCAGGCGCGGCGCCAGCGGTGGTTTGCGGCGCAGAGGCCGGCGCGGGTGGCTGGTTGCTCAGGGCACCCGGTACACCTTGCGGGCCATTGCTGGCGGTACGTTGTTCGTTGACCGACTGCTCGCTGCGCAGCGCCGGTTGATCCGGATTGAACTGTTCGGACGTCGACTCGACAGCGCTGAAGTCAACATCGGCCGAGACTTCGGCTTTATAGCGATCGTTGCCCAGCACCGGTTGCAGGATGTTATGCACACGCTGGGTGAGCATGCTTTCCATGCGGCGGCTGTAATCGAATTGCTTGCCGGCCATGGTCAACTCGGAGTTTTCCGCCTGATCGGAGAGCAGGTTGCCCTTTTGGTCGACGACGGTGATCTGCGACTTGCTCAGTTCAGGAACACTGGTCGCCACCAGATTGACGATGGCCACGACCTGGCCCGGCTCCAGCGAGCGACCGGAATACAGCTCAACCAGTACCGAAGCACTCGGCTTGCGCTCGTCGCGCACGAACACCGAACTCTTCGGAATCGCCAGGTGCACGCGGGCGCCCTTGACGTTGTTCAGGCTGGAAATGGTCCGGGCCAGTTCACCTTCGAGGCCGCGACGATAACGGGTGGCCTCCATGAACTGGCTGGTGCCCAGGCCTTGCTCTTTATCGAGAATCTCGAAACCGATGTTGCCATCGCTGGGAGTGACACCAGCGCCCGCGAGCTTGAGGCGCGCGCGGGACAGGTCTTCAGCCTTGACCAGCAAGGCACCGGAATTCGGTTCAACGGTGTAAGGAATATCAGCGGCGGCCAGGGTGTCCATGACCTGTTTGGCGTCCATCCCGGCAAGGCTGCCATACAGCGGACGGTAGTCCGGCTGCTGGGACCACAACACCACGGCAAAGCCAATCGCCACGCTCGCAGCCAGGCCGACCAACAGGCCTACCTGACGCAGCATGGTCATCTCGGAGAGGTTTTCCAGGAAGGACAAACCAAACAACGGCGGTTTGCCGTCTATTGGAGTGGCCTTGGCCGGAACGTTATCGGCGACTGCTTCTGCCATGACTCAATCTCGTCCTTAAACCGGCATCTGCATGATGTCTTGGTAAGCCTGAACCAGCTTGTTACGCACTTGGGTCAACGCCTGGAAAGACACGCTGGCCTTCTGCGAAGAAATCATCACGTCCGTCAGGTCAACGCCGCTCTTGCCAATCTCGAAGGCACTGGCCAACTGACTGGAAGCCTGCTGCGTGTCGTTCACTTTATTGACGGCCTGACCGAGCATGTCGGAAAAGCTGCTGCCATTCAGTTCAGGGACGGCGGCAGTCGATTTCGGCGCAGACATGGCGTCCATTTGCATGGCACGCATATCCAGCATCAACCGATTGAATTCAATACCTTGGCTCATGATTTCTCTCTTTGGCGACCCGCAATTTTTTGACACTCACTCGGCGGGTAATGAGGTGTTAGCAACAAGGGTGCCAGCTCCGTGCCTGCGTCCTACAAAAGCCATTTGCGGATTTTGAGCCGCGCTGCTGCCGGGACCGGGTCAGGTGGCGAACAAATACGCCTCGACATCCATTCCGGCATCGCGCATCTGCGCCAGCTTGTAGCGCAAGGTGCGCGGGCTGATGCCCAGGCGCTCGGCGGCTTCCTTGCGGCGGCCGCGCTCAGTGCGCAGGGTGTCGATGATCATCTGGAACTCGCGACGTCGCAGGTCATCGCCCAACGCCCCGGCGGATTCCGCGTCAACTTCCACCGTCCGCATCGTTGTCGATGCTGGCGCCAGGGTCGGCAGCGGCGCGCAGGCCACCGGCCCGGCCAGGCAGAAATCCTGAGGCTGAATCACGCCGCCCTGTTGCAGGATCAACGCGCGTTGAATTGCGTTATCCAGTTCGCGCACATTGCCCGGCCAGGGGTAACCGATCAGACACGCCTGGGCCTCCGGTGACAGTCTCGCCGCGGCATGCTTCATTTTATTGACGTGTTTGACCAGCAGCCGCTCGGCCAGCGGCAGAATATCGGCGGTGCGTTCGCGCAGCGGTCGCCAGGCGAGCGGGAAAACCGACAGTCGATAATAGAGATCTTCACGGAAACGCCCCGCCGCGACTTCCCCGGCCAAATCCCGGTTGGTGGTGGCGACCACACGAATATCCAGCGTGATGGGCTTGCGCGCACCGACTCGCTCAACCTCGCGCTCCTGCAACACGCGCAACAGCTTGGCTTGCAGACCGAGGGGCATTTCGGAGATTTCGTCGAGCAGGATGGTCCCGCCATCAGCCTGCTCGAACTTGCCGGCTTGCGCCGCAATGGCGCCGGTGAACGAGCCCTTCTCGTGACCAAACAGCGTGGCCTCGAGCATGTTGTCCGGAATCGCCGCGCAGTTGATCGCAATGAACGGCTGGCTGGCGCGGTGCGAGTGCTGGTGAATGTAGCGCGCCAACACTTCCTTGCCCGTGCCGGACTCACCGGAGATCAACACCGTGGAATCACTGCGCGCCACTCGCGCGGCCAATTCCAGCAATTGCGCACTGGCCGGCTCGACAGCAATCGGCCCTTCGCTGTCGCTGGCGCCGAGACTGCCCAGCGCATGCCGCGCCACCAGATCGAGCAAGGCCCTGGCCTCGAACGGCTTGACCAGGTAATCAGCCGCGCCTTGGCGCATGGCGTCGACCGCCCGCTCCACAGCACCGTGCGCGGTCATCAGCAACACCGGCAGTTGCGGCTGACGCGCCCGCAGCAGCCCGAGCAGTTGATGCCCGTCCATGCCCGGCATGTTGACGTCGCTGACCACCAGATTGAACGCCTCGGTTTCGACCGCCACCAAGGCGTCCTCGGCGCAACCAACGGCTTTGTAATCGTGACCGGCGAGCACTAACGTATCGGCCAGCGCCTCGCGTAGCGCGCGGTCATCCTCGACCAGTAGAACCTTGATACCCATGACCTTCACTCCGCTCCCTGAGCGTTGCTTCTTTCGCTGACAAAAAGCGGCAGGATCACCTGCGCGCACGTGCCGCGACCGATCCGCGAACGCAGGTGCAATTCTCCCTGATGAGCACGGGCAACGGCCTTGACCACGGTCAGGCCGAGCCCGGTTCCGGTGGCCTTGGTGGTGAAAAACGGCTCACCCAGACGCGCCAGCACAGCGCCGTCGATTCCGCTGCCGCTATCGCTGACACACACGCGCAACTGGTCGTCGCGGGCATACAGATGCACTTTCAAGCGCACGTCGCCGGCACTGGCCTGAATGGAATTTTCGATAAGGTTGAGGATGGCGCCGACCAGGGTGTCGCGATTGCATAGCAGGTCGCCGACATGGCTGTCGCATTGCCAGCGAATCGGCAGATCCTGCACGTGGGTCAGTGCCGCGGCCTGCAGCGACTGCATCAATTGCCTGGGGGTGACGCGATCGGTCAACGGCAACTCGCCGCGCGCGAACACCAGCATGTCGCGCACCTGATGCTCCAGCTCGTGCAAGCGTTCCTTGAGACGTCCGGCGAAACGTTGCTGGGTCTCGACCGGCAACGCTTGCTCAGTCAAATGGCTGGCGTAGAGCAACGCAGCGGACAAGGGAGTACGAATCTGATGGGCCAGCGAGGCAACCATGCGCCCCAGGGACGACAGGCGCTCATGCCGAGCCAGTTGATCCTGTAGATGGCGGGTTTCAGTCAGGTCGTTGAGCAGCACCAGTTGCCCGGGCTCGGCGTCCAGCGAACGCGTGGCAATCGACAGGCGTCGGCCGTCCTTCAGGGAAACTTCATGACCATCGTCTTCACGCGGCGCAAAGCAGCGGGCAATGACATGGCGCCACAGCTCACCTTCGAGCGGCAGGCCGAGCAACTCGCAAGCCGCCGGATTGGCTTCGCGCACGATGCCTTGAGCGTCGATGACGATGACGCCACCGGGCAACAGATCGAGGAGGTTTTGCAGACGGTTGGCCAGGCGTTCTTTTTCCGCCAGCTCCTGCATGCGCTGGGCACTGACGACCGCCAGTTCACCCTTGAGCTCGGTAACCCGCGCCTCAAGCATGCTGTAGGAGTCGGTCAATTGACTCGACATCTGGTTGAACAGTGCGAACGCCTGCTCGAGGCCAAGCCGGCTGGCCTGCTCTACGGACGATGATTGCCCCAGGGCGTCAGGGACATGAGACATCTGGGCGGCTTGGGGCATCGTGTTCTCTCGCTTGGCTGACCGTCAGTGAAACGGAACGTTGCGAGGGATGTAGCAATACCCGTGCCTAAAAAAAACCGCCTATTAATGAATGACTTGAAAAACGGGCGTCAATCATCCGCCTGTTCATCACCATCGCGGCGACTCATGCCGTACTTGCGCATCTTCTCCACCAGCGTGGTGCGTCGAATTCGCAGGCGTTCGGCAGCACGCGCCACGATGCCGTTGGCATCATCGAGCGCCTGTTGAATCAGCCCCTGCTCCAGACCCCCCAGGTAGTCCTTCAGGTCCAGCCCCTCTGGCGGCAACATGGCGCCAGCACTGAAGTCCGGCGTGTGCCCATTGATCGCCACGCGCTCTTCGAGATCACTGCGCAGGGTGTCGACCAATTGCTCGTCTTCGTCGTCGACGTAGCGGAACTTCTTCGGCAGCTCGACCACGCCGATCACACCGTACGGGTGCATGATCGCCATCCGTTCCACCAGATTCGCCAGCTCGCGAACGTTGCCCGGCCAGCCATGACGACACAGGGACATGATGGCAGCAGAGTTGAAGCGAATCGAACCGCGCTTCTCGTGCTCCATGCGCGAGATCAGCTCGTTCATCAACAGCGGAATATCTTCGACGCGCTCGCGCAGCGGCGCCATCTCGATCGGGAACACGTTCAGGCGATAGTACAAGTCTTCGCGGAAGGTGCCGATCTCGATCATGCTTTCGAGATTCTTGTGGGTCGCGGCAATGATGCGCACGTCGACGCTCTGGGTCTTGTTGCTGCCCACGCGCTCGAAGGTGCGCTCCTGCAATACGCGCAGCAGCTTGACCTGCATCGGCAGCGGCATGTCGCCGATTTCATCGAGGAACAGCGTGCCGCCGTTGGCCAGTTCAAAGCGTCCCGCACGGCTGGTGATCGCGCCGGTGAAAGCGCCCTTCTCGTGGCCGAACAATTCACTTTCCAGCAACTCGGCCGGGATCGCCCCGCAGTTGACCGGTACGAACGGCGCTTCACGGCGCTTGGAATGGTAATGCAGGTTGCGCGCAACCACTTCCTTGCCGGTACCGGACTCACCAAGGATCAGCACGCTGGCATCGGTGTCGGCTACTTGCTGCATCATCTGACGGACGTGCTGAATCGCCCGACTGGTGCCGACAAGGCTGCGGAAAAGATTGGGTTCGCGATGACGACCGCGCTCGCGGGCCTGGTCGTACATCTCGCGATAGACCTGGGCACGGTGCAGGGAGTCGAGCAATTTGCTGTAGCTCGGCGGCATTTCGAGGGTCGAAAGGACCCGCCGACGCTGGTCTTCAGGCAAGTCAATGGAAGAATTATCGCCCATTAGCAAAACCGGAAGGAACTCATCCCATGTCGACAGTGTCTTTAGCAAGCCCAGAAGCGCACCAGGAGCATTGACCGTCCCGATGAGGACACAGATTACTTCTCGACTAGACGACAAAGAGCCGACAGCCTGCTGCCAGTCATGGCTACCGCAGGGTAAATTTTCTTCACCGAGAAAATTTAAAATCACCGCCAGGTCGCGGCGGCGGACGCTATCGTCATCAATCAGCAGAATTTTGGTTTCACGCCACATGCAATAGCAACTTCCCTAGTCAACTCGATGCCCAAAATGCTGGGGCAAGCTAAACGCTTGCAGGCATACATATGCCTGAAGACGACTGAAATCTGGAACAGCCACTAGTTAAGTCAAAAAACCGTGCACAGTCAAATTTATGGCGCACTTTGTTTGGATTAACTGGCGTCAATTAACCAAACAGATGGTAAACCTTTGATGCCTTTTGTGCTTGGTTGATCTGCGACATCTCGTCGACTATCGCCTGACGCTCGCCCATCGTCGCCGTCAGCAAGTCTTTGTACACCGCCAATAACCCTTCCAGATTCGCACGCACCGCGTCTTCATCGATCGGCGCTTCGCTGAGCACCTCATCGACGCACTCCCGGCAAGCTGCATCCAGCTCACCGATGGCATCCCAGTTTCGCGCCGCCAGGGCGTCGACCAGGGCTTCACGGGTTTCTTCGATCCGCTGCAGTGCTTGACTCATGACGTCATCCTCAGGCTTTTGGGCCTATTGATTGGCAATGGCATCCCAGCCGCTTTTCAGGGTTTCCAGCAGACCGGAGACTTCGTCGATGATTTCGGCATTGTTGTCCCGATTGGCTTCCATCAGCCGCGTCATCATGTAGGCGTAAAGATTGTCGAGCTGCTGCAACGAGGCCGGGTCATCAGTCTTTTCCGGATTCAAGCCATCGCGCAGGCCGATGATGATGTCCACGGCCTTGCCCATCATCAACCCCTTGAGTGCGATGTCGCCCCGCTCCATCGCGCCCTTGGCCTGAGCCATACGGTCCAGACCACCCTCCATCAGCAACTGTACCAGGCGATGAGGATTGGCTTCAGAGATCTGAGCATGGGAATTGACCTTCTGGTATTGGCGAAGGGCTCTCATGGGGTTCATGTTTCTACCTCGTGACAGACAACAACTGAAAAAGGATGGCTCTGATCATTATGTCGACTGAGCAGCACATAACTTTAACCCAGTCCGACCACCAAAGAAAAAACCCAGGCACTGCCCTAACAGACAGCCTGGGTTTTTTATACCTGATCCGAATCAGTTGTCTTTCGGATTATTGAGCGCATTAAGCGTGGTCATGATGCTGTCGCTCTGGGCACGCAGCTTGGCTACCAGGGAGTCCATGGCGGTGTACTTGGCGGTCAGGCTGGTTTGCAGGCTGGCCATCCGTGCATCGAGGGAATCCTGCTGCTTTTTCAGATCGTTCAGGCTGTCGGTCAGGGTAGCCGAACGGGCAGCAAACACACCGGTCTTGCTCAGGGCGAAGCTATCGGTGGCGCTCTTCATACGGGCCAGCAAACCTTTGTCGCCGGTGAAGATACCGTTGATGTCGGCGGCGTTAGTCAGGGCCGCTGCGTCGAACAATTTGTCATCGACGGAGAGCATCCCGGTCTTCTGATCGGTTTTAACGCCGAACTGAGCCAGCGACTTCAACTGCCCCGTCCCACCCATCGCGTTCAGCTCTGTGCGCACCGCTGACATCAATGAACGCAAAGAAGCATCACCAGTGAGCGCGCCCGACGTTACCGAGCCATCGGCATTGGTGGTGACCTGAGTCTCGGCATTGGACGCCTTGATCAGCGCATTGTAGGTATCGACAAATCCTTTGACTGCCGACTTCAGTGTCGATGTGCTGGCCGCCACGGTAATCGTGGTAGGCGACACCACGCTGCCACCGTTAGGAATGGTGGAAACACCGGTCAACTTGACAGTGATCCCGCTCACGGCGTCGGCGATCGTGTTGGACTTGGACTCCATGGCCACGCCATCGAGGACGTACTTGGCATTCTGCGGTGTAGCGAGCACCGAAGTACCGGCTTCCAGGCCGGAGTTCCCCGTCACGGTCAGATCGGAACCGACACCGGTATTGGTTGAGGTCAGCACCATTCGCGAGCCGTTGGCGTCGGTCAGGATGTTGGCGCTCAAGCCCTTGTTGGCATATTGCGAGTTGATCGAATCACGTACCTGCTGCAACGTCGCGCCAGCAGGAATACTGATATCAAAGCTGTCACTGCCCTGCTTGATGGTCATCGTGCTCGGTACTGTACCGGCATTGACCACAGAAGAAGCGCCGCCCGCAAAAACCTTGGTGGAGATCTTGGAAGCCGTGGCCATCTGAGACACCGTCAGCGAGAAACTACCCGCCGCCGCGCCGTTACCGGTGGTCACCGTCGCGACTTTTTCATCGGAAGACGTACCGCTCAAGCCACTGAAGCTGGATGCGGTTTTCATGTTTTCCAACGCGCTGCGGAAGGCGTCCAGCGCTGCCTGGATTTTGCCGATGGACGACAGCGAGGTGGTTGCTTTCAGCGTCTGATTGTTGATCTGCGTTTGCTTGGGCGCTCGTTCCGCGTCCACCAAAGACTTCACGATCGACTGGGTATCGATATTCGAACCAATACCGCTAACCGTTGTACCCGCCATCATCTCTCTCCTTATCCAGTGGCTGCCGACTTCTTGACTAAGCGCATCTTAATCAGCGACAGCAACAAAATTCATGCCAGTTCAGACTTTGTCGTCAAACAACAAACTACTGGCGTCCGATAGGCTTTGTGCCAGTTTCAATGCGGTTTCCGAGGGGATCTGGCGAATCACGTCACCGGTCTCGGTGGCGATAACCTTGACCACGATCCGGCCGGAGGAATCATCAATGGAAAAATCCAGTTTGCGCTGGGCAGCCTGGACAAATTCCTGGATATCGGTCACGGCTTTTTGCAGGTCGTCACGCTTGGGCTCTGAGCCCGATGACGCAACAGCTTCAACCTTGGGCTGATCCTGATTGGCGGTAACACTCGACACTGCGCTCTGCGGCGCAACGGCCGGATAAGACAGGTTCAACTTGACGCTCATGTCCATGCTAAATCTCCTCATCACGGAAAAGACGAAAGGGCACGTAAACGCGCCCTTCCGTCAGTCACCAAGCGCTGGAATTACTGAAGCAGCTTCAGTACAGCGGATGGCAGCTGGTTAGCCTGGGACAGGATCGCGGTGGAAGCCTGTTGCAGGGTTTGTTGCTTGGTCAGCTGAGCAGTTTCCGACGCGAAGTCGACGTCCTGGATCACGCCACGAGCAGCAGTGGAGTTGTCCGAGATGCTGCGCAGGTTGGCCACAGTGCTGTCGAAACGGTTTTGTACAGCACCGAGGTCAGCACGCTGGGAGTCGATGTTGGCGATAGCCTGGGTGATCACATCAACAGCGTTTTGCGCGTTGGTAGCAGTGGTCACGTCAGTGTTGTTGACGGTGGTTTTGGCCGAGCTGACGGTAGTACCGGCAGCAACGAACAGACCGGTTGCACCAGCACCGCTCAGCGAGTAGCTGTTGGTGGAGTTCAGGGATACGGCACCGGTCACCTGGATGGCGGTAGCGGCAGCAGGAACAGCAGCACCATAAACACCAGCACCGTTTTTCGCGGCAACGCTGATACCAGCGATTGCGCCGGCGTCGCCAGCGTTCAGGGTGATGTTCTCACCGGTATCCGACTTGACTTCCAGGTTGTTGGTGGTGGCGTTGTAGTTAACGCTGATACCCAGCTTCGCAGCGTTGGACTTCAGTTGGTCAGCCAGGCCTGCGGTGTCAGTAACACCAACCATGTTGACTGCGGTGCCGCTGCCTACCTGGATAGTGAAGTTAGCGCTGGCAGGGGTAGCAGCCAGGATCGCAGCGGTGTTTACAGTGAACTGGGCTTCAGTGCTGGCAGTAGCCGACAGGCCACCGATAGCGCCGTTCAGTTGAGCAGCGGTAGCCTTGGCAGACTGGCCTGCAGCAACAGTTACGTTAGCGGTCTGGCCACCACCGGTGATAGCCAGTGCACCGCCGGCAACGCCGGTAGCGCTTGGTGCGATAGCCACGGACTTCAGCTGCTGGGAGCCGATGTTGTTAGCCGATACGTCGCCCAGAGACATGTTGATGGTCTGGTTGGCGTTGGCGCCTACCTGGAACTGGGTAGTACCGAAAGAACCGTCCAGCAGGTTACGACCACCGAAGGTAGTGGTGGTAGCGATACGGGTCAGTTCAGCAGTCAGTGCCTGGTATTCAGCGTTGTTCGACTTACGGTCTTCAGCGCTTGGCGAGCCGTTCGCGGAAGCCAGAGCCAGGGTACGCATTTTCTGCAGGATGTTGGTGGACTCTTGCATCGCGCCTTCAGCAGTTTGCGCGATGGAGATACCGTCACCGGCGTTCTTGATAGCGGTCTGCAGGCCGTTGATCTGGCTGGTCAGACGGTTGGAAATTTGCAGGCCAGCAGCGTCATCTTTAGCGCTGTTGATACGCAGGCCGGAAGACAGGCGTTGCATCGAAGTTTGCAGAGCGTCGGAGGAACGGGTCAGGTTCTTTTGAACGTTCAGCGATGCAAGGTTGGTGTTTACTGTTAAAGCCATGACGAAATCCTCGTTGGATGGATACTTCGGCTTCCGGCCCTGACATCCGTCGGGTTTGGCCTAGAGAACCTACGTAATAGTTATCGTCGTGGGACCCGTTTGCTTGAGGGGTTTTTTCGAATTTTTTAATGGCAGCGTGCCAGCCCTTTATTTTCAAGGCTTTACAGACAAAAAATCGGCGCCAGAAAAACGCAAAACGCCCGGCAACGTGGGTTGCCGGGCGTTTTTTTGTGCCTGCGTTTGGGTTGATCAGCCGCGATAAAGAATCGCCGATCCCCACGAAAGGCCCACGCCAAAGCCGCTGATCGCCACGCGCGTCCATTTGGAATCGAATACGTGGTTCTGCAACAGCAGTGGAATGCTCGATGAAACCGTGTTGCCGGTTTCGAGCATGTCCTTGACGAACTTCTCCGGCTCGCCTTCTTCGAAACGACGCGCCACGGCATCGACGATGGCCGCGCTGCCCTGGTGAATGCAGAAAGCATCGATGTCGCCAGCTTGCAGATTCGACTCGTCCAGCAGCTCATGCAAATGCGCCGGGACTTTGAGCAAGGCAAAGTTGAACACCTGGCGGCCATTCATGAAGAACACACCGTCGGTGACTTTCAGGTGCGGCGCGCCGGAACCGTCGGTACCGAACTTCGACTTGCCCAGCTGCCAGACAGCGTTTTCGCCCATCCAGGTCGCGGTGGCGGCATCGCCGAACAGCATCGTGGTGTTGCGGTCTTCCGGGTCGACGATCTTCGAATACGGGTCAGCGGTGATCAGCAGGCCGTTTTTCAGCCCCGCCGCTTCCATGAAGCCTTTGATCGCGTAGATGCCGTACACGTAGCCGGAACAGCCGAGGGAAATATCGAAAGCGGCAACGTGGGTCGGCAGGCCCAACTTGTCCTGAACGATCGCAGCGGTGTGCGGCAGCCCTTCTTCATCACCGTTCTGGGTGACGACGATCAGGCAGTCGATGGATTCACGCTTGAGCGCTGGACTGGCGGCGAACAGCGCGTTGGCGGCTTCGACACACAGGTCGGACGTTTCCTGATCGGCATCCATGCGCGGCAGAAAAGCCGAACCGATCTTGCCAAGGATGAAGGTTTCATCCTTGTCGAACTTTGCACCCTGGGCGTAGTTATCAACCCCGGTTGCCGGCACGTAACTCGCAATATTTTTTATGCCAATCATTATGGCTTCCCAATAATAAACAGCTGAACATCGCCGCTCGCTGAATCGAGGGCGTCTACAGTCAGGGCCTGGCATCGTCGGCGCTCAAGCAAACGCCTTGAACAGTCCGCCACCTTTCACCGCCCGCAGACAGGATACAGTGAAGATGCGCGTTTTGACTGACGGGTCACTCAGAGATCGGTGCTTTATTTGATTTTATGGTCCAGATCCCGCCTCTTCAGCTCCGCCACCGGCTGAAAAAAAAGCAAAAAAAAGCCAGCCCCCTATGACAGGGACTGGCCGCGAGCGGTCAAGACCGACTCAAAGCTTGTTGAACAGGCTCAACTGGGAAACCTTGGCGAACGCCAGTTGCGCGGCGTTCAGCATGGTTTGCTGCAAGGTCAGGCGTGTCAGCACTTCGGCCGGGTCGGTATTCTTGATCGCGTTGCCCGACGATTCGTTGATCAGACCGGAGCTCGTATTCTGGTCTGCCTGCATATCCATCACATTACCCCGTGCACCGATCGCGCCGCGCGCCAGGTCGACCTGGTTTTTCGAGTTATTCAGGTTGGCAATGGCTGAAGCAACGGTGTCTTCCAGAAAACGTTGGGCGACAGGGTTGCCTTGGGTTGGCGCATCAAGCGCCGAACGCAGCTGACTAATAGTATCGAGTACGTTCTGGGTCTGGTGGGTATTGACCGCGATATCAAATTGATCGCCTGCCGCTGGCGTAGGCGGTGTACCACCCAAAGTGAAGCTCACACCAGCCGCGGTCGCCACGCCAGCCACCACAGTCCCGGTGGTGACCGGAGTGCTGGTGCTGGTCAAAGGGCGGGTATAGAGCTCGAAGGTCCCGGGCCCCGTGAACTTCAGCACCGCTCCGCCTTCCGGGAAGAAGCTCTGGTAATCGGCAGCATTGGTCACCGCGGTCTGGGTGATGATCGCTGTCGAGGCATTACCCGGGGCACGATTGGCGACGAAGCTGTCCGGCTTGGCCGCCAACTGGAAGCTGTGACCGGCGATCACCGCATCAGCGGAAGCCGAGTCAGCCGGAGTGTCGCCAGCCTGGAAAGTGATGTCCAGCTTGAAGGTCACGCCACGGAAGTTGACGTCGGAACCACCCTTGACATTCGGATCAAACTTGCCGCCACCGGTTGCCTCAGCCGTCACGTCATTACCCAGAGCATCGGTAATCACAAACTGCGTACTGCTGGTGAACGCCATGGTGTAAGGCTGGCCGTTGCGGAAACTCGCATCGAAGGCCGGGCCGGAACTGACCAGACCCGGGGACAAGTCAACCCGCCCGTCATTGACGGCCG
The DNA here is from genome assembly GCF_028656895.1 of Pseudomonas sp. TNT2022 ID1044. Lineage (NCBI taxonomy): Bacteria > Pseudomonadati > Pseudomonadota > Gammaproteobacteria > Pseudomonadales > Pseudomonadaceae > Pseudomonas > Pseudomonas sp. TNT2022 ID1044. Next base: position 149,327 of record NZ_JAMDHB010000007.1, on the reverse strand, counting down.
GCGCAGTCATGGTGGTGGTGCTGCGAGCGGCGTTGATCGCCTGCTGGAAAACTTCCCAACCGGTATCGTTCAGCCCCAGGGACATCGAATCGCCGATCTTCAATTCCAGCTGGGTCTGGTCGCCCTGATAGCTGTAAGTGCCGTCACTATTGCGCACGAACGGCTGAGTGTTATTGCTGGCACCGGAGAAAATGAACTTGCCGTTGGCGTCCTTGCTGTTCATCAGGCTCAGCAATTGCTCTTCGGACTGTTTGAGTTCAGCGGCGATGGACTTGCGATCATCGTCGTTCAACGAACCACCACCCGCCCGAATCGCCAACTCGCTGACTTTTTGCAGCACATTATTGATGCTGTCCAGCACGCTTTCTTCCTGCGCCTGGGCGGTGCCCAGCGCGCTGATGTTGGTGGTGTACTGACCCAGCATGGCTTTCTGCTGCTCAAGTTGCAGAAGACGGGCCGCACCGACAGGATCATCCGCCGCCGTTTCGAGCTTGACGCCGCTACTGGCCTGCTCGGCCGTCTTCATCACATTCTGGAGGTTGCGAGAATAGTTGGCGGCCGTCGTGGCGTAATACTGTGCGGTAGAAATGCGCATGTTCTACGGCTCCTTAAAGGGCATTGATCAGGGTGCTGAAAATTTCCTGCGCAGTCTTGATGATCTGCGAAGAGGCCGTGTAGTACTGCTGGTATTTGGTCAGGTTGCCCGCCTCTTCATCGAGGTCGACGCCCGACAGCGAGTCACGGGCATTGCGCGCACCGGTCAGAATGGTGTCGGTGGCCGTGCCATCCAGCTGAGCTTGCTTGGTGAGGGAACCCACGGTCGTCACCAGACCACCATAAGCTTCAGTAAAACTCACGCCCGGGCTGGTGGCGCTGGCGCCGATCGTAGCCTTGGTTTGCAGGGCGAGCAGCGACTGCGCGTTGCGGTTGTCGGTGCTGTCGGCCGCCGTCATGGCAATGTTGAAACTGTCGCCCGAGGCTGGGCTACCGCTGACCGTCATTGCCACATTGAAGGTTTTGGCGTTGCCGCCGGCATCGGTGTAAGGCACGGCAATGTTCAGGTCGTTGTTCTGACCGGGGACGATGTTGCCCGTACCAATGCTGTTGCCCTTGGAGTCGAACACTTCATACGCCGTGGCGCTGGTCATCAGCATGCGAACAGGCATCGAAGCCTTGACCGCCGTCTGCACTTCCAGGCGCTGGACCGGATCGTAGATATCCAGAGACGTTGTCAGGTTCGGCTGGCTGACAGCACCGGTACCGTCATTGCCCGACGCTTTGGTCGACGTCAGTGGCGCGGACGTGGCCAGGGTCTTGGTGTCGGTCATGACCGTGGTCATGTCGGCGGCAGAGCTGCGGGTCGGGGTGATCTTGAACGAATCGCCGACGGCCACGGTGCCCGAATTGATGCTCAGGCTGAAACCATCGATAACCGGATCGGCGGCAGGCGGTGTCGCAAAAGCGAAGTTGCCCATGTCGGAGTTATCCGACAGGCGACGCACGTTGTAACCGGTCGCGGTGATGGTCACCTGATAATCACTGGCCGCCAGTTTGCTGGTGTCCTTGATGGTGACGTTCAGGTTACCGGATGCCGGGTTGTTGCCGGCGTTGGCGATGCTGCGCTCGCTGATGGCTTTCAAGCTGTTGATGTTGTTGAACAGATTCGCGCCGAAGTTGCCGTTCTGATCCAGGCCCTGGCCCAACTGCTTGTTGACCTGATCGGCCACGACCATGGCGATGCGACCCAGGCCATTGACGGCTGGCGTCAGCACTTCGTTGCGATAACGCACCAGACCGCCCATCTCGCCGCCGCTCATCACCGACGTGATATCCACCGACGAGCCATTGCGATCCATGATGATCGCGGAACGAGTGGGATCGGCAGGATCCGGCGCCACGCGCAATGTGTTGACCGTATCACCGACCACCAGTGGCTGGCCGCTGCCCAGATAGATATCGAGGCGGCCTTCGGTTTCAGTCACCTGAGTACCGACCAGCTCGTTGAGCTGGCGAATGGTTTCGTTGCGCTGGTCCAGCAGTTCGTTGGGGGTGCCACCCGAACCGCTGACTTCGGCGATTTTTTTGTTGTAGGCCGCGACGGTCGACGCCAGTTTGTTGACCTGTTCGGCCATCGAGCCCAACTGATCGTTGATGTACGACCCCTGCTGTTTCAACTGCTGGGAGATCGCGTTGAAGCGGCTGCTCAGGCCCTGAGCATTGGTCAACAATGCCTGGCGTGCGGCGTTGTCGTTGGAGTTGCCGGCCAGGGTCTGCAAGGACGCGAAGAACGATTGCAAGGTCTTGGTCACACCGGTGCCGCTGTCGGACAGCAACTTGTCGACCTGGGTCGCCTGTCCCAGATAGGCCTGGGCATCGCTGTTGAGTGAGGTAGTGGTCTGCAACTGCGCATCGAGGTAGCTGTTGTACACCCGACGCACATCGGCCAGCGTAGTACCGGTGCCAATGAACACATTGCCGTGCTGAATAGAATTTTTGCTGTTCTGCACGGTTTGTTGGCGCGAGTACCCGACGGTATCGACGTTGGAAATGTTATTACCGGTAGTCACCAACGAAGCGTGGCTAGCGGACAAACCCGACATTCCGATGTTGAGCAAACTCATGGTTCAGACCTTATGACCTTATGCCTATAAAGGCGTGGTGGAAACGCCCGCCGCAGCGTAGTTCTGGTAACTCGTCATCTGCTTGGCTATCTGCGAAATCTTGCTTGCGTAGTCCGGGTCGGTTGCGTAACCGGCCTTTTGCAACTCGCGTACAAACTGTTCTGGGTTATCGGCCGACTTCACGACATCTTGATAGCGATTATTCGTCTGCAACAACGTCACAAGGTCATGGAAACTGTCCTTGTAAGAGGCATAGGAACGGAACTCGGCCGTCTCCTTGACCATCTCGCCATTTCGGAATTCGCTGGTGATCGCTCGCGCCGAATCCCCCTTCCAACTGCTGCTGGCCTTGATGCCGAACAGGTTGTGACTGCTGCTGCCGTCCTGGGCGCGCATGACCGATTTGCCCCAGCCGGTTTCCAGGGCAGCCTGGGCCACCAGGTAACGCGGATCGACACCAATGCGCTCGGCCGCTTCCTTGGCCATCGGCAGCATGGTGTTGACGAATTCGTCTGCTGAGCTGAACGCTTTTTTCGCTGGCGCCAGTGGAATCTGCGCGATGGCGCGACCGTGAATCTGCAAGCCGCCGTTCGCTGCCGCCTGCGCATTGGCCAACCAGTCACCGTTATACAAAGGCCCGGTACCGGAGATAACGGTGCGCTCCGGCAATGCCGTCTTGTTGACGGCCGCACTCGCCGTCGCTGTCGGCGTGGCGGAAGGCACCAGACCGGCGAGCAAGCGATCAGCCAGTTTCGGTGGCAATGCCAGGCGCCGCTGATTGATCAATGCCATGTCATTGATGTGAGCACCCTCGCCTGTCGGTGCACTGACCGAGCGTGAAGCCCACAACGGACGCTGACCGTTGACTCGCGACAGCGGCCCGTTGACCGCCACCGTGCCCGCCGCGATCGGCGTATGCGCAGCGGCTTTCGCAGCCTCCTGCTTGGCAGCGGACAACGTCGCCGCTTCACCAGGCGCCAGCGGTTTGTTCTTCGACATCTGTCGCATCAGCACGTCCGCGAGCCCGATGCCACCGCCCTCGCGGGACATGGAAACGGCCAGTTGCTGGTCGTACATTTCCTGATACTGCTTGGCCTCGGCGGTGTTGAGCGGGTTGTCCTTGCCCAGCGCTTCGGTGGCCGAGCGCATGGACTTGAGCATCTCGCCGAGGAACAGCGATTCGAATTCCTGCGCCACTTTGCGCATGTTGGCGTCACTGTTCTTGTCGCCGACCTTGAGCTGGTTCAGTCGGTTCAGGTCGGAAAACGCACCCGAATCGCTGCTGCTGACCCGCCCACTCTTGAACATGTCCATAGGATCGCCGTCCTTAAATCACGATCAGGTCGGCTTGCAACGCGCCGGCCTGCTTCAGAGCTTCGAGGATGGCCATCAGGTCACCCGGCGCTGCGCCGACCTGGTTCACCGCACGGACGATTTCGTCGAGGGTGGTGCCCGGGCCGAACTTGAACATCGGCTTGGCTTCCTGCTCGGCGTTGACCCGCGAGCGCGGCACCACGGCGGTCTGGCCATTGGACAGAGGGCCGGGCTGGCTGACGATCGGGTCTTCGGTGATGGTCACGGTGAGGCTGCCATGAGTGACGGCGGCCGGGGAAACCTTGACGTTCTGACCGATCACGATGGTGCCGGTACGGGAGTTGATGATGACTTTCGCCACCGCCTGGCCCGGATCGATTTCGAGGTTTTCGAGGATCGACAGATAGTCGACACGCTGGCTCGGATCGAGCGGCGCAGTCACGCGGATCGACCCGCCGTCGATGGCTTGCGCCACGCCAGGGCCGAGCATGTCGTTGATCTTGTCGACGATGCGCTTGGCCGTGGTGAAGTCGGATCGATTGAGGTTCAGGGTCAGGCTGTTGCCCTGGTTGAAACCGCTCGGCACGGCTCGTTCAACCGACGCACCGCCAGGGATGCGACCGGCCGACGGAACGTTGACCGTGATTTTCGAACCGTCGCGGCCTTCGGCATCGAAACCGCCCACCACCAGGTTACCCTGGGCCACCGCATAGACGTTGCCGTCGATACCCTTGAGCGGCGTCAGCAGCAAGGTGCCACCACGCAGGCTCTTGGAGTTACCGATGGACGCTACGGTAATGTCGATCTGCTGTCCCGGTTTGGCGAACGCCGGCAGGTCGGCACTGATCGACACCGCCGCGACGTTCTTCAACTGCACGTTGCCCGAACCCGGCGGCACCTTGATGCCGAATTGCGAAAGCATGTTGTTGAAGGTTTGCAGGGTGAACGGGGTTTGCGTCGTCTGGTCACCGGTGCCGTTAAGCCCGACCACCAGGCCGTAGCCGATCAATTGGTTGGAACGCACGCCGGAAATGCTGGCGATGTCCTTCAGCCGCTCGGCTTGAGCGCTGAAGGATGCGGACAGCATCAGGGCAGCCACCATCAGGTGTCTAAAGTTCAACATGCTCAACTGGAAAGCCACCTAGAAAGGGAACAGCGGGCTGAGGAAGAAACGGTCGAACCAGCCTGGCTGACTCGCATCGGCAAACGAACCGGTGCCCGAATAGGTGATGCGCGCATCGGCGACACGGGTCGACGACACGGTGTTGTCGGTGGAGATATCGTCAGCGCGCACCAGCCCGGCAATTCGCACCAGTTCATCACCGGTGTTCAGCGTCATCCACTTCTCGCCACGTACCGCGATGATGCCGTTGGGCAACACGTCAGCCACGGTCACGGTGATCGAACCGGTCAGGGTGTTGCCCTGCGCGGCCTTGCTGTCACCTTTGGTCGAGCGGTCGCCTTCGTAGCCGGCGTCGAGGCTCAGGTCGCCACTGCCGAACGGGTTGTTGGTGCTGGGGGTGGAGCCGAACAGCGAGCTCAGGCCGATGCTGGCCTTGCTGTTCTTGCCAATTTGCGAGTTGGCGTTTTTGCTGGCCTGGGTCCTCTCGTTCAGCGTGATGGTGATGATGTCACCCACGCGAAACGCCTTGCGGTCGCTATAGAGGTTCTGCTCGAAACCGGCCTGGTAGATCGAACCGTTGTTCGCCGCAGCCGGCAACGGCGTGCGCGGCAACACCGGGGCGTAGTAAGGATCATTGGGCTTGGGTGTCGGACCGACACAGCCGGCGAGCACAGTGATCCCACTCAATGCCAGAACAGAAACGAAGCGATTCATGACCCTTACCTCACGGTGTTGCAGGCGGTCGCATGACCGCCTCATAGACTTGATTACAGATTCTGCGTTACGAACGAGAGCATCTGGTCGGCGGTGGAGATCACCTTGGAGTTCATCTCGTAGGCGCGCTGAGTGGTGATCATGTTGACCATCTCTTCAACGGTGCTGACGTTGGACGTTTCAAGAGTGTTCTGCAGGGTGGTACCGAAACCGGCCAGGCCCGGGGTACCGACTTGCGGTGCACCACTGGCGGCCGTTTCCAGGAACAGGTTGTTACCCACCGCTTGCAGGCCGGCCGGGTTGATGAAGTCGGCAGTTTGCAGGTTGCCGATCACCTGGGAAGCCGGGTTGCCGGCGACGGTGATGGACACGGTGCCGTCCTTGCCGACGGTGAAGGTCTGGGCGTCGTTCGGAATGACAATCGCCGGTTCCAGGGCAAAGCCGCTGGCGTTGACGATCTGGCCGTTGGAGTCCAGGTGGAAGGTACCGTCGCGGGTATAGGACGTGGTGCCGTCCGGTTGCAGGATCTGGAAGAAACCGCGACCGTCGATGGCCATGTCCAGCGGCTGCTCGGTGGTTTGCAGGCTGCCGGCGTTGAAGTTCTTCTGCGTGCCGACAATGCGCACACCGGTACCCAGTTGCAGGCCCGACGGCAGTTCGCTGTCCTGGGTCGACTGGGCGCCTGGCTGACGCTTGATCTGATAGAGCAAGTCCTGGAACTCGGCGCGGTCACGTTTGAAACCCGTGGTCGACACGTTGGCCAGGTTGTTGGAAATGGTGGTCAGGTTGGTGTCCTGGGCGGACAGACCGGTTTTGGCAACCCATAGAGCCGGAAGCATTCGATTCTCCTCGTGCGCCTGTTTTACGGCGCGACGTTCTGGTAATTAGCTGATCTGCAAGACCCGAGCCATGGCCTGGTCGTCTTCTTTGGCGGTGTTCATCATCTTGATGTGCAGTTCGAACTGCTTGGCCAAGGCCAGTACCGAGGTCATTTCGTCCACGGCGTTGACGTTGCTCGACTCAAGAAAACCGGACACCAGTTTGACGTTGGCATCGGCTTGCGCCGGCCTGCCGTCCTTGGTGTGGATCGAACCGTCCAGGCCCTTGGTCATGTTCTTGAAGTCCGGGTTGACCAGCTTGATGCGGTCAACTTCCGCCATCACTCGCGGGCCTTCACCCATCGCACGGATGCTGATGGTGCCGTCCTCGCCGACTTCGATCTGCTGCTCGGGCGGCACGGCAATCGGGCCGCCGTTGCCGATCACCGGCATGCCGTTGCCGGCACGCAGCACGCCCAACGCGTCAACCACCAGGCTGCCGGTGCGCACGTAGCTTTCGCCGCCATCGGGGTTCTGCACCGCCAGCCAGCCGTTGCCTTGCACGGCGACATCGAGGTCGCGGCCGGTTTGCACCAGCGAGCCGGGAGAGAAGTCGGTGGCCGGGCGTTCGGACATGGCAAACGCACGCGCCGGAAAGCTGTCGCCGAACACCGGCATCGAACGCGCCTGCTCCAGGTCTTTCTGGAAGCCGTTGGTGGAGATGTTCGCGAGGTTGTTGGCATGAGCCTTCTGCGCCAGTGCATTCTGGCTGGCGCCGGTCATTGCCACATAAAGGTACTTGTCCACAATCTTTCCTCTGCCTGCCGGACGTTTGCCGCCCACTGCTGTACTGACGAGGGCATAAGCAATTTGCAGACCAACTTGTTTTTCACGGCGCGAGGCCCGGCAAACAAAGGACTTGAGGGGATTGAGCGGGATTGGGGGGTTTGTATCAGAGACGAAAAACCGGCGGTGTTATGCCGGTAAGTGGCAAGGCTTGACCAGTTGAAGCAACACAAACACCCGTGGTGAGAGAGCTTGCTCCCTCACCACAGAGTCAGGTGTTGTCTTTGCCGACCTCATAATCACGCAACTTGTTGGCAATGGTGGTATGAGAAACCCCCAACCGCTTACCCAACTGCCGACTGCTCGGGTGCTCGGAGTACAACCGCTCCAGCACCGCTTTCTCGAAGCGTCCGACAATCTCGTCGAGCCCGCCCTCCAGCGAGAAATCGCCAAGCGGCTGACGCACGCCGTAGTCCGGCAGACGAATGTGCTCGGCCTTGACCGTCCCGCCCTCGCACAGGGAAACCGCCTGAAACAGCACGTTTTCCAGCTGCCGAACGTTGCCCGGCCAATGGTAATGACTGAGGCGATCCATGGCCGCTGGCGCCAGTTTCGGCAGCGGGCAACCGATCTGCCGACTGGCCTGATCGAGGAAATGCTCCACCAGCGGCGTCAAACCATCGAGGCATTCGCGCAGCGGCGGAATGTGCAGCGACAGCACGTTCAAGCGGTGATAAAGGTCCTGGCGAAACTCGCCGCGCGCGCACAACTCGGACAAGTCGACCTGGGTCGCGCAGATCACCCGCACATCCAGATACACCTCTTCATCACTGCCGACACGACGGAAGCATCCGTCCTGCAAGAAGCGAAGCAGTTTCACCTGCAAGCGCGGGCTCATTTCCCCGACGCCATCGAGAAACAACGTACCGCCCGCCGTCAGCTCCAACAGCCCGAGCTTGCCCTCGGCCCGCGCCCCTTCGAAGGCACCGGGGCCATAACCGAACAATTCCGTCTCGGCCATGGACTCCGGCAAGCCGGCGCAATTGAGCGCCATCAACGGCGACTGCCCGCGCGGACTCGCCAAGTGGCAGGCACGCGCCAACAGTTCTTTGCCAGTACCGGTTTCACCTTCTATGAGTAGCGGCGCATCCAGTGGCGCCATCCGCCGCGCTTCGCGCACCACCGCCGCCATCACTTTCGAACTTTGAAAGATGCTGTCGAAACCGCGCAACTCCTGCTTGCGTACGTTATAGATGCGCTCACCCACCCGGTCGGCGCGGTGCAGCGTCAGCACGGCACCGGCCATGGCTTCGCTGTCGTCATGCTCCGATTGCAGCGGCGCGATGTCGGCCAGGAACACGTCGCCCTTGACCTTGACCCGCAACCCGTTGATTCGCGATTTATTGGCGCGCACCAGTTCCGGCAAGTCGAAATCCTCGGCGTAGCGCGACAACGGCATCCCTGGCACTTCATCGACCCGCACACCCAGCAACTGCGCCGCCGCCCGGTTGGCCGCCACGATGGAGCCACCCATGTCGATCGACAGCACCGGAAACTCCAGGGCGCCAAGCAACGCATTGAGTTCCATGTGCCGACGCTCGCTGGGCATCAGCCCTACACGCTTGACGCCAAATACCCCGCCAATTGCTTCGAATTTCGGACGCAACGCCTGGAACTGAATGTTGATCAGGTTCGGGCAGTGCAGGTAGATGGCGTTGCCATGCTCACCGCCCACTTCACCGCGAGCGACGTTGATGCCGTACTCCACCAACAGGTTGAGAATGTCGCGAAGGATGCCGATGCGGTTTTGGCAGTGGACTTTGATACGCATATGAAAGACCTGATAAACGATGATTGACCTGTGGGAGCCAGCCTGCTGGCGATGGCATCGCATCAGGCAATATTGATGTTGAATGACTCGCCGCTATCGCCAGCAGGCTGGCTCCCACAGGTTTAGCCCGACTTTTCTGTCGAGACACGCAGATAGTCGTCAAGATTATGTGACAGGCACGGCGGATTTCAAACCCGAAAATCTCAGCATCTACGCGATGACCGCCCATTCGTAACGAAAATTTTACGGATATCAGCGAATTTTCCTACGCACACCTCGAACCACCTGCTGCACGAACGCAATCCTTGGGGTATTCCTAGGTCCATAGCAGCACATAACAAGAACGAATCCCCTAGCAGGAGAGCAGCATGAAGCAGACGCAATACGTGGCTCGCGAGCCCGATGCGCAAGGTTTTATCGACTACCCCGCCGAGGAACACGCGGTGTGGAACACGCTGATCACTCGCCAACTGAAAGTGATCGAAGGGCGTGCGTGCCAGGAGTACCTGGACGGTATCGAAAAACTCGGTCTGCCCCACGACCGCATTCCGCAATTGGGCGAGATCAACAAGGTCCTCGGTGAAACCACCGGTTGGCAGGTCGCCCGCGTGCCGGCACTGATCCCCTTCCAGACCTTTTTTGAATTGCTCGCCAGCAAGCAGTTTCCGGTGGCCACCTTCATTCGTACCCGCGAAGAGCTGGATTACCTGCAAGAGCCGGATATTTTCCACGAGATCTTCGGCCACTGCCCACTGCTGACCAACCCTTGGTTCGCCGAATTCACCCACACCTACGGCAAACTTGGCCTGCAGGCGTCCAAGGAAGAACGCGTGTACCTGGCGCGTCTGTACTGGATGACCATCGAGTTCGGCCTGGTCGATACTCCGCAAGGCCAGCGTATCTACGGCGGCGGCATTCTGTCCTCGCCGAAAGAAACCGTTTACTGCCTGTCGGACGAGCCTGAGCATCAGCCGTTCGATCCGCTGGAATGCATGCGCACGCCGTACCGCATCGACATCCTGCAACCTCTGTATTTCGCACTGCCGAACCTCAAGCGTCTGTTCGATCTCGCCCACGAAGACATCATGGGCATGGTCAAGCAAGCGATGCAGATGGGTCTGCACGCACCGAAATTTCCGCCAAAACCAAAAGCTGCGTGAACCGCGACTTTTAAGATCAAGTGAGCCTGTCGTAAACCCACGCTTTGCATTAGCGTGGTGCTACTGACGGCCGATTTCCCAACATTCGATTTCAGGAATACATCATGACCGCACTCACCCAAGCCCATTGCGAAGCCTGCCGCGCCGATGCTCCACAAGTCAGCGACGAAGAATTGCCGATCCTGATCAAGCAGATCCCGGATTGGAACATCGAAGTCCGCGACGGCATCATGCAGCTGGAAAAGATTTTCCTGTTCAAGAACTTCAAGCACGCCCTGGCGTTCACCAACGCCGTCGGTGAAATCTCCGAGGCCGAAGGTCACCACCCGGGCCTGCTGACCGAGTGGGGCAAAGTCACCGTGACCTGGTGGAGCCATTCGATCAAAGGCCTGCACCGCAACGACTTCATCATGGCCGCGCGCACTGACATCGTTGCCAAGGACGCCGAGGGCCGCAAGTAATGCACTTCGACGCCATTGGCCGCGTGCCCGGCGACCCGATCCTGGGCCTGATGGAGGCCTATGCGCAGGACCCGAACCCGCGCAAGTTCGACCTTGGCGTGGGTGTCTATAAAGACGCCCAAGGCCTGACGCCCATTCCGCAGTCGGTGAAACTGGCCGAGGCGCGTCTGGTGGAGCGTCAAACCACCAAGACTTACATCGGCGGTCACGGCGAACCTGCATTTGGCAAAGCGATCAACGAATTGGTGCTTGGCGCCGACTCGACGTTGATCGCGCAACAGCGGGCCGGCGCCACCCAGACCCCGGGCGGCACTGGCGCGCTGCGCCTGAGCGCCGACTTCATTGCCCAGTGCCTGCCCGGCCGTGGCGTGTGGTTGAGCAATCCGACCTGGCCGATCCACGAAACGATTTTCGCGGCGGCCAAGGTCAAGGTCAGCCACTACCCGTACGTGGGCAGTGACAACCGTCTGGATGTCGACGCGATGCTCGCGGTGCTCAACGAAGCACCCAAGGGCGACGTGGTGTTGCTGCACGCCTGCTGCCACAACCCGACCGGCTTCGACTTGTCCCACGACGATTGGCGCCGGGTGCTCGAAGTCGTGCGCAAACGTCAACTGCTGCCGCTGATCGACTTCGCCTACCAGGGCTTCGGCGATGGTCTGGAGCAGGACGCCTGGTCGACCCGGTTGTTCGCCGCTGAGTTGCCGGAAGTGCTGATCACCAGTTCCTGCTCGAAGAACTTCGGCCTGTACCGCGACCGCACCGGCGCGCTGATTGTCTGCGCGAAAACCGCCGACAAGCTCACCGATATCCGCAGCCAATTGGCCAACATCGCCCGCAACTTGTGGTCGACGCCGCCGGACCATGGCGCTGCCGTCGTGGCAACCATCCTCGGCGACCCGGAGCTCAAACGCCTGTGGGCCGACGAAGTGGAAGCCATGCGCCTGCGTATCGCCCAACTGCGCAGCGGCCTGGTCGAGGCACTCGAGCCCCACGGTTTGCGCGAGCGATTTGCCCACATTGGCGTGCAGCGCGGGATGTTCTCCTATACCGGCCTGTCGCCGGAGCAAGTGAAGAACCTGCGCGATCATCATAGCGTGTACATGGTCAGCTCGGGCCGGGCCAACGTGGCGGGGATTGATGCCACGCGCCTGGATTTGCTGGCCGAGGCGATTGCCAGCGTCTGCAAGTAACCTTCAGGCCCGGCAAGCCCCTGTGGGAGCGAGCCTGCTCGCGAATGCGATCTATCAGTGAACTTCACCGCTGAATGACACTCCGCTTTCGCGAGCAGGCTCGCTCCCCCATTTGTTTTGGGTCGCTCCTCCAGTCATGTCTAGACAATCCCATCCGTCGAAACAGATGGATATAAAAGTCCGATTGTCATTTTTACTGCTGTATCCTGCCCAGGCTTTTTTAAAAGCGCGGATCTACCAGATCTATCAACAGACTTAGCGAGGAGCGCAACCATGCACGAGATTCCTAATCTCCCCTTCCCAAGCCTGCACGTACCTGAGCAGACGACCACGCAACAAGCCGGTGCCCAACAGCCCGAGCCCAAAGAAGCACCTGACAGCCGCCAGGCTGACAGCGAAGACTGAAACACCCGCCGTACAGACCGTGTGGAAAGCGCTAACATGCGCTTTCCACACTGCCTGAAACGAGCCCTTAGCCATGACCGATGAATTTAGCGAAGCCCAGGCCAGCGTCCTGATCGGTACCGCCGAGAAAATGATCGAGATCTGGAATCGCCTCCCTCCCGAGAAACAAGCCGCTTTGCTGGCCCGCTTCGGCACGCAAGAAAATGCCTTGGCCGCACTGGTCACAACGCAACTGGTAGCCCCTGCCAAGCCCGAGTGACACCGCCCGGCAAATAGTTTTACTTTTTCACAACCCACGACAGCCAGCACCGCTATCATAAGCAGCCTATCTATCCTGCTTTACCGTGGACCTTTACCCATGCCTGAAAACCAGCGCCCCATGGCGGTCACGCTGCAAGTTGTATCCATCGTCCTTTTCACTTTTATCGGCTATCTGAACATCGGCATTCCTTTGGCCGTATTGCCCGGTTATGTCCACAGCGACCTGGGTTTCGGCGCGGTGATCGCGGGTCTGGTCATCAGCGTGCAATACCTGGCCACCCTGCTCAGCCGCCCGTACGCCGGCAAGATCATCGACAACAAAGGCAGCAAGCTGGCAGTCATGTATGGCCTGGCCGGTTGTGGCTTGAGTGGTGTGTTCATGCTGATTTCAGCCTGGACCCAAAGCCTGCCGATGCTCAGCCTGATCAGCCTGTTGATCGGCCGCCTGGTCCTCGGCAGCGCCGAAAGCCTGGTGGGGTCCGGTTCGATTGGCTGGGGCATCGGCCGGGTGGGCGCGGCGAATACCGCCAAGGTCATCTCATGGAACGGCATCGCCAGCTATGGCGCACTGGCGATCGGTGCGCCGCTGGGTGTTTTGCTGGTCAGCAAAATGGGCTTGTGGAGCATGGGCGTGAGTATCGTGCTGCTGGCCGTTTTTGGCCTGCTGCTGGCCTGGCCGAAAACCGCCGCGCCGATCGTTGTCGGCGAGCGCTTGCCTTTCATGCATGTGCTTGGCCGAGTGTTGCCCCACGGCTGTGGCCTGGCCTTGGGCTCCATCGGGTTCGGCACCATCGCCACGTTCATCACCCTGTATTACGCCACACAGCACTGGGACAACGCGGTGCTGTGCCTGAGCCTGTTTGGCGCCAGCTTCATCGGCGCGCGCCTGTTGTTCGGCAACCTGATCAACCGCCTCGGCGGCTTTCGCGTGGCGATTGCCTGTTTGTCGGTGGAAACCCTGGGCCTGTTGCTGCTGTGGTTGGCACCGGACGCGCACTGGGCGCTGGCAGGTGCGGCATTGAGCGGTTTCGGTTTCTCGCTGGTGTTCCCGGCGCTGGGGGTGGAAGCGGTCAACCTCGTACCCGCCTCCAGCCGTGGCGCTGCGGTGGGGGCTTATTCGCTGTTCATCGACCTGTCGCTGGGGATCACCGGACCACTGGCCGGTGCGATTGCCGCCGGGTTCGGCTTTGCTTCGATCTTCCTGTTCGCCGCACTGGCGGCACTCAGCGGCCTGGCGCTCAGCGTGTACTTGTACCGTCAGGCACCGAAGCAGCGTGAAACCCGCGACACGCGTTAGAAGTCGACCTTGCCGCGCCCGGCCTTGATATTGCCGCGCTTGCTTTTGGATTCGAGCCGCCGCGTCTTTGAACCGAGTGTCGGCTTGGTCGGGCGGCGTTTCTTTTCGACCTTGGTGGCGCTCTGGATCAGGTCGACCAAACGCTCCAGGGCATCGGCGCGGTTCTGCTCCTGGGTCCGGTATTGCTGGGCCTTGATGATCAGCACGCCATCGCTGGTGATGCGGCTGTCGCGCAGCGCCAGCAGCCGTTCCTTGTAGAACTCGGGCAAGGACGAGGCCGGAATGTCGAAGCGCAGGTGCACGGCGCTCGACACCTTGTTGACGTTCTGCCCACCCGCGCCCTGGGCACGAATGGCGGTCAGCTCGATCTCGGCATCCGGCAGATGCACATTGTTGGAAATCACCAGCATGGAAAAGCGTCCGTATTCAGAACGTGCAGGATACCGCGAATGACATCACCACTGTGGGAGCGAGCCTGCTCGCGATGGCGTCTGTGTGATCCTTGAAAACAACAAACCCGGCACATGGCCGGGTTTGTTGTTTGTGCGGAGAATTACTCCACAGCGGCTTGCATTGCACGCTGTGCACTGCGCTTGTTCTTGATGTTGTAGCAGACCCACATGAACACGACCCACACCGGAATCGCATATACCGATATCTGAATCCCCGGGATCAACAGCATCACGCCAAGGATGAACACCACGAACGCCAGGCAGACGTAGTTCCCGTACGGGTACCACAGGGCCTTGAACAGCGGCGTTTGTTTGGTCTTGTTCATGTGCTGGCGGAACTTGAAGTGCGAGAAGCTGATCATCGCCCAGTTGATCACCAGGGTCGCAACCACCAGCGACATCAGCAGTTCCAACGCGCTGTGCGGAATCAGGTAGTTCAGCAGAACCGCGATCAACGTCACCGCAGCCGAAGCCAGGATCGAACGTACCGGCACGCCGCGCTTGTCGATCTTCGCCAGCGCTTTCGGCGCATCGCCCTGCTCGGCCATGCCCAGCAGCATCCGGCTGTTGCAGTAGGTGCCGCTGTTGTACACCGACAACGCCGCGGTCAGGACCACAAAGTTGAGGATGTGCGCGGCGGTGTTGCTGCCCAGCATCGAGAACACCTGCACGAACGGGCTGCCGCTGTAGGAATCACCGGAGGCGTTCAGTGTGGTCAGCAGACTGTCCCAAGGCGTCAACGACAGCAGGATGACCAGTGCACCGATGTAGAAAATCAGGATCCGGTAGATCACCTGGTTGATGGCTTTCGGGATCACGGTTTTCGGCTTGTCGGCTTCGGCTGCGGTGAAACCGAGCATTTCCAGGCCGCCGAAGGAGAACATGATGATCGCCATGGCCATCACCAGACCACTGATGCCATTGGGGAAGAAGCCGCCGTGGGTCCACAGGTTGCTGACCGCCGCTTGCGGGCCGCCGTTACCGCTGACCAACAGGTAGCTGCCCAGGCCGATCATGCCGACAATCGCCACGACCTTGATGATCGCAAACCAGAACTCGGCTTCGCCAAACACTTTGACGTTGGCCAGGTTGATCACATTGATCAGCAGGAAGAAGGCAGCGGCGGAAGCCCAGGTCGGGATGTCCGGTGCCCAGTAGTGGATGTATTTGCCGACCGCGGTCAGCTCGGACATGCCTACCAGAATGTACAGGATCCAGCAGTTCCAGCCCGACAGAAACCCGGCAAAACCGCCCCAGTACTTGTGCGCGAAGTGGCTGAAGGAACCAGCCACCGGCTCTTCGACAATCATTTCGCCCAGTTGGCGCATGATCATGAAGGCAATGAAGCCGCAAATGGCGTAGCCGAGAATCATCGATGGGCCGGCGGATTTCAGTACCCCGGCCGAGCCGAGGAACAAACCGGTACCGATCGCGCCACCGAGGGCGATCAGTTGAATGTGGCGATTTTTCAGGCCGCGTTTCAGCTCGCCTGAATGCGAGTTTTGTCCACTCATGAAAAGGGTCTCACGCAAGGTTTGATGATGTTCAGAAGACGTTGCTGCTCAAGAAAGGCGTTAAGCGGCACCGATCAAACCCCAGCGCAGGCACCAGGAGTTCAGCGTATTTACAACGGTCATGCGTCACCTGTTTGTTTTTATCTGTGACGAAATCGAACCCGACACGCTCGTGACGCGGCGGAGTGAACAAGGCGGATAGCCTTGAGAATTGCGCAGATGCGCAGGAGGTCACAGGTAAAACGCGCGCATTGTACACCGCTAACCCCCTGCTGCCAGACCCGCTGGACAAGCGTGTCTATTGCCGGGATTGCCTGTGTCCGCCCCGAGAGACTCGAGCGGCTGCAAATAAAGGGTCAGACCCTTGCGGATCATTGGCGGGGGCGACAGAAAAAACACCCCGGGCGGAGAACTGGAAACGGATTGCGGCGTTCATTGCGCCTCCTTTTTGTTATGCACCTGCACGACAGGCATGGCGCGCATAACACCTTGCATGGGGCGCGGAAACAAGCGAGTTAGAGGGGTGGGAGAAGCTCCGGAGAGATCTGATCGTAAAAATTTTCTTACGACATCCGCGAAGCTGAGGTTTCACGGGACTAATCTGCGAATTCCGTCAGGTTTTCTTTACATGGCGTAATTCAGTCTTTCCACTTCGCAATATCCGGTGTGGCGACTGGCGCTTTCGCGAGCAGGCTCGCTCCCACAGGAGACCGGGTTGTTCCATAGAAATGCGATCCCTTGTGGGAGCGAGCCTGCTCGCGAAGGCGACCTCGAAAACACCACAGAGCTAAAACCAGGCACAAAAAAACGCCAACCCGAGGGTTGGCGTTTTTTATGAAGCGCTCACCGATTACTCAGGCTTGCGACGACCAAAACCAGGACGCTGGCCCGAACCGGCCGGTGCACCGCGGCGCTTGCCCGATGGCTTGTCACCGTCAACCAGGCTGATGCCAGGACGCTTCGGCGCCGGCTTGGCCGGACGCTTGGTGTCGGCTGGACGATCCGCTACCGGCGTACCACGACCTTCGCCACGCTCGGTACGGCCATTGGCCGGACGCGGCGTACGCGGGCCGCGCTCACCGTCCTGACGGGCCGCTGGCTTGCGACCCGGGCGCTCACCTTCGATCTGCGGCTCACGGCTTGCGCGTGGCGCGGCCGGTGCGGCGGCGCCAGCGGCTGGACGCAGGGTGCGCACGCGCTCGGTCTTGGCCATCGGCCGCGACGATTTGCGCTGCATCCGGTCAAGCTTGTCTTTGCTCTTGGCGTTCATCTGCGGCATCGCGACCGGCGTCAAGCCAACTTCTGCACTCAGAATGTCGACTTCGTACTGGCTCATTTCGCGCCAGCGGCCCATCGGCAGGTCGGAGTTGAGGAACACCGGCCCGAAACGCACGCGCTTCAGACGGCTGACCACCAGACCCTGGGATTCCCACAGGCGACGAACTTCGCGGTTGCGACCTTCCATCACCACGCAGTGATACCAGTGGTTGAAACCTTCACCACCAGGTGCCTGCTTGATGTCGGTGAACTTGGCCGGGCCGTCTTCGAGAACAACACCAGCCTTCAGGCGCTCGATCATCTCGTCATCGACTTCGCCACGCACACGTACCGCGTATTCACGGTCCATTTCGTAGGAAGGGTGCATCAGGCGGTTGGCCAGCTCACCGTCGGTGGTGAACATCAGCAAACCGGTGGTGTTGATGTCGAGGCGACCGATGTTGATCCAGCGGCCTTCTTTCGGCTTTGGCATCTTGTCGAACACGGTCGGACGACCTTCCGGGTCGACACGGGTGCAGATCTCGCCATCGGGCTTGTTGTACATGATCACGCGGCGGACCGACTCGGCAGCTTCTTCGCGCTTGATCACCTTGCCATCGATGGTGATGGCGTCGTGCATGTCGACGCGCTGGCCAAGGGTGGCGTCTTTGCCGTTGACCTTGATGCGGCCGTGGCTGATCCAGGCTTCCACGTCACGGCGCGAGCCGACGCCGATACGGGCGAGGACTTTCTGCAGTTTTTCGCCTGCTGGGCCGATTTCCTGGTCGTCTTTCTGGTCTTTGATACTCATCTGGGCACCTCCCGGTGTGTTCTGAAAACAGGGTACTCGGGCGAAGGGATCGCCGAAGGGTCGCGAATCATACGCGCATGAACGCGTTTGCGCATCAGAGACTAGCTGATGAATGCAAGGTTATTGGCTTTTCCGCCGGCCGGTGATCACGAGGGTTGCCAACCTTCTGTAGGAGCCGGCTTGCTGGCGATGGCATCCACACGGTGAACCTGAGGAACCGCGGTGATGCCATCGCCAGCAAGCCGGCTCCTACAGGATCAGTCTTCGAATTCGCGGCGTTCGGCCTCGATGGCTTCGGCCAGGGCCAGGGCTTCGGCTTCTTCGTCGGACAGTTCTGGCTCGGGTTTCGGCTGTTCCAGGGCCGCAACGGCGGCCAGGAGTTTTTCGCGGGCTTCGGCAACGCCGAGGATGTCGTCTTCTTGCTCAGGCTCGGCTTCAGGTTCTGCTTCAGGCTCAACCGGCAAATCCACCTGTACCGCTTCGACGTCAGGCTGCTCCGGATCAATCGCCGGCAGCTCACCATCACGCAACAAGTCGTCGAAGTCGGTCTTGATCCCCTCTTCCATGCTGTCCAGTTCCAGCAACAGCGTGTGGAAGCTGGTTTCTTCCTTCGGCTCTTCCGGTTCGGCGCTGGCGTCTGCCAGTTCTTGCAACGATGCCGGCACAGGTGCGTCGTCAAAGTCGAGCACCGGATCGGGTTCCAGCTCGCGCAGTTCCGCCAGCGGTGGCAGGTCGTCGAGGTTTTTCAGGTTGAAGTGATCGAGAAACGCCTTGGTGGTGGCGAACATCGCCGGTTTGCCCGGCACGTCGCGGTAGCCGACGATGCGAATCCATTCGCGCTCCATCAGCGTCTTGACGATCTGACTGTTGACCGCCACGCCCCGCACATCTTCAATTTCGCCCCGGGTGATCGGCTGTCGATAGGCGATCAGCGCGATGGTTTCGAGCATGGCCCGCGAATAACGCTGCGGCCGCTCTTCCCACAATCGGCCGACCCACGGCGAGAACTTCTCGCGAATTTGCAGGCGGTAGCCGGAAGCCACTTCTTTGAGCTCGTACGCACGGCCATCGCAGGATTTACCCAGAATGGTCAGGGCCTTCTTGAAAACCGCCGGATCCGGCCGCTCGCCTTCTTCGAAGAGTTCGAACAGTCGTTCCAGGGATTGCGGCTTTCCCGAGGCCAACAGAAAGGCTTCAAGCAATGGCGCCAGCTCGCGGGGTTCACTCAGGTTCATGATTAAACTCGTTATTCGGCTCGGGCTCGCACATGGATCGCGGCGAACGGCTCATTCTGCACCAACTCGACCAAGGATTCCTTGACCAGTTCGAGGATGGCCATGAACGTCACGACAACCCCCAGGCGCCCTTCTTCAGCGGTGAACAGCTCGACAAACGGCACGAAACCGCCGCCCTTGAGCCGCTCCAGCACATCGCTCATGCGTTCGCGGGTCGATAGCGCCTCACGGCTGACCTGATGGCTTTCAAACATGTCGCCACGGCGCAACACTTCGGCCATGGACATCAACAACTCTGACAAACGCACATCCGGCAACAGCTTGCGCGCCCGCGCCTCAGGGGCGTCGAGCTTGGGCACCAGCACATCGCGACCGACGCGGCTCAGGCCGTCGATGCCTTCGGCGGCGGCCTTGAAACGCTCGTACTCCTGCAAGCGGCGGATCAGTTCGGCGCGCGGGTCGTCTTCCTCTTCTTCGACGGTTTCGGCCCGCGGCAGCAACATCCGCGACTTGATCTCGGCCAGCATCGCGGCCATCACCAGGTATTCCGCCGCCAGCTCCAGGCGCACCGACTGCATCAACTCGACATAACCCATGTACTGGCGGGTGATTTCCGCCACCGGGATGTCAAGGATGTTGATGTTCTGTTTGCGGATCAGGTACAGCAACAGGTCGAGCGGACCTTCGAACGCCTCGAGAAAGACCTCCAGGGCATCCGGCGGGATGTACAGGTCCAGCGGCATTTCCATGACCGCCTGGCCATAGACCATGGCGAACGGCAGCTCTTGCTGGGCTCCGGCCTGACTGTCGACGGGTTCTACTGCAGACATCTACGCCTCGGCCATGAACGGCGCTGGATCGCCGCAACCGACGCGGATCACTTCCGGTTCGCCGTCGGCGAGGTTGATCACCGTGGACGCCTTGATCCCGCCGAAACCGCCGTCGATGATCAGGTCGACCTGATGCTCGAGCAATTGGCGCATTTCGTAAGGATCAAACATCGGGTCAGTCTCGCCGGGCATGATCAGGCTCACGCTCATCAGCGGTTCGCCGAGTTGATCCAACAAGGCCAACGCGATCGGATGGCTGGGCACCCGCAAGCCGATGGTGCGTTTTTTCGGGTGCAGCAACAGCCGCGGCACTTCACGCGTGGCGTTGAGAATGAAGGTGTATGGCCCTGGCAGGTGAGCCTTGAGAATACGGAAGGTGCCGGTGTCGATCTTGGCGAACAGGCCCAGTTGCGACAGGTCGCTGCAGATCAGCGCAAAGTTGTGTTTGTCGTCCAGCCCACGCAAGCGGCGCACGCGTTCCACGGCGACCTTGTCACCAATCTGGCAACCGATTGCATAGGAGGAGTCCGTGGGATAAATCACCACCCCGCCGCTACGAATGATCTCGACAGCCTGTTTAATCAGGCGCGCTTGCGGGTTTTCCGGATGAATCTGGAAAAATTGACTCACATTCTCTACCTGTTCAGACGGCGGCAATAACTGGGTCATGTTTGAATCGACACCACAGGGGTGGCAGATCCTCCGGGAGCGGGCGGTACTCACCGATTTCCGACCACCCGCCTGGGCCATGGAAATCACTGCCAGCGCTGACCAGCAGACCGAACTCGCGGGCAAGAATGGCCAGGCTGCCCACTTGGTCGGCGGGCTGGTAACCATTGACCACTTCGATCGCGTGGCCGCCTGCTTGAATATAGTCGGCAATCAGGCGACGACGCTTGCTGCGAGTGAACTCGTAATGCCAAGGGTGGGCCAGACTGACCCAGGCCTTGGCCGCGCGCAGGGTGTCGACGGTTTCTTCCAGGGTCGGCCAGTGTTGCTTGACGTCCCCCAATTTGCCGGCGCCCAGCCATTTGCGGAACGCTTCGGCGCGATCCTTTACCAAACCTTCGCGTACCATCCAGTCGGCAAAGTGCGGGCGGGCCGGTGCGTTGCCACTGTCCCCCAGCTCCTGCTGGATTTCCCGGGCGCCTTCCAGCGCCCCCGGCATGCCCTTCAACGCCAGTTTGCGACTTATTTCTTCGGACCGTAGCCAGCGGCCATCGTGCAATTTGGCAATCGCTTCGACCAACGGTGCGGCATTGACATCAAAACCGTAGCCCAGAACATGAATGGTCGCGCCACCCCAGGTGCAGGACAATTCGACGCCGTTGACCAGTTGCATCCCCAGCGCGTTCGCCGCTTCCCGGGCCTCAGCGATGCCTTCGAGGGTGTCGTGATCGGTCAGGGCCAGGACTCGCACGCCTTTCTCGAACGCACGCGCAACCAGTACCGCAGGCGCCAGGGCGCCATCGGAGGCCGTGCTATGGCAGTGCAAATCAACATTCACAGGGCTTTGTAACCTCAAATCAGCTGGCGCTATCGCGCGCCCATATGTTTGTTATTATGCCGCCACATCCTGCTTCTGGCTGCCACTGTGAAACAATTCATCGATTTCATCCCGCTCCTGCTGTTTTTCATCGTTTTCAAAATTGATCCACGGGTCGTCGATATCGCCGGCCATGAGGTAACTGTAGGCGGTATTTACAGTGCCACCGCGATGCTGATCATCAGTTCGCTGGTGGTCTACGGCACGCTGTTCATCAAACAGCGCAAGCTGGAGAAGAGCCAGTGGCTGACCCTAATCGCCTGCCTGGTCTTCGGCAGCCTGACCCTGGCCTTCCACAGCGAAACCTTCCTCAAGTGGAAGGCGCCGGTGGTCAACTGGCTGTTCGCCCTGGGTTTCATCGGCAGCCACTTTATCGGTGATCGCCTGCTGATCAAACGCATCATGGGCCACGCGCTGACTTTGCCGGACCCGGTCTGGACACGCCTGAACATCGCCTGGATCGTGTTTTTCCTGTTTTGCGGTGCCGCCAACCTGTTCGTCGCGTTCACCTTCCAGAGCTACTGGGTCGACTTCAAGGTCTTCGGCAGCCTGGGCATGACCTTGCTGTTCCTGATTGGCCAGGGCATCTACCTGTCCCGTCATCTGCACGACGCCGATACCACAACGCCAAAAATCGAGGACTGACATGCTTTACGCAATCATTGCCACAGACGTCGCCAACTCCCTGGAAGCCCGCCTGGCCGCACGGCCTGCGCACCTTGAGCGTCTGCAAGTGCTCAAGGGTGAAGGTCGCATCGTTCTGGCCGGCCCGCATCCGGCTGTCGACAGCAATGATCCGGGCGCAGCCGGTTTCACCGGCAGCCTGATCGTCGCCGAATTCAATTCCCTGAGCGCCGCCCAGGCCTGGGCCGATGCTGATCCGTACATCGCCGCAGGCGTCTACGCCAACGTTCTGGTCAAGCCGTTCAAGCAAGTCCTGCCGTAACGCCCTCTCACGCGATGAACCTTATCGGTTCATCGCGTTCTCAATCGCTCATTATTCTCGTTTGCCGGCCGACAACTTCCCAATACTCGTATTGGAATCAGGAGTCGCGATGCGCAAAGGTCCGTTGTGTCTGTTATTGGTCACGTTATCGATCATGGCCCCCGCCCACGGAGAAGATAGCGCCGAGGGCGGCGGTTCGACGCCTTTGTCCCTGAGCGCCGGCAGCCAGATCAACGAGTTGCAGCAACGCTTGAAAGAAAGCGAACGGCAACGAGAAGAACTGAGCAAACAATTGCAGAATGCCGATGGCGAACGTGAAAGCGCCCAGCTGGCCCGGTTGCGCCAGGAGAACCAGCGTCTGAAGCTGCAACTCAAGGAAGCCCAGGCCGGCAGCGTGCTGCCTCGGTTGCTGACTGATCAGCAGCAGTGGTTCGTTATCGGCGCCGGGGTAGCGCTATTGGCCCTGCTCTGCGGTATCTTCGCCAGTGGTGCAAGGCGAAAACGTCGACAATGGCTAAATTGAGTGAGTCATGAGCGAGCTGTTACTAATTGATGATGACCAGGAGCTGTGTGAGCTCCTGAGCAGTTGGCTGAGTCAGGAAGGCTTTCAGGTCCGCGCCTGCCACGATGGCCAGAGTGCCCGTCGTGCACTGGCTGAAACCTCGCCGGCGGCCGTGGTGCTGGATGTGATGCTGCCCGACGGCAGCGGCCTGGAACTGCTCAAGCAGTTACGCAGCGATCACCCGGATTTACCCGTGCTGATGCTCTCGGCGCGCGGCGAACCTCTGGACCGCATCCTCGGCCTGGAACTGGGTGCCGACGATTACCTGGCCAAACCTTGCGACCCGCGTGAGCTGACCGCCCGGCTGCGCGCCGTGTTGCGTCGCAGCCATCCGGCCGCGGTGTCCAGTCAGCTGGAACTGGGCGACCTGTGTTTCAGCCCGGTGCGCGGTGTAGTCAGCATCGATGAGAAGGAACTGACCCTGACGGTGTCCGAAAGCCGTCTGCTCGAAGCCTTGCTCAAGCAACCCGGCGAACCACTGGACAAACAGGAACTCGCGCAAATCGCCCTCGGCCGCAAGCTGACCCTGTATGACCGCAGCCTGGACATGCACGTCAGCAACCTGCGCAAAAAAATCGGCCCGCACCCGGATGGCCGTCCGCGCATCGTGGCCCTGCGCAGCCGCGGCTATTACTACAGCCTGTAAAGCGAAAAAAAGCCGGCATGGTGCAACCTGTGGCGAGGGAGCTTGCTCCCGTTGACTGCGCAGCAGTCTATCTTTGGGGCCGCTTCGCAGCCCAGCGGGAGCAAGCTCCCTCGCCACAGACCACTATCCCCACATGGCGTTATGTCAGCCATTGATGAAATCTTCTTTACTCAAGCTTTACCTACCGCTGACCGCCGCTGACCTTGATCTGCGTAATCTGTACTCATCCGGAACGTACCGGGAATGAGACAAGGAGATTCACCATGCGCAAGACTCTTATCGCTCTGATGTTCGCCGCCGCTCTGCCGACCGTAGCCATGGCCATGCCTGAAGGCGCCGGCCCGATGGGTGGCCCGATGGACGGCCCGCGCCACGGCGGTCAGATGCATGGCATGCACGGTAAAGGCCCGTACAGCCAGCTGGACCTGAGCCGCGAACAGCGCGAGCAGATTCGCAAGATCATGGGCGAGCAGATGCACGAGCGTAAGCAAGTGGTCGACAAGTACCTGGAAAAACTCTCGCCAGCCGACCAGAAAGCCATGAAAGACGAAATGGCCGCGAACCACAAAAAAGCCGAGGCGGATGTACGCGCCTTGCTGAAACCGGATCAACAGAAGCAATTCGACGAAATCCAGAAAAAGAAGGCTGAGCGTCGCGCCGAATGGGCTGAATTCAAGGCCTGGAAAGCGCAACAGCCGCAAAAAGCGCAATAATGCGTTAACCCCGGACCCAACGGCTGAATACCGTTGGGTTTGATGTTTTTGATCTACTGTAGGAGCGAGCTTGCTCGCGATAGCGTTCTTTCAGCCACGTTGATGTTGAATGTGCCGACGCTTTCGCGAGCAGGCTCGTTCCCACACAGGTTTGTGTCAGTTCGAGGATTATCTGTGCGCTCATTGTTCTGGCGGATTCTGGCCAGCTTCTGGCTGGCGATCGCTCTGGTTGCAGGGCTTTCCATTCTGCTCGGGCACATGCTCAACCAGGATGCGTGGATTCTCAGCCGCCATCCGGGCCTCAACACCTTGGCCGAACAATGGACGCAAACCTACGAATCCCAGGGTGAGGACGCTGCCCAGGACCTTCTGCATGAACGCAAACACCAGTATCACGTCGACGTCCAGGTGCTCAATGAGAGCGGCGATCCGGTGGTGCGCGGTACCTTCCCCAAACGTGCGGCCGCCTTTGAGGCGCGACAGAACAATGATGACCGACGCCTGCCATGGCGGCGCCTGACCGACGAGTTCACCAGCGAAAAAACCGGTGACACCTACCTGTTCATCTACCGCATACCGCACCCGGAGCTGGACGCCTGGCACCGCGAAAGCCTGCTCTGGCCCTTGAGTGCGCTGGGTATCGCGCTGGTGGTGCTGACCCTGTTCAGCCTGTTCGTCACCCTGTCCATCACCCGCCCGCTCAGTCGTTTACGCGGCGCCGTGCATGACCTGGGACAAACTACCTATCAACAGAACAGCCTGGTCAAACTGGCCAACCGCCGTGATGAATTCGGCGTGCTGGCCAATGACTTCAACCGCATGGGCGCCCGCCTGCAAAGCCTGATCGGCAGTCAGCGGCAGTTGCTGCGTGACGTGTCCCACGAACTGCGCTCGCCCCTCGCCCGCCTGCGCATTGCGCTGGCATTGGCCGAACGGGCCACGCCCGAAGAACGGGAAAAGCTCTGGCCGCGCCTGACCCGCGAATGCGACCGGCTCGAAGCGTTGATCAGCGAGATTCTGGTATTGGCGCGCGTCGATGCCGATAACGCCAGCGCTGAAGACGTGGATCTCAATGCGCTGCTCCATGCCCTGCAAAAGGATGCTCAACTGGGTGTGCCCGACCAGCTCGTCCATCTGGAGGCTGAACCGCAGTTGAACCTCACGGGCTGGCCGACCATGATCGAGCGCGCCGTGGACAACCTGCTGCGCAATGCCCAGCGCTTCAATCCGTCAGGGGGGCTGCCGATTGAAATGCAGGCGCTGCGCAACGGCGAGAAAATTGTCGTGACCGTGCGCGATCACGGGCCGGGGGTAAACGCCGAGCATTTGAATCAGCTCGGTGAACCGTTCTATCGTGCCCCCGGCCAGACAGCCGCCGGCCATGGCCTGGGCCTGGCCATCGCACGACGTGCGGCGGAGCGCCATGGCGGCAGCCTGGTACTGGCCAATCACCCGGAGGGCGGGTTTATTGCCAGCCTGGAATTTCCGTTGGTGCCGGGGGCGATGGCGTAACACCGCACAACTACTGTAGGAGCAAGCTTGCTCCTGCGGGTTTTGCAGTATCAGGCTTTACCGGACCAGGCGCTGACGAACTCGGCCAGATCCACCTTCTCCGCCACCCGCGGTTCTTTCTGCGGTGTGCCGAGGTACAGGAAGGCAATCACCTCTTCGCCTTCCGCCAGGCCAAGGCCCTTGGCCACATGCGGCGAGTACGCCAGGTCGCCGGTGCGCCAGACCGCGCCGATGCCTTGCGCGTAAGCCGCCAGCAAAATCCCGTGGGCCGCACATCCCGCCGCCAGCAATTGCTCGGACTTCGGATACTTGACGTGTTCTTGCACACGCGCGATCACCACAACTACCAAGGGTGCGCGTAACGGGCCGTTACGGGCCTTGTCGATGGCAGCCTCAGTGACTTCACCGTCCTGCAGCTTCGCGGCTTCTGCCAGCAACTCGCCCATTTGCTCGCGCGCTGCGCCCTCTACCGTCAGGAACCGCCAAGGTTGCAAGTGACCATGGTCCGGTGCGCGCATGGCTGCGCCGAACAACACTTCGCGCTGCTCGGCAGTGGGCGCGGGATCAAGCAGTCGTGGAACGGAAACACGGTTGAGCAAAGCGTCGAGAGCCTGCATCGGCCACCTCCAAAAAAAATTGTGCGGCTATTCTAGCGGTAACTACTCTGGCAGTGCGGTTTACATGCCCTGCCTCGCAGGTAGAATGGCGCCCTTCCCTATTTCAGCCCGAGCGGACTTCATGGCGTTGCCGACCTTACGTCTCATTGGTTTCATCATCGGCATCTTCCTGATCACCCTGGCCATCGCCATGGTCGTGCCCATGGCCACGCTGGTGATCTTCGAACGCACCGGTGACCTGCCGTCGTTCCTCTGGGCCAGCATGATCACCTTTGTCGCCGGCCTCGCCCTGGTCATCCCCGGGCGCCCCGAACACGTACACCTGCGGCCACGGGACATGTACCTGCTGACCGTCAGCAGCTGGCTGCTGGTCTGTATCTTTGCCGCGCTGCCCTTTTTGTTGACCCAGCACATCAGCTACACCGACTCGTTCTTCGAAAGCATGTCCGGCATCACCGCCACCGGGGCGACGGTGCTCAATCATCTGGACGACATGTCCCCCGGCATCCTGATGTGGCGCTCATTGCTGCACTGGATCGGCGGCATCGGGTTTATCGGCATGGCGGTCGCGATTCTGCCGCTGCTGCGTATCGGTGGCATGCGCCTGTTTCAGACCGAGTCGTCGGACCGTTCCGAGAAAGTCATGCCTCGCTCGCACATGGTGGCGCGCCTGATCGTGGCAGCCTATGTCGGCATTACCATATTCGGCAGCCTGGCGTTCTGGTGGGCCGGGATGAGTCCGTTCGATGCGATCAACCATGCGATGTCAGCGATCTCCACCGGCGGTTTCTCCACCTCGGACCAATCCCTGGCCAAGTGGACGCAACCGGCGGTGCACTGGGTAGCGATCGTCATCATGATTCTTGGCAGCCTGCCGTTCACCTTGTACGTGGCGACCCTGCGCGGTAACCGCCGGGCGCTGATCAAGGATCAGCAGGTGCAAGGCTTGCTCGGCATGTTGCTGGTGACCTGGCTGGTGCTCGGCACCTGGTATTGGTGGACCACCCAGCTGCACTGGCTGGAAGCGTTGCGGCATGTGGCGCTGAACGTGACATCGGTGGTGACCACCACCGGCTTCGCGCTGGGGGACTACAGCCTGTGGGGCAATTTCTCGCTGATGCTGTTCTTCTATCTGGGCTTCGTTGGCGGCTGCTCCGGCTCGACCGCCGGCGGGATCAAGATTTTCCGTTTCCAGGTGGCCTACATCCTGCTCAAGGCCAACCTTAACCAACTGATTCACCCGCGCGCGGTGATCAAGCAGAAGTACAACGGTCACCGGCTCGACGAAGAAATCGTCCGTTCGATCCTGACCTTCTCGTTCTTCTTCGCCATTACCATCTGCGTGATCGCGCTGTTGCTGTCACTGCTGGGCGTGGACTGGATGACGGCCCTGACCGGCGCCGCCAGCACCGTGTCCGGCGTTGGCCCCGGCCTGGGCGAGACCATCGGCCCGGCAGGCAACTTCGCCACCCTGCCGGACGCCGCCAAGTGGATTCTCTCGTTCGGCATGCTCCTTGGCCGGCTCGAGATCATTACGGTGTTTGTGTTGTGTATTCCGGCGTTCTGGCGCCATTGACCATCGCTGGCGATTGCAGCAGCCGCGCCCGGTACTCCCCGGGCGTGGCGTCGAACCAGCGGCGGAAGGCGCGGAAGAAATTGCTCGGGTCGGCGAAGCCCAGCAGGTAGGCAATTTCCAGCAACGTCATGCTGGGTTGCGCCAAATACTGTTCGGCCAGTTCGCGCCGGGTGTCGTCGAGCAACGTCTGAAAACTCGTGCCCTCTTCCTGCAAGCGTCGCTGCAGCGTGCGTTGCGACAGGTGCAGCGTCTGCGCCACGGCATCACGCTTGGGTTCGCCCTGGGGCAGCAATCGGCACAGCACCTGCCGCGCCTTGTGGGTGACGCGACTCTCGGAAAACCGCGCCAGGTATTCACCGGCAAAACGATCATGCAACAACGCCATGGCCTCATTGGCGGTCGGCAGCGGCGCTTCCATGTCCGCACGTTCGAAGATCAGCGCATCGTACGGTGCGTTGAATACCAGCGGCGCATGGAAGGCTTGTTTATAGGGTTCGATATTGGCCGGTTGATCGCCCTGCACCAGCACCTTGCGCGGGTGCAGCGTGCGCCCGGTCAACCAGCCGCACAGTGCCAGGGCGCAAGCCAGCGAGGCCTCCGCGCTTTGACGGGTCGGCGGTAAATGGTCGCCATGCACCGTCAGGATCAGCGCATAACCCTCATCCAGCAGGCGAAAGCTCAGGTCGGCGCTTTCGGCAATGATCCGCTGGTAACGCACCAGGCGCTTGAAACCTTCGGCCAGGGTCTGGCTGGACATCAAGGCGTAGCCAGCCACATGAAACTGAGCGGGTCGCACCACCTTGCCCATGTTCAGGCCAATCGCCGGGTTGCCGGACAGCTCAACCGCACGTTGCCAGAGTCGCGTCATGGAATCTTGCGGGAAGCGCGCATCCGGATCATCCAGTGCCGCATAGTCGAGCCCTAGCTGCTTGAACAGTACCCGGCAATCCAGGCCGTCCATTTCCAGTGCTTTGACAATCCCCATCGCCCAGCTTGCAGAAGTCGTTCTTTCGCTCATGTCGGTGTCTTACATGATGGCCACGTGCTACGGCCCATTTCCGAAGGATACTAAAGTGGCGCCCATTGTCACTGGCTGATGCCAATGATCACTCTAGACTCAAATAAGCTACCCGCAGAACAACTTGCAGTCAGAACAATAACCACAGAGATCGCAGTCGTGGAAAACATCAAGCGTTTCAACAGCTTCGCTGAGTTCTACCCGTATTACCTCAGCGAACACAGCAACAGTACCTGCCGACGATTGCACTTTATCGGCACGACACTGGTTATTTTCATTCTGGCGCTGACCATCGGCCGAGGCGCGTGGATGCTGTTGTGGGCCTTGCCGTTGGCCGGATACACCTTTGCGTGGGTCGGGCATTTCTTCTTCGAGAAGAATCGTCCCGCTACGTTTCAGCACCCTTTCTACAGCCTGCTCGGTGATTTCGTCATGTATCGCGACATGATCCTGGGACGCGTGCCGTTCTAGATCACCCGAGGATTGCCAATGAATGCCAACGCTCGCTTTACCCACATGAAAGACGGCACCCAGGAAGACTGGGCAATCATCGCCGCGGATTTCAGTGCCTACGCCCGCCAGTTGCCGGCCCGTATTACGGCGCACTTGAAGTTACTGGAAGGTGATTTTGGCGGTTTTCCGGTGGATCGCCTGACCCACTCCCTGCAAACCGCCACCCGCGCCTGGCGTGATGGCCGCGATGAAGAGTATGTGGTGTGCGCCCTGCTCCACGACATCGGCGACACCCTGGGTTCCTATAACCACCCGGATATTGCCGCAGCGATCCTCAAGCCGTTCGTCAGCGCCGAGAATGTGTGGATGGTAGAGAAACACGGGATTTTCCAGGGCTACTACTTCTTCCATCACCTGGGCATGGACCGGCATTTGCGTGAGCAATTCCGCGACCACCCGCAGTACCAGGCGACCATCGAATTTTGCGCCAAGTACGATGCTGCGGCGTTCGACCCGTCCTATGACACGCTGCCGCTGAGCTTTTTCGAGCCGATGATGGAGCGGTTGTTTGCGCAGCCGAAAAACTCGATTTACAAAGCAGCGATGGAAGAGCATTCGCCGGTCTGACAGATCCGGTGGGACCGCTTCGCGGTCCAATCGCGAGCAGGCTCGCTCCCACATGTGACCGAGTTCTTCCAGGAGAAAATGATCAACTGTAGGAGCGAGCCTGCTAGCGATGGCGCCTCTGAGCCTTAAGCCAGTTCCGCGACCTTGGCTGATTTCAACTGCGCCTCACGCGCCTGCGCATCCGCCAGGCGATACAACTCGATCGTGCCGTCCCAATGCTCGATCAGCGCCGTGCACGACTCCACCCAGTCGCCGCAATTGAGGTAATCCACTTCGCCGACCTTGCGGATCTCGGCATGGTGAATGTGCCCGCACACCACGCCATGCAGCTCACGCTTGACGCATTCATGGGCGATGGCTTCCTCGAAGTCGCTGATAAAGCTGACGG
This sequence comes from Pseudomonas sp. TNT2022 ID1044, assembly GCF_028656895.1. Classification (NCBI taxonomy): domain Bacteria; kingdom Pseudomonadati; phylum Pseudomonadota; class Gammaproteobacteria; order Pseudomonadales; family Pseudomonadaceae; genus Pseudomonas; species Pseudomonas sp. TNT2022 ID1044. The sequence continues at coordinate 118,640 of NZ_JAMDHB010000007.1, read as the reverse complement.
CGGTTTTCACTTTGTGTTTGAGGTACGCCGACAGCGACCAGTAGCCGTAGCCGTAACGCGCGCGCCAATGGTTGAGCCAGCGGTTGAGGGTCAGGGTGAATTCGTAGGCTGAGTCGCCAAGAAAAGCCAGCCAGCGGTGATAGCGGGTAATCACATCAAACTGGTCGCCGTGGATCACCAGCAGGTGTCGGCCATCGGCGGTCACATGCACCGCTTCATCGACCAACTGGATGTTGCCCAAAATCAGTTTCGAATAGCGGCGCAGGAATTCGTCGTGGTTGCCGGTGACATAAATCACCTCGGTCCCGCGTTTGCTCATGGTCAGCAGGCGGCGGATGACATTGGTGTGCGCCTGTGGCCAATACATGCCGCCGCGCAGTTTCCAGCCGTCGATGATGTCGCCGACGAGGTAAATCTTGTCCGCGTGATAGCCCTTGAGAAACTGTGACAAATGCTCGGCCTGGCAATCGCGCGTGCCCAAGTGCACGTCGGAAATCCACAAGGTCCGGACACGTTGCTTACGGCTGGGTTTGGCGAGCTCGGCGCTGGTCATGGGCAACCCTCAGGACAAGTTTTGGCAAGCTTGCGCCGGTCGGGTTAATGGCCCATGACAGCGCCAAGTCAGTCTTGTGACAGCGCGCTCAAGCCGTGCCGGTGTAGACTGGCGCCCAGAACCGGGAGACCCGCGATGAGACCGATCCTCACCCTGCGCCAATACACCGAAGACCTGATCGTCCACAGCCACGAACACGCGCAATTGGTGTTCGGGTTGTCCGGCGCACTGGATTTCGAAGTCGACGGGCGCGGCAGTCAGGTGGTTCAGCAAAGCTTCGTGGTGATTCCGTCCGGGTTTCATCACGCCTGCGGTAGTTCCAATGGCAGCCGCTGCCTGGTCCTGGACGTACCCGACGATCAATGGATTGGCCAATCCCTGGGCGAGCATGCCGAAGCCAGTCGTCGCTTGCTCGACAACGCCGGCCGCTTGTCGCTGGATGCCGGGCAAAGCCAATTGGTCAGCTGGCTGGCCAACAGTCAGGTGGATGATCCGCTGATTGCGCAACAAGGTGCGGTGCTGTTGCTGGCCAGCCTGAACAACGCCAGGCCGGATAGCCTCGGCGGTCGGCGCCTTCCGTACGCCGCGCTGAATGCGCACATTGACCAGTACGCCGCCTACCCGCTGCAAGTCGCCGACCTGGCCCGGGTGGCCGGTCTCTCCAGCGCTCGCCTGCATGCGCGGTTCGTCGCCGAATGCGGTCAGACGCCGATGGACTACATTCGCAGTCGACGCCTGCACAAGGCTGTCGCGTTGTTGCGCAGTTCGGACCTGCCCATCGGCGAGATTGCTGCGCGGGTTGGTTACAGTTCCCAAAGTGCCTTTGCTGCCGCCGTGCTACGGGAGTTCGGCACATCACCGGGAAAACTGCGGCGCGAGGCTGGCGACAAATAACAATAGTCCGACGACAGACATGACGGGGGTTTGCGCGTTCAATGCAAGAGCTGCCGAAGGCAGCGCCTGCAGGCTCGGCATGCTGTCGACCGGATTGATATTTTTAAGGATAGCCATGACTCCCCGTACCGCCCTTGGTGCCCTGCACATTGGCGCTCTGATGTTCGGCCTGACCGGTGTGTTCGGCAAACTCGCCGCCGCGTCACCGGCGATCATCGTCTTTGGTCGGGCTGCGTTCGCGGTGTTGGCACTGGCATTTTTTGCCCGTTTTGCCAGCAATACCCGCTGGCAACGACTCGCGGCGCTGGATGTGCGTCGACTGTTGCTCAGCGGCTTGTTGCTGGCCGGGCACTGGGTGAGTTTCTTCATTTCCGTGAAAGTCGCCGGCGTGGCCATCGCGACTCTGGGCTTTGCCAGTTTCCCGGCCTTTACCGTGATCCTCGAAGGGCTGATTTTCCGTGAGCGAATCCGCGCCAATGAGATCGTACTGGTGGCGTTGGTCAGCGTCGGGCTGGTGCTGGTCACGCCTGAGTTCGATCTGGCCAGCGGCGCCACGACCGGCCTGCTGTGGTCGGTGCTTTCGGGGCTGCTGTTCTCCCTCTTATCCCTGACCAATCGCGCAAGCTCGGCACGCATCCCGCCGGTGCAGGCAGCGTTGTGTCAGAACGTGGTGGTCGGCTTGTGCCTGCTGCCGGCGGCGGCGCCGCACTTGAGCGAGGTGCGCGCCATCGACTGGTTGTGGATCGGCCTGCTCGGTGTGTTCTGCACCGGTGTCGCCCACAGCCTTTTTGTTGCCAGCCTGGCGGTGATCAAGGCGCGGACCGCTGCGGTGGTCTTTGCCCTCGAGCCGGTTTATGGCATCACCATGGCCTGGCTGCTGTTCAATGAAAACCCGACCCTGCGCATGCTGTTCGGCGGCGCGCTGATCATTGTCGCGATTGTGGTGTCGAGCAGGCTCTCTGGCGGTTCAAGCAGGAAAGCCGTAGCGGCGGAAGCGGCGTCTCACTGAGTGCGGTCGTTGTGCCCCAGGTCGCGGTCCGGATCAATCTGATCGCGGACCCGCTGCTTGAGCACCTTGGCCTCGGGGAAGCCACCGTCAGCCTTGCGCTCCCAGATCTGCACATCGTCACAAAAAACATGAAAGACCCCGCCCGTTCCGGGCACCAGGGACACTTTGCCCAGGTCGTCGCCAAAGGTACTGAGCAGTTCCTGCGCCAGCCAGGCGGCTCGCAACAGCCACTGGCACTGGGTGCAATAGGTGATGATGATTTCCGGTTTGCTAACGGTCATGACAGGCAAATCTCTTGAGTCAGCGGGCGCCGCTATCATAATCATCTTCATCGCTTGCGATCTTTGGATTTTCAGCGAATACCGGCCAGCAGACTGCGAGCCGTCTGTTTCAGCGGTTCCTCGGCGTCCCTGAGTAATTCGTTGAGCAGAGCGATGGCACTGTCGAGATCGCCGTCATCGATGCAGGTCTGGGCCTGCTCCAGTTTTTCGGCATTGTCGGGTTCGACCGGTTCCAGGTTGAGCGGCTCAAGCTCCAGCGAAGAGTCTGGCTCGCGGAATTCGTCGAGAAAACTGTCGTCCAGAGACTGCGAGGCAGGTTCGATTTCCCAATCAATCTCGGGTTCAGGCAATGCTGGATCGCTCGTTAATGGCGCGTGCGGCGCAGCCGTGTCGATGAGCTCGATCAAGTCCCAGTTCGAATCCATCGCCAGGTCATCCGGGTCCAACGGGGACTCATCCAGGGGCGCTGTCACCAGCGGCGTGACGACAGCGGACTGCGGCGGCGCAATGGGGTTCAATTTTGGATGGCTAGCGCGGATGTCCTGGAGCTTTTGTCCATCGAACCCGGCGTCTCGCAGCTTGGCTTCCTGCGCATCGTAGGCCGCGGCATCGCCCTGTTTGCCGAGCACTTCCAGCAATTGCACGGCAAGATCAGTACGCTCCGGCTCTTTGGCCATCGCCTCTCGCAACAAATCGACAGCCTCGGTAAATCGACCATAGGCCAGATAGACCGCCACTTCCTCGAACACATCGCTGACCGGCAGTTCATCACTGTGGGCGGGAATCGATGAAAGCGCTGCTGCAGCGATCTGCGGTTGCGCAGGCTGAGGCGGCAGCGGCGCCTGCGGTGCCGAAGTCTCGATTGGGGCCTGCGCCGATTGCTGTCTTCGCCGCATGAACCAGCCAAGCAACACCAACCCCGCCAGCGCCAGCAATCCGCCAATCAACAGCCAGTTCGTTCTGGGCTGCTCAACCGCGATCGGCGCTGGCGCTACCACAGCCGGCGCCGCTGGCTCCGCTGCGGCGTTTTGCACCTCTGCCAATCGGGTCTGTAGTTCGATGACCTGCTTTTTCTCGCTGGCAATCTGCTCATCCTGTGCTCGCAGCTTCCCGTTGAGCTCTTCGAGGGTGGCTTGCAATTGCTGGACTTGCAGCACGCTGGCGGCCAGTTGCTCGGCCAGCGGGTCAGTGGCAGGGACCACGGCGGGTTTGGGTGCCGGTTTCTTTGCCGCAGGTGCAGCCGGGGTGGCGGGCTGGACACTCGGAAAGGCAGAAGCGCTGCGTTCGATCTCCGGTTCTTCATCGATCGGGACAATGCCCGGCGTACCCGGAGGATCAATCAGCACGGTGTACTCGCGCAGCAAACGTCCGTTGGGCTGATTGAGCTGCACAAGAAAATTCAGGAAAGGTTCATTGACGGGTTTGCTGGACGTCACCCGGATCACATGGCGCTTGCCGCGCAGGATCGGCGTGAACTTCAAGTCGTTAAGGAAGAACACGCGGTCGACGCCTGCGCGACTGTACTCGTCGGCTGTTGCCAGGCTGACGGACAGTTCGCTCTCTTCCAGACCAGCGGCATCGACCAAAGCGATTTCGGCGCGCAGCGGCTGATTCAGCGCCGAATGCAAAGTGATATCACCCAGGCCCAGTGCCGGCGCCAATGCCGACCAAGTGACAGCGGCACCGCCCAGCAAACACGTGGCGCAATACCGAACAACGACTCGCCAACTCTCTAGCATGAGCATCCCTTAACTAACCAAAACCAATCTGCACGCGTTCGCACATCCGGTACGAACACGATATTGCGCAGTAGTTCTTATAGTCGGCTCGACGCGCTATCTCAAAAACCCGGCGAAAGGTTGTGCCTCAAGACTTTTCAAGGTTGGCCAGGATGTGCCCGTGAACCCGCATGCAGATCCGCAAATCCGCCTCATCGACACCTTCGAACAGCTCATGGCGCAGTTGGGTGGCAATGGTTTCAATTTGATCGATCAGAGGGCGCGCCGGGGCGCAGAGGACGATTTTTTTCGCCCGACGATCTTCCAGCACCGATTGACGCTGAACCAGCCCCTGGCTTTCCAGGCTGTCGAGCAGACGAGCCAGGGTCGGCCCTTCCACGCCCACGCTTTGTGCCAGTTCACGCTGGGTCGGAGCTTGTTCGAAGCGTGCCAGGTGCAACAGCACCAGCCAGCGCGCCTGGGACAATCCGAGACCGGCAAGACGGCGGTCCAGTTCGGCACGCCAGCCGCGCGACATCTGGGCCAGTTGCATGCCAAAGCGGTGTTGATCGGTTAACGGCATATAACACTCATGATTAGACTGAAATAGAGAAATACTAATTATTAGTCAGCTAAGCATGAGCCTTGGCTGTAGGCAAGGCTTGTTCTGTAGTGAATCGTTACATCAGTAGAACCCATGACTCAAATTTCGAATTCCGACTGCAATGCAGCCCGAACGCAGTACAAGACCCCTTCCGGCACTCGGCCTGCAAACAGTTCGGAAATCTCTGAGACCGGCGGCAACTCACCCTCGCCGTCGAGGAATGCGTCCTGCACTTCGCCCATCAACTCTTCGGGCAGATCCAGCGCCTGTTCCAGTGACAACTGCTGTTTGCCGATCGCTTCGGCAAGCATGGTGTAGACGTTCTTTTCCGAGCATTGCAGTTGCCCGGCGATCTGCACCGGCGTCATGCCCGCGCGGGCCAGCGTGATCAGTTCGTGGCGTACGTCGGCCACCACCTTCGGCGCCTCGGCCTGGCCACCGAGCACTTCGAGGAAGGCTTCGCCATAACGCTCCAGCTTGCGCGCGCCGACACCGCTGACCGTGGCCATTTCCGCCAGCGAAGTCGGCTGGCTGCGCAGCATTTCCAGCAAGGTCGAATCGGGGAAGATGACGTACGGCGGCACGCCATGTTCTTCGGCGAGTTTACGTCGCAGCGCACGCAACGCTTCCCACTGTTCGCGTTCTTCGCCACGCACCAACTGGCTCGCCTGGCTCTTGCTGCTCTTGGCGGTGGTTTGCGCCTTCAGGTCGCGGCGCAGTTCCAGGGTCACTTCACCCTTGAGCAGCGGCCGGCAGCTGTCACTCAGACGCAAGCCGCCATAGCCTTCATGGTCAACATCGGCCAGACCGCGAGCCACCAACTGGCGGAACAGCGAGCGCCACTCGCCCTCGGCCCGCGCCTTGCCCACGCCGAACACTGACAGGTGCTGATGGCCGAAGCTGCGGACCTTTTCATTGTCCTTGCCGAGCAGGACATCCACCAGATGCCCGACGCCATAACGCTGGCCGGTGCGGTAGATCGCCGAGAGCGCCTGACGCGCCGGCTCCGTAGCGTCCCAGGTCTGCACGCCATCGACGCAATTATCGCAATGGCCGCACGGCTCGGGCATATCTTCATCGAAATAGGCCAGCAAAGTCTGGCGGCGGCAGCGGGTTTCTTCGCACAGCGACAGCATCGCGTCGAGCTTGTGCTGCTCCAGGCGCTTGTGGCGTTCGTCCCCCTCGGAGTTCTGCAGCATCTGCTTGAGCATCACCACATCTTGCAGGCCGTAGGCCATCCAGGCGTCCGCCGGCAAGCCGTCACGGCCGCCGCGTCCGGTTTCCTGGTAGTAGGCTTCCAGGGATTTCGGCAAATCCAGGTGCGCGACGAAGCGCACGTTGGGTTTGTCGATGCCCATGCCAAACGCCACGGTGGCCACCATGATCAGGCCTTCCTCGTTGAGGAAGCGCTTCTGGTTGTGCGCGCGCAAATCGTTGGGCAGGCCTGCGTGGTACGGCAACGCCGGGAAACCTTGTTCGCTGAGGAACGCGGCCACTTCCTCGACCTTTTTCCGTGACAGGCAGTAAACGATGCCTGCATCACTGCGGCGCTCGGCGAGGAACGCCAGCAACTGCTTGCGCGGCTGTTCCTTGGGCACGATGCGGTAAAAAATGTTCGGGCGGTCGAAGCTCGACAGGAAGCGTTCGGCATTTTGCAGATGCAGGCGGGTGACGATTTCTTCCCGGGTGCGCTTGTCTGCCGTGGCGGTCAGGGCGATGCGCGGCACGTCGGGAAACATTTCCGCCAACTGCCCCAGTTGCAGGTATTCCGGACGGAAATCATGCCCCCATTGCGACACGCAGTGCGCTTCGTCGATGGCGAACAGGGCAATGTTCAGCCCTTGCAGGAAGTTCAACATGCGCGGCTGCACCAGGCGCTCCGGGGCGAGGTAAAGCATTTTCACTTCACCGCGCTTGATTCGGGCCGCCAGGTCTCGCTGTTGTTCGGCGCTGAGGGTGGAGTTCAACGCTGCGGCGGCCACCCCCAGTTCTTCGAGGGTCGCCACTTGGTCGTCCATCAACGCGATCAGTGGCGACACCACCACCGCCAGGCCTTCGCGCAACAGCGCCGGGACCTGGAAGCACAGGGATTTACCGCCACCGGTAGGCATCAGCACCAGGGCATCGCCGCCACTGGCCACGCGCTCAATGATTGCACCCTGACGGCCACGAAAACTGTCGTAGCCGAAGATGTCCTTGAGGACGCGTTGAGCCTGCTCGAGCATAGAAACTCCAAAAATCACCGAAACATCCCTGCAAGGCTGGTTCAGAACCCGCGACGCTGCACTGACAAATCGTAAGTGCGCGTTGCATGACGCTTCACATCTCAGCCGTGAAACCAGCAGGGCATCACAAAACGCGCGAGTATACCCGAGGCCTACCTCGCGCAGGGCACCGCTGATAAGAGGGAGCAACACGATCGCCTGCAGAAACAGCGTTCGGCATCGCCTACAGGGAGAAGCGGCGTGCAAATATGCTGCGCGGCTGGCCCAAGCGCTCAAGAAGGCCTAGAATTCCCGCATCGAACATTCCCCAAGGTAGTCCTTTAATGTCCTTCGCTGAGCAACTAACCCGCCTGCAAGTCTTCCTCGACGCCGATGAACTGCATGACGAGGCGCTGGACTATGTGGCCGCCCACGGCTACCTCACCGCGCTGTCGATCTGTTCCGAAGACGTTCCCGAACGTGAATGGATCGACGCCCTCTTCGCCGAAGAGCCGCACTACAGCAGCGAAGCTCAACGCGAAGAGATCGAAGCCACTCTGATCGGCCTCAAGGCCCACATCGCTCGCCAACTGGCCTCCGATGAAGAATTCGAGTTGCCGTGCGACCTGGACCTGGGCGAAGACCCGGACGACTCCGAGCTGCGCGGCTGGTGCATCGGTTTCATGGAGGGCGTGTTCCTTCGCGAAGAAGCCTGGTTCGAAACCGCCGAAGACGAAGTCAGCGAAATGCTGCTGCCGATCATGGTCGGTTCGGGCCTGTTCGACGAGCAACCGGAGTTCTCCGACATTGCCGCCGACGCCAACCTGATGGACGACATGATCGTGCAGATCCCGGAAGCCCTGACTGCGCTGTACCTGCTGTGCAACGCACCAGACGAGAAACCGGCGATCCTCAAGCCACGCCACCACTAAGGTCCTGCCTATGGACAACCCCATAGGCAACCGCTCCCTGATGTTGCGCTACGTGCTGCTGGCCATCGGCTGGCTGAGCGTAGCGTTGGGGGTGATCGGGATTTTCCTGCCGGTATTGCCCACGACGCCTTTCCTGTTGCTGGCGGCCGCCTGTTTCGCCCGCAGTTCTCCGCGTTTTTATCAGTGGCTGGTGGATCATCCGCGGCTTGGGCCGTGGATTCGTGATTACCTCGAAGGCAATGGCATTCCACTCAAGGGTAAGGTTTATGCCATTGGGTTGATGTGGGTGAGCATTCTGTTTTCCTGCTATCTGGTGCCGATGGTTTGGGCCCGGGGGTTCATGCTGACGAGTGCGGTGTTGGTGACGATCTATATTCTCAGGCAGAAGACTTTGCGTAAGATTTGAGGGCTGGTTTGGGTTTGGGTTTGGGTTTGGGTTTGGGTTTGGGTTTGGGTTTGGGTTTGTGTACATATCCGTTGCTGTGGTTATGGCCACCTAGGGTTCCGCCCTTACGGCGGGTTACTTGGAAGAGCGCCAAGTAACCAAGCGCTTTTGCCCCTTTCGTTCGGTGCCTCGCTGTGGCTCGGCATGCCCTCGCTCCGGTCCTGCTCCGTGGGCCCGCCGCCATCGGCCATCCATGGCCGGGGGCGGCTAACCCGGCATCCATGCCGGGTTGCCCACTGCGCAGAACCTCCACTCGGCCTCACGAGGGGGCGAATACCGCCACCGCACCGCGAGGCGGCCTGCCGGCCGGCCTGTTTATCTGGTTCGTGCGCATCTTTCCTGTAGGAGCCGGCTTGCTGGCGATGGCGGTATGTCAGCCGCGATGATGTCGACTGAAACACCGCCATCGCCAGCAAGCCGGCTCCTACAGTTGGATCGGGGGTATCTGGTAAAGACTGGTTGGCTGGTAGGCCGTCATCACCGAAACCATAAGCCGCCATACCCGCAGCAACGGATAAAAAAGACAAGTCGGCTACCAGACTGCCTCGACCCGACGACCAGCCCCCACCTTTCAACAAACACCACCTAGACTTCACCAATCTGCACCCGAGCAGCCTGACATGCCCCGCGGTCCGCGTAGTCCAGGATGGCAAACGCCCCGACTTCGGTTCGGCGGATGGCTGCTGCTGACCGCTTTCCTGCTGGCAGGATTGAGCAGCGTCCAGGCCAATTGGGATTTTGCGCAGATCCTGCAAATCGCCGAAAAGCGCTACGGCACCCTCGGCCCCGCGCGCGGGCGAATCGAAGCCTGGAGCCAGATGCTGCAGAGCGAACGCGACGCATCGGAGCGCGAGCAGTTGAGTGCGGTCAATCGCTTCTTCAATCAGCAACTGAATTTTCAGGACGACACCCGCATCTGGCGCCAGACCGATTACTGGGCCACGCCCGTCGAGGCCCTGATCAAGGGTGCCGCCGACTGTGAAGACTACGCGCTGGCAAAATATTTCAGCTTGCGCCAGCTCGGCATTCCCAGCGAAAAATTGCGCATCACCTACGTCAAGGCACTGGCTCAGAACCAGGCACACATGGTGCTGACGTTCTACAGCAGCCCCACCGCCGAACCACTGGTGCTGGACAATCTGATCGGCGAAATCCGCCCCGCCTCGCAGCGCAAAGACCTGTTGCCGGTGTACGCCTTCAATGCCGAAGGCCTGTATCTGCCGGGCAAAAACGGTGGTCAACGCAGCAGCGATTCAAAAAAACTCTCGCGCTGGCAAGACGTTCTGCAAAAGATGAAAGCTGAAGGGTTCGCCGTGGGCGAGGGCTAGTCGCTACAGCAAGGAGCGATTCATGAAACTGCGCAATCAATTGTTTCTCGCCATCTGCCTGTTTTTGCTGGTGGCGTTCAGCGGCAGTTTTTTTGTCGGCCTGGAAAGCTCCCGCGAGCAGACCCTCGGCCAGTTGCGCGCGCACGCCCAGGATGCCGCCACCGCCCTGGGTTTATCGCTGACTGCCCAAGTCGATGACCCGGCGATGATGGAGTTGATGGTCAGTTCGATTTTCGACAGCGGTTATTTCAGCAACATCCGTATCATCAGCATCGATAACCAGCAAGTTCTGATAGAGCGCAGCGCCTCGACGCAGATCAAGGGTGTGCCTGACTGGTTTGTCAGCCTGGTGAATCTGCGTCATGAAGGCGGCGATGCGCTGATCATGCGCGGCTGGGAGCAGGTGGCGCGGGTCGAAGTGCTGAGCAATCCGCAGTTCGCCCTGGCCAAACTCTGGGACAGCACCCTGGGCAGCCTGATTTGGTTACTGGTGTGCGGATTACTCAGTGCAGTGTTCGGTGGCTGGCTGTTGCGGCGCCAACTTCGTCCGCTCGACAGCATGGTCCGCCAGGCCGAAGCCATCAGTAAACGCGAGTTCTTGAGCCTTCCTGAGTTGCCACGCACGCCGGAGCTCAAACGTGTAGTACTGGCGATGAACCAGATGATCGAGAAGCTCAAGGCGTTGTTCAGCGAAGAGGCGGCGCGCAGTGAGAAGCTGCGCAGCGAGTCTTATCAGGACAGCCTGACGGGGCTGGCCAATCGGCGCTTGCTGGATGAACAATTGGCTGACCATTTGCTGGTCGCCGAACAAAGCTGTGAGGGTCATTTGTTGATGCTGCGGCTCAACGACCTCAACGGCCTCAACCAACGTCTGGGCGGCCAGCGTACCGATGCCTTGATCGGCGCGGTCGCTGAATTGCTCAAGCGCCTGACGCGGTTGCCGCAGCGACGCACCTGGTTGGCCGCACGCAATCGCGGGGGGGAGTTCAGCCTGCTCACACCAGGTCTGGGGACCGAAGAGGCGACGCGCCTGGCCTCCGAGATCAGTGCCACTCTGGAAAACCTGCGCCTGACCGGTGCCAGCGATTGCATGCCCGTCGCCCATCTGGGTGTCGTCGCGTACCACCCCGGCGAAGCCGCCACCGATGTGCTGTTGCGCCTTGATCAGGCGCTGACTGAAGCCCGCCAACGTCCCGAACGTCCTTGGGCGCTTGTGAGCCACGGCGAAAGCACTCCGAAACAATCCCATCACGACTGGCGCACCTGGATCGACGACGCCCTGACCCAAGGCAAATTGCAGCTGTACTTTCAACCGGTGGTGCAATGCGCCGACACCCGTGAGGTGCTGCATCACAAAGTCGTCGCTCGCCTGCTCGACCCGCAGGGCCAGGCGATTGCTGCCGGACAGTTTTTGCCATGGATCGAGCGTTTCGGTTGGTCGGCACGATTAGACCTGGCGATGCTCGAAGCGACCTTCGACTACCTTGCGGTCAATCGACGGCCGCTCGCTTTGAGTGTGTCCGGCGCTACCTTGCGCGACCAGTCGCAACTGAAATTGATCTTCGACATGCTCGAATCACTGCCGGAACTGGCACCGCTGCTGACCCTGGAAATCGACGAACGCCAACTGCCGCCTCCCGACGAACTTCAACGATTGAGCCATAGCCTGCTCGACACCGGCTACCGCATCGGCCTGCAGCATTTCGGCGGCAGCTTCAGCCAGATCGGCAACCTGACCCAGCTGGGCCTGGCGTATCTGAAAATCGACGGGACCTATATCCGGCACATTGACGAGCAGCCGGACAAACGGCTGTTTATCGACGCGATTTTCCGCGCGACCAACAGCATTGACCTGCCGTTGATAGCGGAAATGGTCGAGACCCGGGGTGAGCTGGACGCGATCAGGGAGTTGGGCGTGTTCGGCGTGATGGGACGATTGATCGGGCCGCCGGAGCCGATGTGAGTTTTTTTCCAATACACCGCGTTATCGTTCATCGCGAGCAAGCTCGCTCCCACAGGTATTCGCGGCGAACACCCAATCCCGGTTCACTGAAAACCCTGTGGGAGTGAGCTTGCTCGCGATTGCGGTTTCACATTCAACAGTTGAAGTTGACTGATCCAACGCAATTGCGAGTAGCCCGCTTTTCAGATCAGACAGTATCCACCTTCAACGAATGATCATTGAGCATGCCGTTGATGATGGTCGCCGTGTCCGCCCCCGCAATCATCCCGCCCGCCCCCGGTGTGACGCCGTAATGGCTGGCCAGGTCGACGCCGGCCAGGTCGATGGTCTGGTTTGGCGCCGCGCCGGCCATGCCGCTGACGTCGATGCTGGTGACCAGTGACGCGCCGCTGCCGCTGACGGTGAAGTGCAGGTAATCATCGAGCGACGCGGCGGTACCGTTTTCCCCTTGCAGCAGTTGCGACAGGTCGAGTTTGTCGGTGCCCGGCGTAAAGTCAGTGATCACATCGTGGCCGCTGTTGCCCTTGAGCCACTGGAAGGTGTCCGCGCCGCTGCCGCCGGTCAGGGTGTTGTTGCCCAGGCCACCGATCAGGAAGTCATCGCCGCCCTCGCCCTTGAGTATGTCGTTGCCCAGGCCGCCGGTGATGATGTTGCTGTTGTTGTCGCCGGTAAGGTTGTCGTTGAAGTCCGAACCGACCAGGTTTTCGATGGCGGTCAGGGTGTCGGTGCCAGCGCCGAAGGTGTTCTGCGGCCCGAGCTGGCCGAGATTGACCGTCACCCCGGCGGTGGCATGGGCGAAGCTGGCGGTGTCGTTGCCGATACCGCCATCGAGCACGTCGTTGCCCGCGCCGCTGAACAACAAGTCATTGCCCGCATCGCCATGCAGCGTGTTGTTACCGTTGCCCGCGGTGAGCACGTCATTGCCGTCACCGGCATTGATGATGTTGTCACCGGCGCCCGCCACCAGTGTGTCGTTGCCCGCGGTCCCGGTGAGGGTGTGACCGTCCTGATAGCTGATGCTCAGGTTGGCGCTGTCGCTACCGCCATGGTTGTCGCTGGCGGTGTAGGTGCCGTGGTAATCCGGGGTAACGTCGTGGGCGCCGGAATAATCGAGCTTCATGGTCAGCTGATAGTCTTCCGCTTTGCCTGCACCGCTGCCGCCACCGACGTTGGCAATGTTGGTGACATGAATCTGGTAAACGCCATCGGCGTTCGCCGTAATCGTCTGGCCATCGGCGAGGGCGATCCAGGCACCGCCGTTGATGGAGTACTCCATGGTGATATGGCCGGCGGCCAGGTTGTGGTCGAGGTTGAGGGTTTCGCCTTGCTTGAGGTTGACGGTGATACGGTCCTGATCGTTGGTGTTGGCCGCAGTAACCGGGCCCAGGTAACCACTGATCACCAACAGGGCCGTCATGGACGCCGTATTGGCCGCGAACGAGCCGCGCACATTGCTCAGGCTCTGGTTGCTTGGCTTGACGCCGTTGCCGGAGAAGTCGATCGCGCCGGTCCCGGTGAAGTCGGCACCTTTGGCGATCCAGCCCGTATTGAACGTGGTTGGCGAGGCTTTGAGCGGATCGCCATCGGCGTCGGTATCGTTGGCCAGCAGCAATTCACCCGGCACCGTCACGCTGCCCGAAAGCACGTTGGTGATGATGTGATCATCGGTGGCCACCGGTGCGGCGTTCGGGATGACTTTGATCACCAGTGTCGAGCTGGCGAGATCGCCGTCGTTGTCGCTGAGCGTGAAACCGATGTTTTCCGTGAGCACCACCGAAGTGGTTTTCTGCGACACGTAGTTGTATTCGCCGGTGTCGAGGTTCACCACCAGCGTGCCCTTGTTATCGGTGGCGATGCTCAGGGTGTTGTTGGTCGTGTTGAACGTGCCGTGGTTGGCGCCGCCGCTGAAGTTCAGCGAACCCTGGTTGCTGTTGCCTTTCGGATCGTAGGTGTAGGTGGTGCCGTCGACGGTGATGGTTTTGATGAAGCCGCCATCCGCTCCGAACGACCCACCCTCGCCCAGCAGCGAACCGGTGACCGGTGCGCCAATCACCGTGCCCGAGAGCACTGAATTGAGTTGGCCAAGGTCAGTCACGATCACGGCGCCGGTATTGGTGCCCGTGCCGGTGCCGTCATACGCCAGCGGATCGAGGGAATCATTGTCGACGTTTTTGCCCAGGCCGATCGCGTAGTTCTTGATTTGATTCTCGGTGAGGAACTCTTTCCAGTTCGCCTCGTCTTGCGTCCCGATCGAACCTTCATTGGGTTTACCGTCGGAGAAGAAGTAGCCGACGTTCTGTGCGCCTGTCAGCTTGCCGTTGGTGTTGAACGCGTCTTGCGCCACGTCCACCGCCGCGTCGTAGTTGGTGCCGCCGCCCGCCGTGAGGCCGGCGACGATCGACTTGGCGGTCGCCACGTCGACCCACACCGACGTCTTGTCGGTGGCATTGCTGCTGAACGTCACGATCTGCACTTTAACGTCGCCGAGGTCGTCGTACTTGTCGAGCAGAGCACTGATCGCCTGCTTGGCCAGCGCCAGCCGCGACAGGCCTGGCACACCGGATGCGTCAGCCATGCTGCCGGACACATCGATCACCAGCAGCAGGTTGGAGTCGATCTCGACCGCCGCCACCGAACGCTCCGAAGCCACGGCCTTGGGCACGTCATCGACAATGTTGACCACGATGGTGCTGGTGGTGGTGTTGCCCAGCGCATCGGTAGCCTTGTAGGTAAACGTATCGCTCAGGGTGTTGGGGCCATCGTTGGCGCCCGGGGTAGTTTTCGGTGCCGAGGTCAGGGTGTAGGTGTAAGTGCCGTTGGGGTTGAGCAGGATTTGCCCGAACGTGCCGCTGGCATTGCCGACCAGGGTGTAGGTGATCGCGCCAGAAGCGCCGCTGACCGAACCGACCAGCGTGCCGGACGCGGTTTCACCCGTGTTGCCCGGTTCGCTGCCGGTAACGCTGCCAGCCGCCAGATCCAGCCCATCCTTGTTCAGGTCGAGGGCTTTTTCGTAGACGGTGACGTCGCTGTCGCTGACCGCTTGCAGGCAGCTGTTGTACACGTCGATGGTGATGGTCGTGGTGCTTTGATCGCCATCGGCATCGCGCACGGTGTAGGTGAACACATCCACCGCACCCGGGCCGCTGACGGTGTTCGGGTTGCTGTGATAGACCGCGTTGCCATTGGCGTCGAGGGTCAGGTAGCCGTAGTTGCCGTTGATCTGCGTGTTGAGACCGCCGACTGCCGGGGTCGAGGTATTGCTGCCCGCACGCACGCCGATCACAGCGCCCAGACCGTCGGCGCCGCCGATGTCGTTGTCCAGCACGTTGCCGCTGACGGTGCCGCCTTCCTGTACCGAATCAACATCGGCTTTCGCGGTGGGCACGTCATCGACGATGTTGACCACGATGGTGCTGGTGACCACGTTGCCGAGGGAATCAGTGGCCTGGTAGGTGAAGGTTTCCTGGGTGACGTTTGGCCCATCGTTGGCGTTTGGATTGGTGCTCGGTGGCGAGGTCAACGTGTAGGTGTAGGTGCCATTCGGATTGAGCTGAATTTGCCCGTGAGCCCCGGTAGCGCTGCCGACCAGTGCGTAGGTAATCGCCCCCACGGCACCGCTGACCGAACCGACCAAGGTGCCGGACGCCGTTTCACCGGTGCTGCCCGGTTGACTGCCAACGACTGTGCCCGGCGCCAGATCCAGCCCATCCTTGTTCAGGTCGAGGGCTTTTTCGTAGACGGTGACGTCGCTGTCGCTCACCGCTTGCAGGCAGCTGTTGTAGACGTCGATGGTGATGGTCGTGGTGCTTTGATCACCATCGGCATCGCGCACGGTGTAGGTGAACACATCCACTGCACCCGGGCCGCTCACGGCGTTCGGGTTGCTGTGATAGACCGCGTTGCCATTGGCGTCGAGGGTCAGGTAGCCGTAGTTGCCGTTGATCTGTGTATTGAGACCGCCGACTGCCGGAGTCGAGGTATTGCCACCGGCACGCACGCCGATCACCGCGCCCAGACCGTCGGCGCCACCGATGTCGTTGTCCAGCACGTTGCCGCTGACGGTGCCGCCTTCCTGTACGGAGTCCGCGTCAGGCTTGGCGGTTGGCAAGTCATCGACGATGTTGACGTTGATCTGCCCGGACGCGGTGCTGCCATCGGTGTCGGTCGCGACGACGTTGAAGTTCTCGGTGATGCTGTTGGTGCCCTCGGCATCCGGATGGGTTTCGTTGTCGACCAGGGCGTAGCTGTAGCTGACCACGCCGGTTTCCGGGTTGAACCCGGTGATGGTCAGGGTGCTGCCCAATGGAGTGGTGATCGATTGCGGGAAACCGACGGCCACGCCACCGCTGACCACGGTGATTCCACCCACGGTCAGGGTTTGCAGGCCATCGAGTGCAGTGACGGTGAAGGTGCCATTTTGGGTCAGCGCCGCAGTGTTGGGACTGGTGCCGTCCGTGAGGTTTTTCTCGTAGACGGTCAGTTCACCGCCCTCGACGTCGAGGCCGTTGATCGTCACCCCATCATCGTTGTTGTGGATGTTCAGCACCAGGTTGGCGGTGCTGCTGTCGCCGTCGGCATCGGTCAGGGTGTAGGTGAACGTCTCGGTGCCGTTGCCGCCGCCGTTCAGGGCTTTGAAATCGGGGTCGCTGGTGTTCAGGGTGTAGGTGTAAGTGCCATTGGCATTCAGCACCAGGGTGCCATAGGTACCGATGAACGTGCCGGGGGTGATCGGCCCGGAGTTTTCACCGACCGGCACACGGTCCGCGCCTTGCACATCGTTGGTCAGCACGTTGCCGTTGAGCGTCAACTGGGTTTCCGACGCCACGCCGTTATCGTCGTCGATGGCTTTGGGCACATCGTCGGTGATGTTGATGTCCAGCGACCCGGTAGCGGTGTCGCCATCGCTGTCACTGGCCACCACGGTGAAGTGTTCGCTGAGACTGGTGCCGTCACCGGTGGTGTGGGTTTCGCTGCCATTGAGGGTGTAGCTGTAACTCACCACGCCGGTGACCGGGTTGTAACCGGTGATGGTCAGGGTGCTGCCCAACGGGGTGGAAATCGACTGCGGGAAACCACTGGCCACACCGCCGCTGATCACGTTGATCCCGCCGATGCTCAGGCTGCTCAAACCGTCGGGGGCGTTAATGGTGAAGGTGCCGTTCTGTGTCAGGGCACCTGGATTGCTGGCCGAGCCAGTGGCGAGGCTAGCCTCCTTGACGGACAGTTCACCGCCCTCCACCGACAGACCGTTGAGCGTGACCGGATTGTCTGCCGCCGGGGGAACCTGCGGGGTAACCACTGGCGGCAGCACGGGCGGCAGCACGGGGGCAGTCACCGCCGCCGGATCACCGTCGGGATCAATATCGCCGGCGAGGCGTTCTTCCGGAAACTCGGGAATGCCATTGAACCCGGCAGTGGGAAAACCGATGTTCGGGTCGACGCGCCCACCGACTTCTTCGAGCATCACGAAACTGTGCCCGCCCCCTGCCCCACCACCCGGTGCGCCGGTCGATGGCCCGGCCGCCGTGGCTTCGGCGGTTTGTGTCGGGTCGTCACCGGCGGCAATGGCTTTTTGCAGTTGTTCGACATCGCTCAGTTGCGCCTGGCTGGGCGTCACCGCTTCGGCAGTGTTCACGTGAGGCGTTTGATGGGCCAGCAACTGTGGGTTCATTTGCAGGCTGCTGCCGCGGCCGAGGGTTAGCTCCTGGCCATTTTGCAAACGCACCGCCACCGCGCCTTCGGCTCCGGTATTGAGTTGATCACCGGCGAACAGCCGGTCGCCCTCGACCAGGACACGCCGCGTGCCGTCGCTCGCTACCGCGAACACCTGACCGATGATCTTGCTGACAGTACCGATGAGCGTAGCCATGTGCATTTCCTCCGCTGCCAACCGCTGTCGGCACCTTTTTGTTGCGAAGAACATGCACACGGCTCAAGCGGGCTGCCGGGCGGATCGTCTACCGGTCAGTGGCGCAACCTGAGTTAGCCACGGCCCTGGCGACGATCTCGCCCTGCGTGTTGCTCACCGGCGATGGTGAAGTTTTCGAGTTCAAATCCCTTTGCAATCAATGGCATCGGAATCCCGATCAAAAACAGTTCGCCCTGTGAGCATTGCGTAACGGTTTTGAACCAGCCGAGTGACAGAAAACCGTCACTCCAAACCGCTCCGCATCCCTCCCCTCCAGCACTTCTCCGCCCATGTCGATAAGTGGATTGGAACTTTCCATCAAGCCCCCGATGAGCGCCCTAAAGCTCATAAAACAAGGGCTTTCGAATTGAACAATGTCTTGGATTTGGCAGAGCGCATAAGTTTTTTTTGGCATAAGTTTTATGAGAAATACTTCTTAGGTTCTCTCCAGAATGTTCTTAGCTCTTCTGTAAAACGCGTGAAACGGTTTACCTATAAATGTCGTCAAATAATTGGCGACTGATAAAGAACCATCAGGACTCCAGGGAGATGCACCATGCGCCTTTTAACCCCCCTCTGCAGCGCAGTTTTATTGGCCATGGCCTGCACGTCTCAAGCTCACGCCATGTCATTGACCGAAGCCATCCAGAGCACTATCGCCACCCACCCGGAACTGGCGTCGCGGGTAGACAGCCGTTTGTCGGCTGATGAAGACGTGAAGGTCGCAAAGGGGGGCTTTTATCCATCGGTGGACTTGAATGCTGCGTACGGGCGCGGGTACAGCGATAACACCAACACCCGCGCGTTCGGTAACCATCACACCGAAATCCTCAATTACACCCAGTCGGAACTGCGTCTGCGGCAGATGCTCTTCGACGGGTTCAACACGGCCAACGAAGTCGAACGCACCAAAGGCGTGGTCAACTCCCGAGCCTATTACGCCCAGGGCACCGCCCAGGATCTGGCCCTGCGTACCATCGAGGTCTACCTTGAAGTGCTCAAGCGCCGTGAACTGGTGACGCTGGCCAAGAACAACCTGCAGGCTCACTTGCGCGTCAACGATCAGATCGGCCTGCGCACCGAGCGCGGCGTCGGCAGCAACGCTGACGCCGACCAGTCCACCGCGCGTCGGGCATTGGCGGAGAACAACCTCGACACCGCCGAAGTTGACCTGGCGGACGCCGAATCGAACTTCGCTGCTGTGGTCGGACGCCTGCCCGATGAGCTGGAAACACCGCCGTCGACCCGCGGCGAACTGCCGGCCACGCTGCAGGAAGCTCAGCAAAGCATGGTGGAAAATAACCCGTACCTGAAATCCGCCCAGGCCGACGTGCAATCGGCCGAGAGCCAGTACGAAGTCGCCAAGTCGCCGTTCTATCCACGCTTCGACGCCGAGGCGGCAGTGGGCGCGAACAACAACATCGCGGGCGAAGAAGGCCATGACAACGAATGGCGGGTCGGCGTGGTGATGAACTACAACCTGTTCCGCGGCGGCAGCGACAAGGCGCGCCTGCAATCGGATGCGCACAAGATCAATCAGGCGATGGATATTCGCAACAACGCCCTGCGCCAGCTCAACGAAAACATCAATCTGGCCTGGAACGCCATGGTCAACGCCAAGAAGCAAACCCCGACCGCCCGTGAATACGCCGACACCAGCAAACGCGTACGCGTGGCGTATCAGGATCAGTTCGGCCTCGGCCAACGCACCCTGCTCGATCTGCTGGACAGCGAAAACGAGCTCTACAACGCCAACCGCCGCTACACCGAAGTGCGCTACACCGAAGAGTTTTCGATGTACCGGGTGCTGGCGAACATGGGCCAGCTGTTGAGCAAACAGCGGGTCGTTCTACCGGCCGATGCCATCGCCCAGACCGAAGTGAAAAGCCAAGCCCGTCTGCCTGAATTGAAGTAGTGCACGGGAGCAATCAATGTGACCAGCATGGAACCCGGCAACACTGGTGTCGATCCGCGCCTGAGCTTCGATGACCCGCTCCTGGATGGTCTGCTGATCCTCTGCAAACTCCACGGCGCGACGGTCAGTCGCGCCAGCCTGAGTGCCGGGCTGCCAATGGCACACCAACGCCTGAGCCTGGACCTGCTGCCCCGCGCCGCAGCCCGGGCCGGCTTGCAGGCGCGCCTGCTGCGCCGCGACCTGAAAGACATCTCCCCGCTCAACCTGCCGGTGATGCTGCTGCTCACCAACGGACGCACCGCTGTCCTGCGCCGTTATGGCGAAGACGGCCGGGTGCTGATCCTGCCCAGCGAAGCCGACGGCGGCGAACAATGGATCAGCCCGCAAGAGCTGGCCGAACATTACAGCGGACAGGCCTTGTTCGCCCGGCCACGGCACGAACTCGAAGACCTGCGCTCGCCACTGGTGCCCCGGGTACAGGCCTGGTTTCGCGACACCCTGAAACTGTCGAAATGGCTGTACAGCGATGCGATCCTCGCCAGCTTCCTGATCAACCTGCTGGGCTTGATGGTGCCGCTGTTCGTGATGCAGACCTACGACCGCGTAGTGCCGAACCAGGCCACTTCGACCTTGTGGGTGTTGTCCATCGGCCTGCTGATCGGCACCGGTTTCGAACTGGTGCTGCGGGTGGTGCGCGTGCATTTGCTGGACACCGCCGGCAAGAAGACCGATGTGATTCTCTCGGCAACCCTGTTCGAGCGCATCACCGGCATGGCGATGAAAGCGCGGCCAGCGACCATCGGCGGCTTTGCCCAGAGCATCCATGACTTCCAGGGCCTGCGGGAATTTCTCACGGCCGTGACCCTGACCAGCCTGATCGACCTGCCCTTCGCATTGCTGATGCTGGTGGTGATCGGCCTGCTCGGCGGCTGGCTGGTGGTGATACCGCTGCTGGCGTTTCCGATCACCATCATCTTCGCCATGATCATTCAGTCACGCCTGCGTGACACCGTGCAGAAAAGCTTGAGCCTCGGCGCCGAACGCCAGGCGCTGTTGATCGAAACCCTCGGCGGCCTGGAAACCCTCAAGGCATGCAGCGCCGAAAGTGAGCGCCAGCACAAATGGGAAAGCACCCACGGCGCCCTCACCCGCCTCGACAGCCATGCCCGCAACCTCTCGGCACTGGCCACCAACGGCACGCTGTTCATCCAGCAGTTTTCCGGCATGGCCACCATCGTGGCCGGGGTCTACAGCATCATCGCCGGCAACCTCAGTGTCGGCGCACTGGTGGCGACCTACATGCTCGGCAGTCGCGTGCTGGCACCGCTGGGGCAAATCGCCGGGCTGATCACCCGCTACCAGCAAGCGCAATTGACCATGAAAAGTACCGATGCACTGATGTCGCTGCCCCAGGAGCGCGATGCCCGGCAACGGCCTCTCGAACGCACGCAACTGCAAGGCGCACTGGATGTGGTCGGCGTGACGTTCCACTACAACGGCCAGGCCGCGCCGGCGCTGGCCAACATCAGTTTCAGCGTCAAACCCGGCGAACGCATCGGCATCATCGGCCGCAGCGGTTCGGGCAAAAGCACGCTGGGGCGACTGGTGATGGGTTTTTATGAGCCGGAAGAAGGCCAGCTCCTGCTCGATGGCCTGGACCTGCGGCAACTGGACGTGGCCGACCTGCGCCATCAGATCGGTTATGTCGCCCATGATTTGCCGCTGCTGGCCGGCAGCCTGCGCGACAACCTGACCCTCGGCGCACGCTACATCAGCGACGCCCGCATGCTCGAAGTCGCCGAACTCACCGGCGTCACCGAACTGGCCCGGCAACACCCGCAAGGCTTCGACCGGCCCGTCGGCGAGCGCGGACAGCTACTGTCCGGCGGGCAACGCCAGGCCGTGTTGCTGGCCCGGGCGCTGCTGCTCGACCCGCCGATCATGTTGCTCGACGAACCCACCAGCGCCATGGACAACAGCAGCGAGGATGTTCTGCGGCAAAAGCTCCACAACTGGGTCCAGGGCAAAACCGTGCTGCTGGTCACACACCGTACATCGATGCTCAGCCTGGTGGATCGGCTGGTGGTGCTCGACAACGGGCGGATCGTCGCCGACGGGCCGAAAGAAGCGGTCATCGATGCATTGCGCAAGGGCCGCGTCGGCTCTGCCGCGGTCTAGGAGTCGCCCATGTCTGCTTCATCGGATTCTTCCAAAGATCGCGGCTACTTCGACAGTTTCGGCAAAAGCGCCGAGGCTGAATTCATGCCGGAAACCGCCGGCGCCTCGTTGCAGGACTCGCCGCGCTGGTCGCGGGTGACCGTGTGGCTGGCGGCCGCGCTGCTGATCAGCGCGCTGGTGTGGGCCAAATTTGCGGTGTTGCAGGAAGTGACGATGGGCGAAGGCAAGGCGATACCGTCGAGCAAGGTCCAGGTGATCCAGAACCTGGAGGGCGGCATCGTCACTGAGATCTTCGTGCGCGAAGGGCAAATGGTGAACAAGGGCGACACCTTGCTGCGTCTCGATGACACGCGCTACCTGTCGAACAAGGGCGAAAGCGAAGTCGATCGTTATGCACTGACCGCGCAGGTCGAACGGCTGTCGGCGGAAGCGGAAGGCCGCCCCTTCAAGCTGTCGGACGAAGTGATCGCCAAGGCGCCGCAAGTGGCCGAGGACGAGCGCTCTTTGTACGAACAACGGCAACGCCGACTGGCCAGCGAGCAACGCACACTGTCAGAACAACTGAGGCAAAAAACCCAGGAACTGGCGGAATTCCGCTCGAAAGCCGGTCAGTACAGCTCGAGCCTGGCGCTGGTCAATCAGGAGATGAATATGTCCGAGCCCCTGGTCAAGACCGGCGCCGTGTCGCCGGTGGAGATCCTGCGACTCAAGCGCAGCGCCGTGGAAATCCGTGGCTCGCTGAACGCCACGACCCTGGCGATTCCCCGAGCGGAATCGGCGATTGCCGAGATCAGGAGCAAGATCGACGAATCGGAACAGTCCTTCCGCTCGGACGCGGCCAAGGAGCTCAACGAGAAGCGCACCGACCTGTCGAAAATCACTGCATCGAGCATCGCCATCGACGACCGCGTGACCCGCACCACCGTGACCTCGCCGGTCAAAGGCATCATCAAGGTATTGAAGGTCAACACCATCGGCGGCGTGGTCCAGCCCGGCAGCGACATGCTGGAAATCGTGCCGCTGGAAGACAACCTGCTGATCGAAGCCAAGGTCCGGCCACAGGACGTTGCGTTCCTGCATCCGGGCCAGAAAGCCATGGTCAAGTTCACCGCGTACGACTACACAATCTACGGTGGCTTGAGTGCGAAGCTGGAGTTGATCGGCGCCGACACCATCACCGATGACAAGGGCAACAGCTTCTACCTGATCCAGGTGCGCACCGATAAAAACCATCTGGGCGGGGACGTGAAACCGCTGCTGATCATTCCTGGGATGGTGGCGACGGTGGATATCATTACCGGGGAAAAGACCGTGCTGGATTACTTGCTGAAGCCGGTACTGAAAGCCAGGACCGAGGCGATGCGGGAAAGGTAGTCTTGCCCTGAGAGCTTCGGTGATTGAGCCGCCGCCTTCGCGAGCAGGCTCGCTCCCACAGTTGTTCGCGTTTCGTCTTAAGGAACCCAATCAACAGTGGGAGCGAGCCTGCTCGCGAAGAGGCCGGCGCATACAACGATCATCTGTCAGCATGATTACGCTGGAAAGTTTCCTCCCCCATCGCCGCAATCTGCCCCTCGATCAAAGCCTCGAACGGCTTCAGCAACGGCGCAAACGTTGCCGGTGCCTCGAGGGTTTCCAACGCCTGCGCAATTGCCTCTACTGTCGACAATGCTCCCGGTCCCGGTGCCTTGCGCAGTCGATAGCGGGACACGCCGCCCTCGGCCAGCGTCACCCGAGGCAGCGCCGCCAGCAGCGGATTGAGGTGCAGCATCTTGCGCGCCTTGCGCCAGGTGCCGTCCGGGACCACCAGCAACAGCGGCTCATCGGCGGCGGTATACGCCTGCATCGGTTGCGCGTCCTCGCCGGGAAACAACAGCCGCGCCCGATAACCTGGCTGATTCAGCAGCGCCGGCAAATCCTCAAACACCTCACCGACGATCAGCTCGGCCTTCTGCAACCCGAGCGCTGCCAGTCGTGCGGTGTTCAACGCATGATTGACTTCACTCGGATGCTGCAACAACAGCACCCGGGTGCGGCTGTCGAGGCTGGGAATCAGCGGGCACAGGCAATGGCTTTGCGGACGCAGGCAACGTGGGCATTGAATTCTGGACATCGTCTTTACGCCTGATTCAGTTGTGCTTTGAGCAGATCGCGGAAAGTCTGGATCAACGGCTCTCGACTGCGGCCCCGGCGCACGATCATCGAGAATGGCGCCTGATAGCCGAAGGTCGCCGGCAGCAACACGCGCAAATCGCCCTTGTCGGCCCAGGCCTGGGCGTAGTGCTCCGGCAGGTAGCCGATGTAGGCGCCGGACAGCACCAAAATCAGTTGCGCCTCCATACTTTCCACCGTGGCGGCGCTGTGCTTGAAGCCGTGGCGGGCCAGTTCGGCCTGGCTCCAGTAGCCGCGACCGACCATGCGCTGTTGGGTGATGACTTGCTCGGGGATGCGCCGCTCATTGAACAGCGGATGCCGCGAGCTGCAATACAGCCAGTGCTGCTCGCGATAAAGCGGCATGTACACCAGGCCGCTCATGCGCGTGGAGAACGCGCCAATGGCCAGGTCGAGGCGGTTGTCCTGCACGCCGAGCTGCAATTCATAAGGGCTCATGACCGAGAGGTGCAAGTGCACCGCCGGGTGTTCCTG
Organism: Pseudomonas sp. TNT2022 ID1044; assembly: GCF_028656895.1. Classification (NCBI taxonomy): domain Bacteria; kingdom Pseudomonadati; phylum Pseudomonadota; class Gammaproteobacteria; order Pseudomonadales; family Pseudomonadaceae; genus Pseudomonas; species Pseudomonas sp. TNT2022 ID1044. The sequence goes on along the minus strand of NZ_JAMDHB010000007.1, from coordinate 94,065 downwards.
GCTGTAGGCGCCGATGGCTTCAGCGAACGGCAAGGCCTTGTCGCTGACAGTGGAGTCGATCACCCCGAGGTTCAGCGTGCCGCGTAGTTCGCCCTTGAGCGCGGCGGCGTATTGTTCGAAACCTTCCAGCTCGCCCAGCAGGCGCAGGGTTTCCTGATGGAACAATTCGCCTTTGCTGGTCAGGCTGAAACCGCCCCGGCCGCGATGACAGAGCACCAGGCCCAGCGCCGATTCAAGCTGGCTCATGTAGGTGCTGATGGCCGACGTCGAGAGGTTGAGCTCTTGCTGGGCGTTGGCAAATCCCTGATGGCGCACCACGCTGACGAAGATGCGCAATAGTTTCAGGTCGGGTAAAGCGTTGGCCATGAGGGCTCCGAACACAGTGTCAGTTGAGTCTGCTTTGCTTGAGGGGCGGTTACTGCGCAACCGATCGCCAGCAAGCCGCCTCCTACAGATTTGCGTTGCTCCGGACCTGATCGCTGTACCTGCAGGGGCCGGCTTGCTGGCGAAAGGCCCGCCCACGCCACGCATCTCTCAAGCCGCGAAGTCTATCTCCGCGCTCGCCATTAGTTTAGAAAAATCTGAACTAAGTATTTGCCCGTAGCGATTCTTTCCGGCCACTACATTTCGCAGAATCGGCGCCACAAGGTTCGCCCGTCCCTTCCGTGAACGGCGTAACCCAATAAATAAAACAACGACGATGAGGCCCTACCCGTGGACAAGATTCTTCACCAACCACTGGGCGGCAACGAAATGCCGCGCTTCGGCGGCATCGCCACCATGCTGCGACTCCCCCATGTTCCTACTGCTGCCGGCCTCGACGCTGCCTTCGTTGGCGTGCCGCTGGACATCGGCACTTCGCTGCGCCCCGGCACCCGTTTCGGGCCGCGTGACATCCGCGCCGAATCGGTGATGATCCGCCCGTACAACATGGCCACCGGTGCCGCACCGTTCGACTCGCTGTCGGTTGCCGACATCGGCGACGTGGCGATCAACACGTTCAACCTGCTGGATGCCGTACGGATCATCGAAGAATCCTACGACAACATCCTCGAACACGACGTAATCCCGCTGACCCTGGGTGGCGACCACACCATCACCCTGCCGATCCTGCGTGCCATCCATAAAAAGCACGGCAAGGTCGGCCTGGTGCACATCGACGCCCACGCCGATGTGAACGATCACATGTTCGGCGAGAAAATCGCCCACGGCACCACTTTCCGCCGCGCCGTCGAAGAAGGCCTGATTGACCCGGACCGCGTTGTGCAAATCGGTCTGCGCGCCCAGGGCTACACCGCTGACGATTTCAACTGGAGCCGTAACCAGGGCTTCCGTGTGGTCCAGGCCGAAGAGTGCTGGCACAAATCCCTCGCGCCATTGATGGCCGAAGTTCGCGAGAAAGTCGGTGGCGGCCCGGTGTACCTGAGCTTCGACATCGACGGCATCGACCCGGCCTGGGCGCCAGGTACCGGCACCCCGGAAATCGGTGGTCTGACGACCATTCAGGCGATCGAGATCGTTCGCGGCTGCCAAGGCCTCGACCTGATCGGTTGCGATCTGGTAGAAGTCTCGCCCGCTTACGACACCACCGGTAACACCTCGCTGCTGGCCGCCAACCTGCTGTACGAAATGCTCTGCGTACTGCCGGGCGTGGTCCATCGCTGAGGATCGGTGATGAACGAACGTGATCAGGTTTTGAAAGCGGCTGCCGATCTGGTCTCCGCCTTCGCCCGTAACGATCGCGAAGCCTACTTCGGCGCGTTCAGCGTCGATGCCAGCTTCGTCTTCTACACCCTCGAACAACCGCTGCTGTCGCGCGATGCCTATCAGGCGTTGTGGGACAGCTGGCGTACCGAGGATGGCTTCGAAGTGCTGTCGTGCACGTCGAGCAACGCCTTCGTCAGCCTGCAGGGTGACGTGGCGATTTTCATCCATGACGTGGCCACCGAGTTGCGCATGCAAGGGGAGCAACACTTCAGCCAGGAGCGCGAGACGATTGTTTTCAAGAAACAAGCGTCTGGCCAAGAACAACAAGGCCTATGGCTGGCCTGCCACGAACATTTGTCCGCAATGCCGGAAGGGCTGCCACCCCCTTAGCCAAACAGGTGACGCTCACACACGATGAGCGCGCCTTTATGATCGGAGCAGATCATGAATAACAACAACAACGACAAAAGCCTTAGCAGCATCGAAACAAACGGGGTCGAACAGATTCCGGACAATGAGCGTACCGCCCGGCCCAGCGACCTGTTTCGCTTGATCTTCGGCGGCGCCAATACCTTTGCCACCGCTGTGCTCGGCAGCTTCCCGGTACTGTTCGGCCTGTCCTTTCAGGCCGGCGTCTGGGCGATCGTGCTGGGCGTGGTGCTTGGTGCATTGATCCTCGCGCCGATGGGCCTGTTCGGCCCGATCAACGGCACCAACAATGCCGTGTCTTCCGGCGCACACTTTGGCGTGCACGGGCGGATCGTCGGCTCTTTCCTGTCGTTATTGACCGCTATCGCGTTCTTCTCGCTCTCCGTCTGGAGTTCGGGCGACGCACTGGTGGGCGGCGCCAAACGCCTGATCGACCTGCCGGAAACCGACCTGACCCTGGGCCTGGCCTACGGTCTGTTCGCACTGTTGGTGCTGACGGTGTGCATTTACGGTTTCCGTTTCATGTTGTGGGTCAACCGCATCGCGGTGTGGGCGGCCAGCCTGCTGTTCCTGCTGGGCATCTTCGCTTTCGCCCCGGCGTTCGACAGTCAGTACGCCGGCACCGTGGCCATGGGTCAGGCAGGTTTCTGGGCGGCGTTCATCGGCGCAGCACTGGTCGCCATGAGCAACCCGATCTCCTTCGGTGCGTTCCTCGGCGACTGGTCGCGCTACATCCCGCGTGAAACGCCGAAGGGCCGGATCATGGTCTCGGTGATTGCCGCGCAACTGGCGACGCTGATCCCGTTCCTGTTCGGCCTCGCCACCGCGACCATCGTGGCGATCAAGGCACCGGATTACATTGCGGCCAACAACTATGTCGGCGGCTTGCTGGCAGTTTCGCCCACCTGGTTCTTCCTGCCGGTGTGCCTGATTGCGGTGATCGGTGGCATGTCCACCGGCACCACCTCGCTGTATGGCACCGGGCTGGACATGTCCAGCGTGTTTCCTCGGGTGCTGTCGCGGGTCAAGGCCACGCTGCTGATCGGTGTGATGTCGATTGCCTTCATTTTCATCGGTCGCTTTGCGGCGAACCTGGTGCAGAGCGTGTCGACTTTCGCCGTGTTGATCATCACCTGCACCACGCCATGGATGGTGATCATGATCATCGGCCTGCTGGTGCGTCGCGGCTTCTACTGCCCGGATGACCTGCAAGTGTTTACCCGTGGCGAGAAAGGTGGCCGCTACTGGTTCACCCACGGCTGGAACTGGCGCGGTTTGGGCGCCTGGATCCCGAGCGCGGCCATCGGCCTGTGCTTCGTCAACTTGCCGGGGCAGTTCGTCGGCCCGCTGGGCAACCTGGCCGATGGCATCGACATCAGCTTGCCGGTGACCCTGGGCCTGGCCTCGGTGATGTACCTGGTGTTGCTCAAGATGTTCCCGGAAGCGAACGCGGTGTTCGGCCCGAATGATTCACGCAACAAGAGCACGGACCCGCTCGTTGAACCGGCGATGCAGCAAGTCGCCTGATTTTTAGCCTCACATAAAAAAGACAATCGGAGACACGCCATCATGGCTTTGGATTTAATCGTCGTACTCATCTACGCCGCCGCAATGCTGATACTCGGCTACTGCGGCATGCGCAAGGCCAAGACCCATGAAGACTACCTGGTTGCGGGTCGAAACCTCGGCCCGACCCTGTACATGGGCACCATGGCTGCCACGGTCCTCGGCGGCGCGTCCACTGTGGGCACCGTGCGTCTGGGCTACGTACACGGCATCTCCGGTTTCTGGCTCTGTGCCGCGCTGGGTTGCGGGATCATCGCGCTGAACCTGTTCCTGGCCAAACCCTTGCTCAAACTGAAAGTGTTCACCGTCACCCAGGTGCTGGAAAAACGCTATAACCCAATGGCCCGTACCGCCAGTGCGACCATCATGCTGGCCTACGCCCTGATGATCGGCGTGGTCTCAATCCTGGCCATCGGCACCGTATTGCAAGTACTGTTCGATCTGCCTTTCTGGGTCTCCATACTGGTGGGTGGCGGGATCGTCGTCATCTATTCGACCATCGGCGGCATGTGGTCGCTGACCCTGACCGATATCGTGCAGTTCGGTATCCAGACCGTCGGCCTGATGTTCCTGCTGTTGCCGATCTGTCTATACCGCGTGGGGGGCTGGGACCAACTGGTCGCGCAACTGCCGGCCGCCAGCTTCAACTTCACCAGCATTGGCTGGGACACCATCATCACCTACTTCATGATCTACTTTTTCGGCATTTTGATCGGTCAGGACATCTGGCAACGGGTATTCACCGCCAAGAGCGAAAAAGTGGCGAAGTACGCCGGTACTTCAGCCGGTATCTACTGCATCATCTACGGTCTGGTTTGCGCACTGATCGGCATGGCTGCTCACGTGCTGATCCCGGACCTGGACAACGTCAACAACGCTTTCGCCGCTATCGTCAAAGTCTCGCTGCCAGACGGCATTCGGGGCCTGGTGATCGCTGCTGCACTGGCGGCCATGATGTCCACCGCCAGCGCCGGCTTGCTGGCAGCGTCCACGACCCTGACCGAAGACCTGCTGCCGAAACTGCGCGGCGGTAAAGAGTCGAACATCAGCACCAACCGCCTGTTCACCCTGCTGACCGGCCTCGTTGTGCTGGGCATCGCTCTGGTCGTCAATGACGTCATCAGCGCACTGACGCTGGCCTACAATCTGCTGGTAGGCGGCATGTTGATCCCGCTCATGGGTGCAATCTTCTGGAAGCGCGCCACCACGGCCGGAGCAATCACCGCCATGGCGATGGGCTTTGTTACCGCCCTGATCTTCATGTTCAAGGACGGCATGGACGCCAACTCGCCGATCTACTTCAGCCTCGGTGTCAGCCTGGTGAGCTTCGTGCTGGTCAGCCTGCTGTCCCGTCGCCCCGCGACACTGGCCAGCGCCGTTTGATCTGAACATAACGACTTGATGCTTTCTTCGACGGGTGTGGCGTCGGTTGCCACACCCGTTTTTTTTCGCCTGCAGAAAATGCCGTCCATCCATCTCATGAAAGACCAGTGGCGACGTCTGCCGGCTGAAGCCTGCTGTACTCAATAGCAGGAACCCGACAACAGGGACGACAAACCTTTCGCCCTCGAAGAACCCTCATGAACAAAGCCGCCGTACGTGCAGCCGTGCATCGATTCATCAGCCGCTCGCTCGAAGGTCGGGACGACTTCGACGACAACACCAGTCTGGTGCAATTGGGATTGGATAAAGCGGATATCGAGGACCTGATCTTCCATCTGGAAGACGAGTTCGGTTTGACGGCCTTCACTGCCGAAGAAGACCGGATGCTCAAGACCGCCAGGACGGCAAATGACTTGAGTCGGTTTTTGATGGAGATCGGGCGGCATTGACCTGCCACCCTGCGTGAGCCTTTCGACCGCCAGGCTCGCAGCCTGCGGCAGCACCTGCTGGTGCACCGACAATCGCAGCATCTGTGCAGCACCCGTAGGCGCTGCCGAAGGCTGCGATCTTCTCAGCCCTTGATGGACTTATCGACGGCGCTGCTGGCGACGGCGCTGTTCGTCATCTGTACGGATGGGCACAGGTTGCAGAGGCGGTTCGATCAAACCGAGTGCGACACCCAGGTCGTGCAGCCAGTTTTGGATTTTCTCTTTCATGATGCCCCCTTCAGGGTAGTGCCGAGCGGCCAAAATTCTGTAGCCCCTTCGCACTGATAATAGTCCGAAGTCCTGAGCAATGCTCGCCGAAAGTGGCAATGATCTGTTACTGAATAGATCACAATCGATCACCATTAAATCACGCTATCGCCCGGGCCTGGCTTTGCGCCGACGGATAGAGCGCTCGCTGTTCCTCGATCCACGCGTTCAGGTTGGCCCCGACCATGCCCTTGCGCCACATCAGCCAGGTGGTTGCGCTGGCAAAAGGCTCGGGTAATGGATGCACCGCCACACTTTCGCGGCCCGGCAGGCTGGCGAGCATCGACTCCGACATCAACGCCACGCCGGAGCCGGCAATCACACACGCGAGCATCCCCGGGTAAGACTCGATTTCCATCGCCCGGCCCATGACCGCGTGATCGTGGGAGAACCAGGATTCCAGTCGCATCCGATAGGAGCAGCCCTGACGAAAGGTGAACACCGAACGCCCTTCCACGTCCCGCGCACTGAGCACCGGCGGGTGGTCGGCCTCGCTGATGAGCACCAGCCGCTCCTCGCACAACAGCACGCCGTCGATCACGGCCAGCTCTGGCGGCCCGTCCACCAGCGCCGCATCGAGGCGGCCGGTGAGCAAACCTTCCAGCAGTTCACCGCTGGGTCCGGACTGCACTTGCAGGTTCACCGCCGGATACCGCCGGTGGTAGCGCGCCAACAACGCCGGCAGGTGAATGGCGGCGGTGCTGTACATGGTGCCGAGCACGAATTCGCCAGCCGGTTGCCCCCCCTGCACCGCCGCGTTGGCTTCATTGTGCAGGGCGAACAGTTTGGCGGTGTAGTCCAGCAGGACTTTTCCCGCAGGCGACAACTGCAACCGCTGACGCTCGCGCACGAACAACTCAACGCCAAGTTGCTCTTCGAGTTGCTTGAGCCGTGTCGACAGGTTGGATGGCACCCGGTGCAGGCGTTCAGCGGCCCGGGTGATGGAGCCTTCTTCCGCCACCGCCTGGAAGATCCGCAATTGGCTGAATTCCACACCTTTCTCCAAATAAGAACAAGTCACCCACTATTGTTCTTTGATAAAGAAAGTCAATCACTCCCGGCTTGACGGTCGTCGACCTGCCCTGTTCAGCTTTGCCCCAGTACTTTGCGCAACCGGCGGCGAACCCACTGCTCTGCGCTGACAAAGGTGATGCCCAGCAACACCAGCACCGCGCCGATCATAAAGTTCAGGCTCAGTTCTTCACCCAACAGCAACACGCCGAACGTGACACCGAACAGCGGCGTCATGAACGAAAACACCGCCAGGTTTGCCGCCAGATACCGGCGCAACAGCCAGAACCAGATCAGATAGCTGAAGAACGACACCACCACGCCTTGAAACAGCACGCTGGCCACCGCCACGGTGGTCAGGCTGACATGGCTGATCTGGCCGCTGAGCAGCGCGATCAATACCAGGCCGACGAAGCCGACAATCAACTGATAGAACAATGTCAGCGTCACCGGCGCCTCCGACAAACGCGAAGCGCGCACCACCACGGTCGTCGCGCCCCAAGCCGCCCCCGCCAGCACGCCCAGTGCATCGCCGAGCAGCATGCGGCGGTCAAGGTTGTCCCAGGAAACCCCACCGGCAAACGCGATGCCGATCCCGATGAACGCCAGGATAATCCCCAGCCATTGCAGCGGTCTCAATCGTTCACTGGGCAGCAACCAATGCACGCCCAGCGCGGTGAAAATCGGCGCGGTATAGAGAAACACTGACATGTGCGCCGCCGTGGTCAGTTGCAGGCCTTCGGAGATAAAGAAAAACTCCACGCCAAACAAGGCACCGGCCAACAGCCCGCCTCGCCACGTAGCGCCGACCTGATCCCAGCCGCCCTTCCAGCAGATCAACAATCCTACGAGCAATGCAGAAATGCCCGACCGTGCCGCCGCCTGCATGACCGGCGCGATGTCGGGCGCTGCCCACTTGATCATCACCTGCTGGACACCCCAGACCAGGCACAACCCCACCATCACTTGCAGGGCAAATCGATCGGCGCTGCGCCGGCTGGCGCTCACCTTGAAACCTCGTCAATACAGAACATGGCAGTGGCTCGACAGTAAAAGCAAAACCCCGGCCTGCTTGTTGACCAAGCGGTGTCGGGGCGAATTTTCATGCTGTCGATTATTAACCAGATGGCCAGAAATTGCCGCCTGTCACAGACCTTTATGTAGCGGGTTGCGTCATCCCGCCGTGGCCAGCGCAACGGGCTGCTGAGCTTGTTCACGTCTGGCCAGAATGAAAAACAGCACGCCACCGAGGAAACAACCGGTGAACCAGGCAAAATTGGCCATCGGTTGCAGAACCGGGGTGAAGGTAATCGCCACCCCCATCAGCGTGGCCGGAACCAGTGCCTTGACCGCCGTCCAGTTGACTCCGCCGCTGTAGTAATAGCGCCCACTCGGGCCGTCGTTGAACAGCGCATCGACGTCAATCTGTTGTTTTTTGATCAGGTAGTAATCCACCAACAGGATGCCGAACAACGGGCCGATGAACGCCGCCAGTACATCGAGGGTGTAGTGAATCACTTCCGGGTTGTTGAACAGGTTCCATGGCGTAATGAAGATCGACGCCACTGCCGCGATCATGCCGCCTGCGCGCCAGCTGATTTTGCTCGGGGCGACGTTGGCGAAATCGAAAGCCGGGGAAACGAAGTTGGCAACGATGTTGATGCCGATGGTCGCAGTGACAAAGGCAAATGCGCCGAGCAACACGGCCACACTGTTGTCGATGCGCGCCACGGTGGCGATCGGGTCGTGAAGCATCTCACCGAACACCGGCAAGGTCCCGGAAACTATCACCACGGTCACCAGGGAGAACGCGAGAAAATTTACCGGCAGGCCCCAGAAGTTGCCGCGACGCACGTCATTCATACTCCGGCAGTAACGACTGAAATCACCGAAGTTCAGGGTCGGACCTGAGAAGTACGACACCACCAAGGCCATGGCCACGATCACTTGTCCGAAGGCTTCCCAACCCGACAGGGATTTTTCCGCGAGGGTGAAACTGATGTTGCTCCACCCGGCCTGCCAGACAATCCACCCCGCCAGCATGAACATGACCCCGTACACCACCGGCCCGGCCCAGTCGATGAAGCGACGGATCGACTCCATCCCGGCCCAGAACACCAGCGCCTGAACAAACCAAAGGCTGAGGAATCCGAACCAGCCGAGGTAGGACAAACCGGCGAAGTGCGGTTCGGTGTAGGCAGCCATCGAAGGGAAGAAGCGCAACACCACGATAATCAGCGCACTGGACGCCAGGTACGTCTGAATGCCGTACCAGGCCACGGCAATCAACCCGCGAATAACCGCCGGAATATTCGCCCCGAACACGCCGAAAGCCAATCGACAGATCACCGGATAGGGCACTGCCGCTTGCTGGCTGGGTCGGGCCACCAGATTGGCGATCAACTGAACGATACAGATACCGCCGAGCAACGCGATCAACACCTGCCAACTGGCCAGCCCCAGCGCAAACAGGCTGGCCGCAAACACATAGCCGCCAACGCTGTGCACGTCGCTCATCCAGAACGCAAAGATGTTGTACCAATTCCATTTCTGCGGCAGCGGTCCCAAGTCCTGGTTGTACAAGCGCGGGCTGTAGCCGTTGGGCATTTGCTCGGTCATCGCGGAGCTCCTCGAAAGCGCCCCCGAGTCGATGTGACAAGCACACTGCGTACGGGAGTCGGCATGGTTTGTATACGAGCCGCTACGCAGAATGCGTGCCATATGCAGGAAAGGTGTGACGGATCGGGGCTTTCGGGTGGTTTAGCGAGGGTCAAACCGGGAGCATTGAGGGATATTTGTGCCCACCCACAGGGCATCCGCGCTTATAAACGGTGCACAGTTTTTGTATACATGGAGGATGAGTGACTGCTGCACAATCAATTGAGCAGGCTCGCTCCCACATTGTCCCGGCTGGTGCTGAGCAAATTCGTGGGAGCGGCGCCAGCACTCAGGTGTGCTGGCTGTACTGCAAAATCAGCTCAGTTCAATGCGATCGGGATGGATGACAATCTGGCCATTCTTGTACAACGCACCGATGGCTTTCTTGAAGTTACCTTTACTGACCCCGAACAGGCTGCTGATGACAGTCGGGTCGCTCTTGTCGCTGACTGGCAGAGTGCCGTTGTTTTCGCGCAACTTGGCGAGGATCTTCGAGTTCAGGCTGGTGGCCGCTTCCTGGCCGACCGGTTGCAGGCTCAGGCTGATCTTGCCGTCGGTGCGAACTTCCTTGATGAAGCCCTTCTCTTCTTTACCGGCGCGCATGAACTTGAATATTTCGTTCTTGTGGATCAGGCCCCAGTGCTTGTTGTTGATGATTGCCTTGAAGCCCATATCGGTGGCTTCGGCAACCAGCAGGTCAACTTCCTGACCCGGCGTGTAATTGGCCGGGGTCTTGTCCAGGTAGCGGTCCAGACGCGCCGTCGCGGTTATACGGCGGGTGTGTTTGTCGAGGTAGACATGCACCACGACGTATTCACCAGCCGTCATCTGGCGTTTCTCTTCCGAATACGGCAGCAACAGATCCTTCGGCAGGCCCCAATCCAGGAACACACCGATGCTGTTGACTTCCACAACTTTCAAACTGGCAAATTCACCGACTTGAACTTTCGGCTTTTCAGTAGTTGCGATGAGTTTGTCATCGCTGTCCAAATATACAAATACGTTGAGCCAGTCTTCATCTTCGCTTGGAATATCTTTTGGAATATAACGGTTCGGCAAAAGAATCTCGCCGTCCGCGCCACCGTCCAGATATAAACCGAAGTTAGTGTGTTTAACCACTTGCAAACTGTTGTAACGCCCGACTAAAGCCATGTCCAATACCCTCATTACGTGGCGGCATTCTACCCGTTTTTGCGGGCCACGTTCGGTGGCTGGTCTGGCGGCAGGATAAAAACCTGCGCAGGCCTTAATTTTTCCGGGTTTTGCGCTGACAACTGGCCGCTCGTCTGACCGAACCGACGACTTTCGCGCCTGCCCGCGCAGTGCATAAAGCGCTTTTTCAGAGACCTGTTTTTATTTAAAACAGCGACTTACGGGAAATATACTAACAATAACCGGCTATTTATTTTGCTCCTGCGCCGAATCCCGCACAGGATATTTGCCAAGCAAATTGCGGGTATTTCCTGTACGATGCCTGGCCAAGTTAATTTTCTACAGGTTAATGGCCGCCATGCGCGTAAAAGCATCCAACAGCAAAGCAAAGCCAGCTCCAGCCGTCGAAACCAGCGAATCGATCAACAGCCAGATCGCTGCATTCCTCAAATCCGGCGGTGAAATCCAGCAAATTGCCAAAGGCGTCAGCGGCCAGACGTTCGGCCCGTCCAAGCAGATCACGCTGGGCAAGAAGTAAAAACCACGCGTCACCTGGTCCCTGGGCGCTTTGAGCTTCGAAGCGCCTGGACTGGAACCCTGCTGCCCCTCCCCGTACACCTCCAATATCTCAAAATTCGACGAACGGCCCTCGATGGCTGTCATTCGTCGGTATGCTTGCACGCGTCTAGATCAAGCGTTCCAGCAGGCCAAACCGCCCGCACTCGCTGTTCATGGAGTGACGCATGCTCAAATCCTCCTGTTTATCATTACTGCTCGGCGGCCTATTGGCTTGCCCCTTCGCCCATGGACAAGTGTTCCAGCGCGAGCTGGGGGATTTCGACCTGAAGCTCGGCACCAGCCCCAGTCGCAGCATGGCCCAGGGCCTGGTCAAACCCTCCGCCGCCGGTTCATTCCATGCTGGCCTGGACCTGGCGCATGACAGCGGTTTCTACTTCGGCCAGTGGTCACCCAGCATGGGAATCACCCCGGGGAAAAATCTCGAAATCGATTCCTACGCAGGTTTTAAACAACCTTTCGATCAAACCTTGGGCTACGAGGTGGGGATCATTCACTACAGCTACCCCGAAGTGGATACCCTCGACAGCCAGGAACTGTTTGGTGGTTTGACCTTGCTGGGCAGTCGTTTCGGCATTGCCTTGAGCAACGACCCGGATAAACAGAACAGCACCCTGTTCGCCGACCTCAGCGGCAATCAGCCTTTCGGCATCGGAATCAGCATGAAGTACACCACCCACCAGTTGAATGCGCCGGTGGCGGTGGACGGTGGCTACGTAGGCAGTTTCACTGATTGGTCGGTGAAACTGTCCCGGCCTTTCATGGGCATCGACCTTAATCTGATCTACAGCGACTCCAGCCTCAGCGGCAGCTATTGTTCGGCCTATTCAGGGCACAACAGCCAATGTGACGGACTCGTCACCCTCAGCGCCGAACGCAGCTTCTATTGATTGGCTGAACTGCCGGCCTCATCTTGCGTTCACATGAGAATCAGATCCCGAAGCCAGGCTTTCGCAAGGATTCGCCCATGTCTCGCTGGTTGAAATACATCACTTTTGTGCTCTTGTTCAGCCTCACCCTCGGCGCGTGCAGCCGCATGGGCCTGGCCTATCGCAATCTCGACGTGATCATTCCCTGGACGCTCGGCGACTACCTAGACATGAACGGCGAGCAAAAAAGCTGGTTCAACGAACGTCTCAAGGAACACTTGAGCTGGCACTGCACCACGCAAATGCCCGGCTATCTCGATTGGCTCGACCGTTTGCAAAGCATGGTCGCCAGCCATCAGGTCACCGATGCCTCGCTGCAGGCCCGTGCAACCGAAGCCAGGCAGGCAATCGCCGAAACGGCGCGGGAAATCACTCCGTCAGCCGTGGAATTACTGCAAGGTCTGGATGACCAACAGGTCGCGGAAATGAACGAAGCGTTCGCCAAGGACCAGCGCAAGCGTGATCAGCAATACCTCAAACCATCTCTCGATCAGCAGATCAAGGAACGTGGCGACCGCATGGAAAAGCGCCTGAATGACTGGCTCGGCCCGCTTAGTCCGACCCAACGTCAGCGGGTAGCGGCCTGGTCAAAAGCCTTGGGCGACCAGAATACGCAATGGATCGCCAACCGCGTTCACTGGCAGAAGCAGTTCAGCGCAGCGGTGGCCCAACGCCAGAGTCCGGAATTCCCACAGCGAATCGAGACGCTTCTGGTCGATCGAGAGCGTTTATGGACACAGGAATATCGTCAGGCCTTTGCCAAAACCGAGGCCCAGGCGCGTTCACTGTTCGTTGACCTGATGGCAGAAAGCACACCGGAGCAACGTCAGCGTTTGCAGGCAAAGATTGAAGGGGTGAAGAAGGATTTCAGCAATCTGAAATGCCTGAAAGCGGCGTAGCGGGGATAAAGATCAAAAGATGTCAGCCTGCGGCAACACGTACAGGGGGCGAGTGACGCTGCAGTTGCTGGCGCAGGCTGCGATCTTTTGTTCAGGCGATCTGCGCCTTTGAAGCCACTTCGTCGAACGTCAGCTCATCCAGCGCATCTTCTTGCTCGTCCAGCACCTGCCGCGGATGGTCATTGCCTGGAATGCTGCTGTCGATCAGGCTCAATAAACTTGAGCCTCGGGGCGTCAGGATGTAATTGGAACCGGTGCCGCCCTGCTCTTGCGGCCGAGACTCGATGTAGCCCCGCTCCAGCAGTAACTTTTCGTACTCCCCCGCCACCGCTTTCAGATGGTCCAGGTTCTCCGTCTGCTCTCCTTCCGCCGCTTTTTCCGCCGCGTACTGCTCGGCATAGGGCCGTGGGGTAAAGCTGGCTTCACCGCGCTGCACTTCGTGCAACAGGCGTTCAATCAAATCCCAGTTGTAAGTCGTCATCCTGCAACCTCCGGTGCCCGAGAGTTGGGGCCTTCATAGGTTGTGACCGGTAAGCCCGACGGCCGTTCACACGATTTTTTCGCGGCGACCGACCGGCGGCATGTCGAATTCCCGGCCAGCCGAACGACTAGGCTGTGTAAGCCACCTCCAAGCCCCACGCAGGAGAAATCACCATGAACGTCCAGAATCATCCCGTCGTGTCCCGGGAAGAATGGCTCGCCGCTCGCAAACAGCACCTGGCCCACGAAAAAGCCTTCACGCGCGAACGAGACAAACTCAGCGCCGAACGCCGCGCGTTGCCTTGGGTGAAAATCGACAAGGACTACCACTTTCAGGGCCCCAATGGCGAACTGAAGCTCGTTGACCTGTTTGGCGACCACAGCCAGTTAGTCATTTACCACTTCATGTTTGCCGACGGCTGGGACGAAGGTTGCCCTGGCTGCTCATTCCTGTCCGACCACATCGACGGCGCCAACCTGCACCTGGCCCACCATGACGTGGCCGTGGTGGCGGTGTCCCACGCACCGTTCGCCGAATTTCAGGCGTTCAAGCGACGCATGGGCTGGAAGTTTGATTGGGTTTCGTCAGAAGGCTGCGACTTCAACTACGACTTTGGCGTCTCGGCCAGAGCCGAAGACGTCGCCGCCGGAAAGGCGACTTACAACTACGAAAAAACTGACGGCTCCGAGGAAGAACTCCCAGGCCTCAGCGTGTTTTATCGCAACGATGCTGGCGAAATTTTTCACACCTACTCAACCTATGCCCGAGGCCTGGACATGTTGGTAGGTGCCTACAACTACCTTGATTTGACGCCCAAGGGGCGCAACGAAGAGGAGATCATGGAGTGGGTGAAACATCACGACAAGTATGGCGACACTGCCCCGGCAAGTTGCTGCCACAGCGGCTGAAAATGCGCCTGAACTTTTTTCATCTTTCAGGCCTCAACCGGTTAACCCGCCTTAACCGGAACTGAGGCCTGACCTATGAAAACCCTGATCAAACTCACCCTCGCTGCCACCCTCGCTTGCGCCCTGCCCGCCTGGGCCTGTACACCCGAAGAGGCTACGGCCAAACGCGAACAATTGGCCAAGGAAGTCACCAAACTCACCGAACAGAATCCGGCCAAGGCAAAGGAGATCAACGATGAGTTGCAGAAGATGGATCTAGGGACCGCTTCCAAAGATCTGCCGGACAAGTGCCAGTTGATTGATCAGCGTCTGAAGGAGTTGGGATCGGCGCAGAAAAAAGCCGAGAGTTAAGACATGATCTTTTGATCTAAAAAAACCCGGAGAATGTCCGGGTTTTTCATGAGCGGGTTAAAACGACTTATTCAGCCGCCGGCGCTTCCGGCTTGCGACGCTTGAGCGGTGCCATGCCGTCCTTGCTCACCAGTGAATCGCTTTTCGGCCGATTGGCGCTCTTGCGCTTGGTCGGGGTCTTGGCGGCGGCTTTTTTCTTGTCGCCCTTGGCGTCGGTCTTTTTCTTCTTCACGCCGACGGCCTTGCCCGAAGCCTTGACCTTTTTCGGTCCGCCGTAGGTGCCTTTGACTTCCTTGATGGTGCGACGCTCGAAGCTCTGCTTGAGGTAGCGCTCGATGCTCGACATCAGGTTCCAGTCGCCGTGGCAGATCAGCGAGATGGCCAGGCCATCGTTGCCGGCGCGACCGGTACGACCGATGCGGTGTACGTATTCGTCGCCGCTGCGCGGCATGTCGAAGTTGATCACCAGGTCCAGCCCGTCCACGTCCAGACCGCGAGCGGCGACGTCGGTGGCCACGAGGATTTTCACCCCGCCCTGCTTCAGGCGATCGATCGCCAGTTTACGATCCTTCTGGTCTTTCTCGCCGTGCAGCACGAACGCTTTGTATTCTTGCGCCACCAGACGACCGTAGATGCGGTCGGCCATGGCCCGGGTGTTGGTGAACACGATGGCCTTCTGGTAGGTCTCGTTGGCCAACAGCCAGTTAACGATTTGTTCTTTGTGCTGGTTGTGGTCAGCGGTGATGATTTGCTGACGGGTGGTTTCGTTCAGCTGGCTGACCGCGTTGAGCTGCAAGTGCTCAGGGTTGTTCAGGACCTTGGCGATCATCTCGCGCAGGCCGGAACCTCCGGTGGTGGCGGAGAACAGCATGGTCTGCTGACGGTTGGTGCACTCGTCGACCAGACGCTGCACGTCGTCGGCGAAGCCCATGTCGAGCATACGGTCGGCTTCGTCGAGTACCAGCACCTCAACTTCTTTCAAGTCGAGGTTGCCAGCGTTCAGTTGCTCGATCATCCGGCCCGGCGTGCCGATCAGGATGTCCGGCACCTTGCGCAGCATGGCAGCCTGGACCTTGAAATCTTCACCGCCGGTGATCAGGCCGGACTTGATGAAGGTGAACTGCGAGAAGCGTTCAACTTCTTTCAGGGTTTGCTGGGCCAGTTCACGGGTCGGCAGCAGGATCAGGGTCTTGATGCTGACGCGGATCTTGGCCGGGCCGATCAGGCGATTGAGGATCGGCAAAACGAATGCAGCGGTCTTGCCGCTACCGGTTTGCGCTGTCACCCGCAGGTCACGCCCTTGGAGCGCCAGCGGAATGGCCGCTGCTTGCACAGGCGTTGGCTCGACAAATTTAAGCTCGGCCACGGCTTTGAGCAGGCGTTCGTGCAAGGCGAATTCGGAAAACACGGGTGCTACCTCGAAGAAATGCAAAAAAACAGCTGCATAGGGTACCGGTTTCGAGCGCTCAGGCCGAGTTTCTTTATGCAATCGACCGTAAACAGTGGCTTTTTTGTTGCCTGATTTGTCCCCGAACGTAGTACAAAGCGTCTTAAATGCTCTAATCGCCTTTCGCGTCTAACAGAAGAATCGTTTTTGACCATGGATATCAAACAGCTCTGGATCAACCTCCTGGACCTTTGGGGCGCCCTCGATCAACACCCGCTGGTGCATTCCAGCCTGTCGCTGCTGTTATTGCTGGCGATTGCCCTGTTCCTCGGACGGGTGGCGCGCTACCTGATTCTGCACGCGGCCAAGATGCTCAGTCGCCAACCAGCCTTGCACTGGATCAACGATTTTCTCCAGAACAAGGTGTTCCATCGCCTGGCGCAGATAACGCCTTCACTGGTGATTCAGTTCGGTCTCAACCTGGTGCCGGACCTGAGTAAAAACACCCAGAATTTTCTCGGCAATGTAGCACTGGCCTTCACCTTCCTGTTCCTGCTGCTGTCCGTCACCGCCCTGCTCAATGCGCTGCTGGACATCTATGCCCGTACCGAACATGCCCGCACGCGCTCGATCAAGGGCTATGTGCAACTGACGAAAATGGTTTTGTACGTGTTTGGCGCGATCATCATCGTCGCCACGCTGATCGACCGCTCGCCGCTGTTGCTGCTGTCGGGTCTGGGCGCCATGTCGGCAGTGATTCTGTTGGTCTACAAGGACACCCTGCTGTCGTTCGTCGCCAGTGTGCAATTGACCAGCAACGACATGCTGCGGGTCGGCGACTGGATCGAAATGCCCCAGGTCGGCGCCGATGGCGATGTGGTGGACATCACGTTGCATACGGTCAAGGTGCAAAATTTTGATAAGACCATCGTCTCGATCCCGACCTGGCGCCTGATGTCCGAGTCGTTCAAGAACTGGCGCGGCATGCAGGCCGCCGGTGGCCGCCGGATCAAGCGCAGTCTGTTCATCGACGCCAGCGGCGTGCGTTTTTTACGCGATGAAGAAGAACAGAAACTGACGCAGGTTCATCTGCTGACCGACTACATGTCCCGCAAACAAGCCGAACTCAAGGCATGGAACGAAGCCCAGGGTAACGTCGCCGCCATGTCGGCCAACCGTCGGCGCATGACCAACATCGGCACGTTCCGCGCCTATGCACTGGCTTACCTGAAAAGCCACGCGGAGATCCAGCCGAACATGACCTGCATGGTCCGGCAGATGCAAACCTCCGCGCAGGGCATTCCATTGGAGATCTATTGCTTCACCCGCACCACGGCGTGGGCCGATTACGAGCGGATTCAGGGGGATATTTTCGATTACTTGCTGGCGGTGTTGCCGGAGTTTGGCTTGAGCTTGTACCAGCAGCCGAGTGGTACCGATTTGCGTGCGGGGCTATTGCCGGCGGTGCTTGGTGCGAGCCACATCCCAGAACCCGAAAAACGTCTGATGTAACCGCCAAAAAATTGCGGGAGCGAGCTTGCTCGCGATGAGGGAGTGTCAGGCAACAAATTGTCGTCTGATGGTCGGCTATCGCGAGCAAGCTCGCTCCCACAGGGATTTTCATCGTTTCTGATATTGCGGGTTACTTCACCTGCCGCTGCGGCGCCTTGTGCACCATGGTGTAGGCGTAATCCACGCCCATGCCATACGCGCCGCTGTGCTCCAGCACCAGTTCCATCACCGCCTCGTAAGTGTCCTTGTGCGCCCAGTCACGCTGGTATTCGAGCAACACTTGCTGCCAGGTCACCGGCACCGCGCCGGCCTGAATCATTCGCTGCACCGACATGTCGTGCGCTTCCTTGGTGGTGCCGCCGGAGGCGTCGGTGACGATGTACACCTCATAGCCTTCAGCCAAAGCTTCCAGTGCCGGGAACGTCAGGCAGACCTCGGTCCACAGCGCGGCAATAATCAGCTTCTTGCGGCCGGTGGCCTTCACCGCGTCGACCAATGCCTTGTCTTCCCAGGAGTTCATCGAAGTGCGCTCGATCGGCTGTTGATCCGGGTGCACAGCCAGCAACTCGGGCCAGATGTAACCGCTGAAGCTTTCGGTTTCGACCGAGGTGTAGATCGTCGGCACATTAAAGATCTTCGCCGCCTTGGCCAGGCCCACGGTGTTGTTCTTCAGCGTCTGGCGGTCGATGGACTGAACGCCGAACGCCATTTGCGGCTGGTGGTCGATCAGGATCAGGGCGGAGTTGGTTGGGTTGAGCAGTTCACGAATAGACATGGCGCGTTCCTTTTGATGTCGATACTTCGAATGGGTGTGGGCCGAGTCGACCTTGCCTTCAGCGGCGTTGTTGTCGGCCTGGATGTCACTTTAGGGGCTAGGCATAAAAGGGACAATTACCTAAAATCGAGAATCATTGATTCTAAAAAAGGGACAATATGGACCGCATCGAATGCATGCGCGCCTTCGTCGTCACGGTGGGCGAGAACGGTTTCGCCGCAGCCGCCCGGGCCATGGATGTGCCGCGCTCGAAAGTCAGTAAACAGATTCAGGCACTGGAAGAAGCCATCGGTGTGCAATTGCTGCAGCGCACCACCCGCAGCCTGCACCTGACCGAGGCCGGGGCCGAGTATTTCGACGCAGCACGTGAAGTGTTGGCGGCACTCGACGAAGCCGAGCAACGCGCCCGTGACGGCATCGGCGAGTTACGCGGTGTGTTGCGGGTCAATGCGCCGATGTCGTTTGGTCTTCGGCGGTTGGGGCCGTTGATTCCACTGTTTCATGAACAGCACCCGAATATTGAGCTGCAACTGGTGCTCAGCGACCAGCAGGTCGATCCCGTGCGGGGCGGGTTCGACGTGACCATCCGCATCGCCAGCATGCCCGACTCGACGATGATCGCCCGGCAACTGGCGCCCGCACCGCGCATCATGGTGGCGTCCCCGGCTTATCTCGAGCGCGCGGGCACGCCGCGCACTCCGCAAGAGCTGCGCGCCCATCAATGTCTGAACTACGGGTATCTGCAGAGCGGTGTCAGCCTGCAACTGTGCAATGGCAAGGAAACCCAGCGGGTGAACGTCACCGGTCCCCTGCACGCCAACAACGGCGACCTGCTCGCCCAGGCCGCCGAAGCCGGTATGGGCATCGCCTTGCTGCCCGACTTCATCGTTGAGGATGCGCTGGCAGCCGGGCGACTGGTCCCGGTGCTGTGCGAATGGCAGGCTCCGGCGATCACCATCAATGCGGTGTATTCGTCGGCGCGGCGGGTGCCGCAAAAGACCCGGGCATTTATTGAATTTCTACTGGAACAACTGGCGCCAAAGTGATTTTTTGAAATCACCCAATTTCCTGCAGGAGCGAGCTCGCTCCTGCAGGGTTTAGTAGACGGCCAATGGCTTGCGGATACCCAATCGGCTGATCCACACCGCCATCAGAATCACGCTGCCACCGAGCAGCAACCTTCCCAGCTCCTCATGCTGATTCCAGATCAGCAGGTTGATCAGTAACCCCACCGGCACATGCAGGTTGTTCATCACCGCCAGCGTCCCGCCATTGACCAGGCAAGCACCTTTGTTCCACCAGTACAGCCCCAATGCGGTCGAAACAAGGCCGAGGAACAACAGCACGCCCCATTGCAGCGGTGCCTCTGGCCAGAAGTTCTGTTTGCCGAACAGCAGAAATGCTGGCAATGCCACGGCCAGGGCCCCGAGGTAGAAGTAACCGAAGCGTCGGTAATGCGGCAAATCACTGGGGTGTCGCGCGACCAGATGCTTATAGAGCACCTGCCCGGCGGCATAGGTGAAGTTGGCCAATTGCAGCAGCAGGAAACCCATGAAGAAATCCGGATTGATCCGGTCGTAGCGAATCACCGCCGCGCCTGCCACCGCCACCAGTGCGGCGACCAACGCCCACGGATTGAAGCGACGGTTCAGCGCATCTTCGATCAGGGTCACGTGCAACGGCGTGAGGATGGTGAATAGCAGCACTTCCGGTACCGTCAACACGCGAAAGCTCAGGTACAGGCAGACGTAGGTCACCCCGAACTGCAGCGCGCCGATCAGCAACATGCCGCGCATGAACGCCGGCTCGACCGAGCGCCAGCGCGTCAGCGGAATGAACACCAGCCCCGCCAGCACCACGCGTACCAGCACCGCGAAGTAACTGTCGACATGTCCGGCCAGGTATTCGCCGATCAAACTGAAGGAAAACGCCTGGATCAGCGTGACAAAAAGTAGATAGCCCATGCTCGCCTCGTTTTGAATGGCGGCGACGATAACGGGTTTTGCCGGTGATCGCGAGACACACGGATCGCTGCAGGAGTGCACCCACCAAATCGCAGGCAAAAAAAAGCCCGATCTCGCTAAAGCGTTCAATCGGGCTACTGCACTCAGGAGCAATAAGTGCAAAGGGAGGTTCGATGCGCGTACAGGCTTGAAGGGGTGCGCCAGGTCACTAGACCATCCAGCGATTATCTGGCGATTAACGGGTCAGGCCACTTGCGAAAGTCTGGCATTGGCCTGGTTCAGGCCTTTCTCCTGGAAGTCGCCCCCCAGGTTCATGCCTTCGGCGTGAATGAACGTCACGTCGTGAATCCCGATGAAACCCATGACCTGACGCAGGTACGGTTCCTGGTGATCCGCCGTGCTGCCGGCATAGATCCCGCCGCGGGCTGTCAGGACGTAGGCGCGCTTGCCGCTGAGCAGTCCTTGGGGGCCGGTTTCGGTGTATTTGAAGGTCACACCGGCACGCAGCACATGGTCGAGCCACGCTTTGAGGGTGCTTGGAATGGCAAAGTTGTACATCGGTGCAGCCATGACCAGCACATCGGCGGCGAGCAGTTCATCAGTCAGCTGGTTGGAGCGCTCCAGCGAAACCTGTTCGATGTCACTGCGTTGTTCGGCAGGTTTCATCCAGCCACCCAGCAGGTTGATGTCCAGATGCGGCACCGGGTTGACGGCCAGGTCACGAACGGTGATCTGGTCGTTCGGGTGAGCGGCTTTCCATTGGCTGATGAAGGTCTGGGTCAGTTGACGGGAAACCGAGTCTTGCTGACGGGCACTGCTTTCAATGATCAGAACGCGGGACATGGGATGTAGGCTCCATCTGAGAATGCTGTAAGTCGATGGACTGAAGGTTAAACAGAGTCATATCGATGAAAAAGCGCAAATAATTGCTATAACCCATCAATAAATTCGTTTATAAGCGGAGCATGCCCGTCAGGTTTGCTCCGTTTGTTTTATTTCGGGGTGCAAATCAACTGGATACGCAGCTTGATGATGTTGCGGTTGAACTTGGCGGTGGCGCTTTTGTGTTTGCCGGCCGGTACATCGATCTTGCGGGTTCGTGGTGCTTCCGGGCCATTGCTGAACACCGCCTTGCAGCTCGCATCGACGTCGCCATAGTTGGCCACCCGAATGGAGCCGATATCGCTATCGGTGTCGAAGGTTTCGTAATCGATCTTCAGGCCGTTGAGGTCTTTTTTCACATCGATCGGGTACGCCATCGCCGTCAGTGGCAGCAGCGCCAGCAGCACACAACACATTTTTTTCATTCAGCAGTCTCCAATAAGAACTGCCCAGCTTAGGACAAGAGGAGCTCATCATGAAAGCGCCCCGCGTGACCCTTGATCAATGGCGAACACTTCAGGCCGTGGTCGACCACGGCGGTTTCGCCCAGGCCGCCGAAGCGCTGCATCGCTCGCAATCGTCTGTCAGCTACACCGTAGCGCGGATGCAGGACCAGCTCGGCGTGCCCTTGCTGCGCATCGACGGGCGCAAAGCCGTGCTGACCGAAGCTGGTGGCGTGCTGCTGCGCCGCTCTCGGCAACTGGTGAAACAGGCCAGTCAACTGGAAGACCTGGCCCATCACATGGAGCAAGGCTGGGAAGCTGAAGTGCGCCTGGTGGTCGACGCCGCCTACCCGAGCGCCCGCCTCGTCCGCGCCTTGACCGCGTTCATGCCGCAAAGCCGCGGTTGCCGGGTGCGCTTGCGCGAAGAAGTATTGTCGGGGGTTGAGGAAGTGCTGCTCGAAGGCGTGGCCGACCTGGCCATCACCGGGTTCAGCATTCCGGGTTACCTCGGGGCGGAATTGAGCGAGGTCGAATTCGTCGCGGTCGCCCACCCCGAACATTCCCTGCATCGCCTCAACCGCGAACTGAATTTCCAGGATCTGGAAAGCCACATGCAAGTGGTCATCCGCGACTCCGGTCGCCAGCAACCACGGGACGTCGGCTGGCTTGGCGCCGAACAGCGCTGGACCGTCGGCAGCCTGGCCACCGCAGCGACGTTCGTCGGCAGCGGTCTGGGGTTCGCCTGGTTGCCACGGCACATGATCGAACGGGAACTCAAGGAAGGCACGCTCAAGCTGCTACCTTTGGATCAGGGCGGCAGCCGTAACCCGAGTTTTTACCTGTATTCGAACAAGGACAAACCGCTCGGGCCCGCGACGCAGATTCTTGTCGAATTACTGCGCACCTTCGACACCGCACCACTGGACGCACCGTTCGCCGCCCCTGAACAAGCCTGACACGGAGTGTATGCATGGCCTATTTCGAACACGAAGGTTGCAACCTGCACTATGAGGAATACGGCCACGGCACGCCGTTGCTGCTGGTCCACGGGCTGGGATCAAGCACCCTGGACTGGGAAAAACAAATCCCCGCACTGGCTGCCCGCTACCGGGTGATCGTCCCGGATGTGCGCGGCCACGGGCGCTCCGACAAACCCCGTGAGCGCTACAGCATCGCCGGCTTCAGTGCCGACCTGGTCGCGCTGATGGAGCATCTGAACCTGGGCCCGACACATTATGTGGGACTATCGATGGGTGGCATGATCGGTTTTCAACTCGGTGTCGATCAGCCACAACTGCTGAAAAGCCTGTGCATCGTCAATAGCGCGCCCGAGGTCAAGCTGCGTAGCCGCGATGATTACTGGCAGTGGTTCAAGCGCTGGAGCCTGATGCGCGTACTCAGCCTGCGCACCATCGGCAAAGCCCTGGGCGGCAAGCTGTTCCCCAAACCCGAGCAGGCAGATTTGCGACAAAAAATGGCCGAACGCTGGGCAAAAAACGACAAACATGCTTATCTCGCCAGCTTCGATGCCATAGTCGGTTGGGGTGTACAGGAACGACTGTCGAAGGTGTCCTGTCCAACCCTCATCGTCACCGCCGACCACGACTACACTCCGGTCGCGCTGAAAGAAAACTATGTAAAACTGCTGCCCGATGCGCGGCTGGCAGTGATCGCCGATTCGCGTCACGCCACCCCGCTGGACCAACCCGAACGCTTCAATCAAACGCTGCTCGAATTTCTCACCGCAGTCGACACCACCCATCAGGATCACTGACCCATGTTGAAAAAAATCGCCCTCGCCGCTGGTTCCGTTCTGTTTGCCGCCAACCTGATGGCCGCAACGCCTGCCAAGGCGCCGCATGTTTTGCTGGAAACCACCAACGGCCAGATCGAAATCGAACTGGACCCGGTCAAGGCCCCGATCAGTACCAAGAACTTTCTTGAGTACGTCGACAGCGGCTTCTACAACAACACGATTTTCCACCGTGTGATTCCGGGCTTCATGGTCCAGGGCGGCGGGTTTACCCAACAAATGCAGCAAAAAGAAACCAAGGCGCCGATCAAGAACGAGCACAACAACGGCCTGGTCAACGTTCGTGGCACCTTGTCCATGGCCCGCACCTCCGTGCCGGATTCGGCCACCAGCCAGTTCTTCATCAACGTCAAGGACAATGATTTCCTCGATCAGGGTGACGGCTACGCAGTGTTCGGCAAAGTGGTCAAAGGCATGGACGTGGTCGACATCATTGTCAATTCGCCAACCACCGTTCGCAGCGGCATGAAAGACGTACCGGCTGACCCGGTGTTCATCAAGTCGGCCAAACGCATCGACTGAAACCAGGCTGGACAAGGATGTCCGAGCCGTTGCCGGTGCTGCCGGCAACGCTAAAACCGTTGAAGGAGAGCCCGTTCGCGGGTAAATAACCGATGCTTTATCGCCGTTTTGAAAAACTGATCGACATCTTCCGCGACCCTCCGACAGCCGCCCCCCCGGACCGCGTTCTGCCCTTCTATACCTATTACCTCAAACAGGTCTGGCCGAGTTTTGCCGCTCTGCTGATCGTCGGCCTGTTCGGCGCATTGATCGAAGTGGCGCTGTTCAGTTACCTGAGCCGCATCATCGATCTGGCCCAGGGCACACCCAACGCTGACTTCTTCAAGGAACACGGTCTGGAACTGACCTGGATGGTGGTGGTAGCGCTGATCCTGCGACCGGTGTTCGTCGGCCTGCATGACTTGCTGGTGCACCAGACGCTGAGCCCCAGCATGACCAGCCTGATCCGCTGGCAAAACCACAGTTACGTGCTCAAGCAGAGCCTGAATTTCTTCCAGAACGACTTTGCCGGGCGCATCGCCCAACGCATCATGCAGACCGGCAACTCCCTGCGCGACTCCGCCGTGCAAGCGGTGGACGCGCTTTGGCACGTGTTGATCTACGCCATCAGTTCACTGGTGCTGTTCGCCGAAGCCGACTGGCGCCTGATGATCCCGTTGCTGACCTGGATCGTCGCCTTTATCAGCGCCCTTTACTACTTCGTGCCACGGGTCAAGGAACGCTCGGTCGTGTCTTCCGATGCGCGCTCCAAGCTTATGGGGCGAATCGTCGATGGCTACACGAACATCACCACGCTGAAGCTGTTTGCCCACACCAACTTCGAACAGCAATACGCTCGCGAGGCGATCAAGGAACAAACCGAAAAAGCCCAGTTGGCCGGCCGTGTGGTCACCAGCATGGACGTGGTCATCACCAGCATGAACGGCCTGTTGATCGTTGGTACCACCGGCCTCGCGTTATGGCTGTGGACGCAGTCGTTGATCAGCGTGGGTGCCATCGCCCTGGCCACCGGGCTGGTGATCCGTATCGTCAACATGTCCGGCTGGATCATGTGGGTGGTCACCGGTATTTTCGAAAACATCGGCATGGTCCAGGACGGTTTGCAGAGTATCTCGCAACCGGTCAGCGTCACCGACCGCGACCAGGCCAAACCCTTGGCCGTGGCCAGGGGCGAAGTGCGTTTCGAGAACGTGGACTTCCACTACGGCAAGCGGAGCGGGATCATCGGCGGGCTCAACCTGACGATCAAACCCGGCGAGAAAATCGGCCTGATCGGACCGTCCGGTGCCGGCAAATCAACACTGGTCAATCTGCTGTTGCGTCTCTATGACGTCGAAGGCGGGAAGATTCTCATCGACGGCCAGAACATCGCCGATGTCAGCCAGGAAAGCCTGCGCGAACGGATCGGCATGATCACCCAGGACACGTCGCTGCTGCACCGCTCGATCCGCGACAATCTGCTTTACGGTAAACCTGACGCCACCGATACCGAACTCTGGGAAGCGGTACACAAGGCCCGGGCCGACGGGTTTATCCCGGCGCTGTCGGACGCTGAAGGCCGCCTCGGTTTCGATGCCCACGTGGGTGAGCGCGGGGTGAAACTCTCCGGTGGTCAGCGTCAGCGGATCGCCATTGCTCGCGTCTTGCTCAAGGACGCGCCGATCCTGATCATGGACGAAGCCACATCGGCACTGGACTCGGAGGTCGAAGCCGCCATCCAGGAGAGCCTCGAAACCCTGATGCAGGGCAAAACCGTCATCGCCATCGCCCACCGGCTCTCGACCATTGCCCGTATGGACCGGTTGGTGGTGCTGGAGAACGGCAAGATCGCCGAAACCGGTAGCCATGCTGAATTGCTGGCGTTGGGCGGGTTGTATGCGCGGTTGTGGCAGCATCAGACGGGTGGGTTTGTCGGGATTGATTGATCTCCTGAACAAAACCCGATCCTTGCTCGCGATAGCGGTGAGTCAGACGACAGATACGTCTGTCATCGCGAGCAGGCTCGCTTCAGATGTCGAGTGATGCCTGAAAAACCCAAAAAACCGCCAGGCTCCGTTAACGACGCAGGCTGGCGGTTTTTATGTCTGCTGGAATTCTGAAAAAACCATGCTGTACTTACTTCAACGTTCTGGAGATGGTTCTGCAGTCCATCGGCTGGATGCTCAAGGCTGCATAATCTCGAAAGGGCACACTCCTATGTCTCTGTTAAAACGTTCGGCGACTGAGTTGGTAGGTACTTTCTGGCTGGTGTTGGGTGGTTGCGGCAGTGCAGTGCTGGCCGCTGCGTTCCCGGATGTCGGTATCGGTTTGCTGGGGGTATCCCTGGCGTTTGGCTTGACGGTACTGACCATGGCATTCGCCATTGGCCATATATCCGGTTGTCACCTCAACCCGGCGGTGTCATTGGGGTTGGTGGTTGGCGGACGTTTCCCGTCCAGGGAACTGCCGGCCTACATCATTGCGCAGGTCATTGGCGGCGTGATTGCAGCCGCCCTGCTGTACTTCATTGCCAGCGGCAAACCCGGTTTCGAGCTGGCGGGAGGCCTGGCGTCCAACGGCTTCGGCGAACATTCCCCTGGCGGCTATTCGATGGCGGCGGGGTTTGTCTGTGAGCTGGTGATGACCGCCATGTTCATCCTGATCATCCTCGGCGCCACCGACAAACGGGCGCCCGCGGGGCTTGCGCCGATCGCCATCGGCCTGGCCCTGACCCTGATCCACCTGATTTCGATCCCGGTCACCAATACCTCGGTCAACCCGGCACGCAGCACCGGACCGGCGCTGATCGTCGGCGGTTGGGCGATTCAGCAATTGTGGATGTTCTGGGTGGCACCGCTACTCGGCGCAATCGTCGGTGGTGTGCTTTATCGCTGGTTGGGCAAGGAAGAAACCTGACCGGGCACCGCGAGGATCAGCCTTGCCGGTAAGGCAAGGCCGTCCTCGCCTCGTCCGCGTAGGCCAATACCCCAATCCGCTCTTGCTGCAAAAAGTCCTTCACGGCCGCTTTCAATCCCGGATGACGCAAGTAATGCCAGGAGTGCGTGATGACGGGCTCGAACCCGCGAATCAACTTGTGCTCACCCTGCGCGCCGGCATCGAACCGCTGGAAGCCATGGGCAATCGCATAATCCATGCCTTGATAAAAACAGGTCTCGAAGTGCAGGCGATCGAACTCCGCCAGACATCCCCAGTAACGCCCGTAAAAACTGTCGCCCCCAACCAGACTGAAGGCCATCGCCACCGGCCGTGAGCCTTGTCTGGCCAACACCACGCGTATGGACTGCGGCATGCGCTCAGCCAACAAACTGAAAAACGCTCGTGTCAGATAGGGCCTTTGCCGACGCACCGCGTAGGTATTGGCATAGCAGGCGTAGACGAAATCCCACAACGACTCGGTCAATTCCCGGCCTTCGAGCCACTCGAAATCGAACCCCTGCCCCGCCACCTGTTCCCGCTCCTTGCGCATCTGTTTGCGCTTGCGTGAGCTCAGTGCATCAAGAAAATCCTGAAAGTCCCGGTAGCCGCGGTTTTGCCAGTGGTACTGGCACCCGACCCGTTGCAGCCAGCCTGGCTGCCCGGCCAGTGCGGCGTCGGTGAAAGGGTCCGTGAAGTTGATGTGAGCGCTGGACAACTGTTCGATCTCAAGATAGCCCGGCAGGCTTTTCAGTAGCTCGAAACCGTCCTCGACGCGGGCGGCCAGCAAGCGCGGCCCACTCACCGGGCTGAAGGGTACGGCGGTCAAAAGCTTGGGGTAGTAATCGATTCCGGCACGTTCGCAGGCGTCCGCCCAGGCGTGATCGAACACGTACTCGCCGTAGGAATGCCACTTGCGATAACTGGGCAAGGCAGCGATCAGACGATCACCTTCGATGTGCAGCAAATGCTCGGGTTGCCAGCCGGAATGGGGCCCGACGCTGCCGCTGTCTTCCAGCGCACTCAGGAACGCGTGGCATAGAAATGGCTGTGTCTCGGGCACCAACGCATCCCATCTTTGCGCGGCGATGTCGGACAGACTTTCCAGGCGTTGCAACGGCATTACACATCTCACTCATTGATGGCGTGAAAGCTTCGCGAGTATCGCCTATCGCCCTCCGTTGCACACGATCAATTCGACGACAACGTTCTAAATCAATAGTTCGCAAAGACTTTGTATCGTCATCGACATGACATCACATTGCCACTGCCCTGTAATAAACCATCGCGATACTGGCGCCTGTTTTTAGAGCGTCGGGTTCTAACCCGGCCACTGTTTTCCGTCCATCAATGGTCGGTTGTGCCCTGGATGGCTCAGCCATCCACTCTCATCTTCGGAGATTGATATGCGTCTTGCTTCCACGAAAACTGCGGCAGCCCTGTGTGGCGGTCTGTTGCTGGCCATGAGTGTTCCAGCCAGTGCCGCAGTCGACGCCAAACTGCTCGACATGCTCAAGGCAAACGGCTCGATTACCAACGCGCAGTACAGCGAACTGCAAGCCGAACTGGCCCGGGATCAGAAAGAACAGCAAATCGCCCGTCAGGCTCAGCAAGAGACCAACGAGCAGATCGCAGCCACCGCGAAGAAAACCAACGAACTGAGCTCTTTCGATCAGAAACTGGCGTGGGCTGCCAAGACCCAATTCAAGGGTGACGTGCGCTTCCGTCAGGAAAACGTGCACAACGACGGCGTTTCGAACAACAAAGACCAGGACCGCCAGCGTATTCGTGCCCGTCTGGGTGCCTACACCCAAATCAACCCGCAAGTCGACACCGGTATCCGCATCGCTACCGGCAACAACGATGACGCGCGTTCCACCAACCAGAGCCTGGACAACTACTTCGACAAGAAGCAGATCTGGCTGGACCAGGGTTACGTCGACTACCACCCTGACGCCATCAAGAACCTGCACATCGTTGGCGGCAAGATGCCACAGCAATGGGTGAGCATGGGTGACGTGATCTGGGATGGCGATATCAGCCCTGAAGGTCTGTCGGTCTCGTACAAGTACCCGCTGAGCGGCAGCACCGAGCTGTTCGGTAGCGCCGGTCACTACACCCTCAAGGACAACGTCGACGGCGACGGCGTGCAATTCAAACACGACCTGCGCCTGTACGCAGGCCAGTTGGGTGCGCGCTTCGGCATCACCGACAACCTGAAACTGACCCTGGGTGGCAGCGTCTACGGCTACGACAACGACGACGACATCACCGCGGGCGGCACCACGATCCCGGCCGCACTGGCCGTCAACGGCAACAGCCCGAACGAGCAGTTCAAACTGTTCGAAGGTTTTGGTCAGCTCGATATCGGCGGCTTGCCAATGCCGCTCTCGTTGTACGGTCAGTACGTCAACAACGACGACGCCAGCAACGATCAGGATACTGCCTGGCTGGCCGGTGTGAAGACCAAGGTCTACGGTTTTGCCATCGACTACAACTACCGCGACGTACAGCGTAACTCCGTGGTTGGCGCTTTCACCGACTCCGACTTCGCCAACGGCTTCACCGGTTCGCGTGGCAGCAAGTTGAAAGTGAGCTACGAGCTGGACAAGAACTTCAACCTCGGCGCGACGTACTTCATGGCTAACTCCGACTACACCAACGCCACGCTCAAAGACTCCGACATCAACACCCTGCAACTGGATGCTGAAGCGAAGTTCTGATTCACCCCGCCATACGACTCGGGCAAGGAAGCCCGAGACGCTTTTTCAGCCTTGCGTTGGTCTGACGGTCCCCATCATCCGTCCGCCGGACCAGCGCGAGTCTGTTTACTGACCTCCCGCCCTATCGCCTCGATTCAGCGACGATCCTCTACCCGCGACTGGCTTTTGCTCCAGTCGGTCAACAGGCTGTACGCCACCGCCAGCAACGTCGGACCAATGAAGAGCCCGATGAAGCCAAACGCAATCAACCCGCCAAACACCCCTAGCAACACAATCACCAGCGGCAAGTTCCCGCCGCGACTGATCAGGTATGGCTTGAGCACGTTGTCCACGCCACTGATGATGAAGGTGCCCCAGATCCCGAGGAAAATCGCCATCCCGTATTCGCCTTTCCAGGCCAGCCAGGCGGTGGCCGGAATCCATACCAGCGGTGGCCCCATGGGGATCAGGCTGAGCATGAACGTGACGATGCCGAGCACCAAAGCCCCCGGCACTCCGGCAATCAGGAAGCCGATCAGTGCCAGTACGGCCTGGGCCGCGGCCGTACCGATCACGCCGTTCACTACCCGCTGCACCGTACCCGCCACCAATTCGATGTAGTATCCGGCGCGCTTGCCGATCAGGCGCTCCAGCAAGCCATGGACAAACGCCGCCAGTCGTGGCCCGTCGCGGTAGAAAAAGAACACGAAGACAATACTCAAGGTCAGTTCGAGAATGCCGCCGCCGATTTGTGCGCTACGCGCCAGCAGCCAGTTGCCGACCTGACCGAAGTAAGGCTTGAGCGAAGCCATCATGGCCGCGCCCTGCTGATCGATACTGTCCCAGATCCCCACCAGACGCCCGCCTACCAGCGGAATGCCGCCCAGCCAGGCCGGCGCTTGCGGCAGGCCATCGACCTGTACGTCCTTGATGAACGCCGTGGCATCACGCACATGATCCGCCAGGTTGAAACCCAGCCACACCAACGGCGCCGCCACCAGCACCATCCAGCCCACGGTCAACAGCCCCGCCGCGAGGGATTCCCGACCATTGAGCCAACGGGTCAACAAGCGCATCAGTGGCCAACTGGCAAACGCCAGCACCGCGCCCCAGAATAACGCCGACCAGAACGGCGCCATCACCCAGAGGCTCGCGCCAAATAGCACCAGGAGCAGGATCTGCACCAACAGCCGATCGTTATTGATCATCTAAAGTCTCGAAAAAACAGTCAGCAAAAGAGTCGGCGAACGCGCTGCACGCGTTCGCAGGGTAAAGCCTAGCGCAAGAGCTGGATGTGCAGGCCAGAGCCTTCGACGCTGCCGGTTTCCAGCCGCGCGGCACGCACGCCCTGACCGATCAGCGCCTGCCGCCAGGCTTCGGCGGTCGGCCCGGAAACACTGACCCGCAAAGTGGTGTCAAGGTTCAGGCCGCGGGAGATCAAGCGCAGCCAGGTGTCATCCGGTGCGTCCGTGAGTTTGGGGAAGTCGAGTTCGCCGGTGCTTTTGAGTTCACGCAGCAAGGTC
Source organism: Pseudomonas sp. TNT2022 ID1044 (assembly GCF_028656895.1). NCBI lineage: Bacteria > Pseudomonadati > Pseudomonadota > Gammaproteobacteria > Pseudomonadales > Pseudomonadaceae > Pseudomonas > Pseudomonas sp. TNT2022 ID1044. The sequence goes on along the minus strand of NZ_JAMDHB010000007.1, from coordinate 62,824 downwards.
GCCGAGGTCGGCAGCAAATCGCCCAGCGGCGCGGCGGCTTCAAACTGTTCGACGTGCAGGTAGGCTTTGCGATTGCCGCGGGTGATGCTGTAGAGCGCCACCAGGGTGTTGTCTTTCGGTGCCGCCAGGCGCAACAGCAGATAAGCCTGCCCATTGTCGGCACCGTAAAGCTTGGCGTTGCCGAACACCTCGTTGGCCCACAGGCTGCTTTCGCCGCAATCACGGGCCTGGCACCAGAACAGCAACTGCGCGTCCTGTTTCTGCAAGGCTTCGCGAGCGGCCGTGAATGCTTCGATGGACGAATGTTCCGGTGGCAACTCGTACGTCACCGACGTTGCATTGCCACGGGCGCTGACCTGGCCATCGAAACGCAACTGCCCGCTGATCTTGCGGATCGACCCCAGCGGGTAAATTCGCTCGATCTCGACCGGAGGGCGATAGTCGACGACCTGCGCATCGACCATGCTCGGCACGATCGGCAAATCCTGACTTCCCGGCACATCAGCGGCAAACAACAAGGGACTGAAACTGCACAGTGCCAGCAGACTGAAGGAACGCATGAATAGACTCATCGGATCAGCATGGCCTGGGCACCCTTGATGACACTCGCCTCATCGGCGCGTTGCGGCACCCGCAAGCCACGCTGCACCGCAGGACGAGCTTCCATGGTCGCCATCCAGCGTTGCAACGCCGTCAGCCCCTCTACCGATACCCCCGACCACTCGTAGCCACGTACCCACGGGAAGGTCGCAATGTCGGCGATGCTGTACTCGCCAGCCAGAAACTCAACGGCTTGCAGGCGCGTGTCGAGAACTTCATAGAGGCGGCGGGTTTCATGCTGGTAGCGATCGATCGCACCCTGGAGTTTTTCCGGAAAATAACGGAAAAACACGTTGGCCTGGCCCTGCATCGGACCGATGCCCCCCATCTGGAACATCAGCCACTGCATGACCACCGAACGCCCCTTGGGGTCGGTTGGCAACAACTTGCCGCTCATTTCAGCGAGGTAAATCAGGATGGCGCCGGACTCGAACACGGCAAAATCGCCATTGGCGCGATCGACAATTGCCGGAATCCGGCCATTGGGGTTGATCTTGAGGAAGTCCTCGGACTTCTGTTCCTTCTTGTCGAAACTCAGGGCATGCACCGTGTAGGGCAGGCCGAGTTCCTCGAGCACGATAGAGACCTTGTGGCCATTCGGGGTCGCAGCGGTGTACAGATCTATCATGGTTGTCTCCCATTTCAACCCGCCCAGCCTCGACAGTTGCCCGGTGCAAGTCAAGGAATGGCGAAGAACCTATTGAAACAGTCTGCGACAAGGTCGGCACCGGCCTCATCATTCAGGTGCAAATGATGGCCGCCTGGCAGCTGTTCAAGGCTAAAGGGTAGACGCTCCAGCAATTCAGGATGCCTGGCGAGCATACCGTCGGCAGCCACCACCAGTTTTGCCGGACAACTGAGCCGCTGGACGAAGGCCATCGCCTGTTCGGTCGTAAGACGCAGCGGTGATGGCAGCGTGAGGCGATTGTCGGTGCGCCAGGTGTAACCGCCCGGCACCGGCATCAAGCCACGTTGTGCCAGCAGCTCGGCGGCTTCGCGGCTGACCGCCACCAGCCCTTTCATGCGAGCCTCGACGGCGCGGTCGAGGGTAGCGTAGACCGGTTTGCGTTTTTCCCGCAGATCCAGCTGCGCTTGCAGGGCCATGCCCATGCGTTCGGCAGCATTTTCGCCCTTGTCTGTAGGAGGAATGACGCCATCGATCAGGGCCAGATGCGTAACACGTTCCGGTAGCGACCCGGCAATGATCAAGGAAGCGATCGCACCCATGGAGTGCCCCAGCAGCGCAAAGCGGTTGAGGCCCAATTGTTCGGCGACTTGCAGCACATCGTGGGCATAGTCCCACATGGCGTAACCCGCGCCGGGCGGGCGATGCCCGGAATGACCGTGCCCGGCCATGTCCAGCGCGATGATGCGCAAGCCTTTGAGCTTCGGCGCCAGGCGCGCGAAGCTGTTGGCGTTGTCGAGCCAGCCATGCAGGGCAATCACCGGCAAACCGTCTTCGGGGCCGAAAAGGTGCGCCGCCAACTCAATATGCGGCAGGCTCAGGCGGACTTCTTCGACGACATTGCTCATGCGCAATCCTGTTGGCGAGCGTCCCAGCGGCTGAACAGGTTTTTCAGCAGTCGGGCGGTGTCCTGCGGACGCTCGAGTGGAAACATGTGGCCACCGGGCATGGTCAGCACTTCGCCCTGCGGCAGGCGTCCGACCGAACTGACGTGATGGCGCATCACCACTCGGCTGTTGTGGCCGCGCACCACCGCCAGCGGCACCTGCAACTGTCGTGTGCTGCCGGGGCTGGTGTGTGGCACCCCGCGGAAGATGCTGATTTCCGTCGCAGGATCGAACCGCAGGCGCAGTTTGTTTCCGACCTTGTGCAAACCGTGCTGCAGGTAGGCTTCAAAACATTCGGCGTCGAAACCGCGAAACAAGGTTTTACCGGCGAAATAGTGGCGGGCGCTGTCCAGGTCGGCGAATTCTTCGCGCCGCCCCAGGGTGCGACCGGCCGGGGTCAGGCGATCGATGAAACCGAAACGTTTGGCGGCGCGGATCACCCATTGATCGGTACGGGTCAGCACGGGTGAGTCGAGCATCACCACCCCGCGATAGAAATGAGGACAACGCAGCGCGGCGTGCTGGTGCAGTACGCCACCAAACGAGTGGCCGACGCCCCAGACCGGTTCCGGTTGCTGCTCGAGGTGATGAATCAGCTCATCCACCAGGTTGTACCAGTTGTCGTCCGCCGGAAAACGCGGGTCATGGGCGTGCTGCTCCAGATGCGTCACCTGATACTCGGGCGCCAGCGCCGCGAACAGTTTGCCGTAGGTGCCCGAAGGGAACCCGTTGGCGTGGGCGAAAAATATCTGTTGCGACATACCGGCAAATCCATGAGCGAGAACAGGTGTTGATTGTCCGTAAGAGCGGACCCAATGGCAATGACCGTAACTGACAGGAATGATGACAGTCCGGTCAAACCCATGAACCTGTGGCGAGCGAGCAGATGCCCGGGTGAAGGTGATTGGGGCCGCTTCGCGACCCAACGGGAGCAAGCTCCCTCGCCACAACAGATGGCTCAACGCGCTGGCGGATTCTCACCCAGCGGCACCACCGCCATGGTCAACCGCGAGACGCAACTGGCCTTGCCCTCATCACTGGTCAGCCGAATGTCCCAGACATGGGTCGTGCGCCCGATGTGAATCGGCTTGGCCACCGCCGTCACCCGCCCACTGCGCAGGCCGCGCAAATGGTTGGCGTTGATTTCCAGGCCCACGCAGTAAAACTTGCTGGCGTCGATGCACAAGTAACTGGCCATGGAGCCCACGGACTCGGCCAGCACCACCGAAGCACCGCCGTGCAGCAAACCGTAAGGCTGATGGGTGCGGTGGTCGATGACCATGCTCGCGGTCAGCGACTCTTCATCGAAGGCTTCGAAACGGATGTCCAGCACTTCGCCGATGGTGTTTTTCTGGATTACATTCAACTGTTCGATGTTGGGGGTGGTGCGCCACAGACTCATCGCTGATTTCCTTATTGGTTTTGTTCGTGACTCAATCCTGCCACAGCACCGCTTCGCTGCGCTCGCTCCATTCTTCGAAGTGCCCACCGTAAGCCGCTTCGATGACGTTGCGCTTGATCTTCAGGGTCGGCGTGAGAAAACCGTTTTCCACCGCCCAGCTGTCCTTGACCACCACCAGACGCCGCAAGCGTTCGTGCTTGTCGAGTGCGCCATTGACCTCTTCGAGAAGTTTTTCCAGGCTCGAATGCAGCCCTGCACGCGCCTCCTGTTGCCCGACGGCCGAAAGCACGCACAGCCCCAACGGCGCACTCAAGCCATCCCCCACCACACACACCTGTTCAATGCGCGAATGCACCGCCAGGCGATTTTCAATCGGTGCCGGCGCCACGTATTTGCCCTTGCTGGTCTTGAAGATTTCCTTGAGACGCCCGGTCAGGCGCAGGTTGCCTTCGGCGTCCTCTTCACCTTTATCACCGGTACGCAGAAAGCCGTCCTCGGTAAGGGTGTCAGCGGTTTTCTGCGGCTCCTTGAAGTAGCCGAGCATGGTCGCGCCGCTGCGCACCAGCACCTCGCCTGAATCCTCAATGCGCACTTCGACCTCCGGGCACGGCTTGCCGATCCAGCCGGGTTTATTCTGGCCGGGCAGGCAGATGTGCGAGTAACCACAGCTTTCGGTCATGCCGTAGACCTCCAGCACGTCCAGCCCCAGTTTGCGGTACCACAGCAGTAAGGTCAGAGGCACCGGCGCCGCGCCGGACAAGGCCACGCGCAGCGCATCGAGCCCCAGCCCGGCGAGGACCTTATGCCCTGCCCGCTTGCCGATAATCGGCAAACCGAGCAAAAAATCGAGGCGTTTTGCCGGGATCTTGCTGTACACGCCCATCTGGAATTTGGTCCAGATGCGTGGAACGCCAAACAGCGCAGTCGGCCGCGCACGTTTCAGGTCGGTGAGAAAGGTGTCGAGGCTCTCGGCAAAAAATACGGTTTGCCCGGTATAAATAGAGGCCAGTTCGACGAACATCCGTTCGGCCACATGGCACAGCGGCAGGTAGGACAACAGCCGGTCCGACTCGTTAAGGCCAAACAACGAAGTGCCGCGCGTGGTGGCGAACCCCAGGTTGCCGAAGCTGTGCATCACGCCTTTGGGCATGCCGGTGGTGCCGGAGGTGTAGATGATCGTCGCGAGTTGATCGGCGGCAGGCTTGGGGTCGTCCTGGATCGGCGAGCTGCCTTGCAGGTCGGCCCAGCTGAAATCGAAGGTGCCCGGCGGATGCAGCGGCAGGCTGATCGTCACCAGTTCCGGGCTGACCCCGCGCGACATCCCGGGCCAGTCGTCGAGTTTGCCAATGAACGCCAGCGCCGCTTCAGAATGCTCCAGCACCTGGGCCACGGATTCGGCCGTCAGGTTCGGATACAGCGGCACCGAGACATGGCCTGCCATCCAGATCGCGAGGTCGGCAATGATCCAGTGCGCGCAATTTTTCGAGATCAGGGCGATGTGGCTGCCTTGAGGCAATTCCCGCGCTCGCAACCAGTGTGCCGCACAGCGGGCCTGATGACCGACGTCAGCCCAGGTCAGGGTCTCGACTTGCCCACCACCCATGGGCTGAACCAAAAAGCGCTGGCGCGGATGACGCGCCTCTCGCTCGTAGAAAACGTCCAGCGGCAAACGAAAGGCAGCAGACATGCGACTCGCTCCTGTTTTTTTTGGTCTGGAGCAAGCGTAGTCAACCAAGCAAGTGCTTGGTTAAATATTTGTAAGGAAAAAACAGATCAACGGATCGCAGCCTTCGGCAGCCCTCTACTGAGGGCACACCCTCCAATGTAGAAGCTGTCGCAGGTTGCGATCCGTTGCTTTCAGGGATGCTTGATGCTGTCGAGCTTCATTGACCCGACCAGCAGTTCGCCACCGCTGAGCTCTGCCAGCCCGGCGGTGCTGACCCTCTCCGGCGGATGCCCGGCGCCATGCTGCAGGTAGCTCAGCAGATTCCCCACCAGCGGGTTGTGGCTGACCAGCAGCACGTCGCTTACCGCAACCATCTGCTCGGCCACTTTGTCCGGGTCGGTGTCCGGGGTCAGCCATTCGACGGTACGGATTTCCGGTTCGAAACCCAATGCTTCGCGCACCAGCTGCGCCGTTTGCTGTGCCCGCAGGTACGGGCTGGCGTAAATGGCAGTCAGCGGTTGTCCGATCAACTTTGCAGCGCTGCTCAACACTTCCTGTCGACCGTGCTCCGTCAGTTCCCGCTCCGAATCGTGGGAGCGGGAGCCGTGTGGCACGGCTTCACCATGACGCAATACCCAGAGTTTCATAGCTTGGGTTCCTCATCTCGGGCCGGATGCGGAGCAGGCGCCACGACGTGCGGCGCTTCACCTTCCGGCGTACGCGGCGTCGGCCAATCGGCGAACGGCCAAGGCTTCTGGTCGCTGTGAAAACTGCCGAAACGACCGATCTGCGCCAGGAACTGGCTCAGACTGTCGCCGAAGTTCATCAAACTGGCGCTCGGCGCGCCGTAAATCAAACGATAGATCAACTGCACCAGCACCACGGCGCCAAGGATGAATTGCGCCACTTGCCAGACCAGCACAAAAACGACCATCCACAACACCCGCAGCAGAATGGATTCGTACTTGGCTTCAACTTTCTGATCGTTCATGTCTCACTCCGTTCCGGTTAGGTGGTGGGCTCAGTTGAATCCGCTGGTGGAAATAAAGTCGACATCGGTTTTCGGCTCGCCGCGCATCAGCAATCCGATCACCTGTTCGAGCGTGCGCCCTTCGAAGAGAATCGCATGCAACCCGGCGACCAGCGGCATGTACACGCCCACTTCCTGGGACTTGGCCTTGAGCACCTTGAGGGTATTCACGCCTTCGGCCACTTCGCCCAGTCGATTGACCGCCTCTTCCAGGCTCAAGCCCTGACCGAGGGCAAAGCCGACCTGATAGTTGCGGCTTTTTGGCGACGAGCAGGTCACGATCAAATCGCCCACGCCCGCCAGGCCGAGGAAAGTCATCGGGTTGGCGCCCTGATTCACCGCGAAACGGGTCATTTCCGCCAGTGCCCGGGTGATCAGCATGCTCTTGGTGTTTTCGCCCATCTCCAGTGCCACCGCCATGCCGGCGATGATTGCGTAGACGTTTTTCAACGCCCCGCCCAGCTCCACGCCAAAACGGTCGGCGCTGGCGTACACGCGAAAGGTGCGGCCATGCAGCACAGCCTGGACCTGCTCGCAGAGTGCTTCGTCTTCGCTGGCGACCACCGTCGCGGTCAGCGCATGTTCGGCGATCTCGCGCGCCAGGTTCGGCCCGGACAACACGCCAATGCGCGCTTGCGGGGCGATCTCTTCGAGGATCTGGCTCATCAGTTTGAAGGTGTGGGCTTCGATACCTTTAGTCAGGCTCACCAACATTTTACCGCTCAGAAGTTCGGCATGCGGGGCCAGCACCGAGCGCAACGCGCTGGAGGGCAGCGCAACGAAACTCAGATCGCAGGCTTCAAGGGTGGCGTGCAGGTCGGTCACCGGCACTACGCCGGGCAGAATCTTGATGCCCTTGAGGTAACGCGGGTTCTCGCGATTGACCCGAATGGCCTCGGCCTGTTCGGGATCGCGCATCCACTGCAGGACCTGATGCCCGTTTTCGGCCAGCAGGTTTGCCACGGCGGTACCAAAACTTCCGCCTCCCAGGACCGCAATCGGGCGCTGTTCAGTCATATGTATTCCGTTAATCCATACCAGTGGCGATGTCGGCATTATACGGAGCGTCCCAGTGTCGGCCAGCCCCTGCGTCAATTACCGGCGCACGTTGAAAGAAGCCGAATAAAACCGAGGAAAATGCTGACATCGTGACTGGAAAAGTCGTCGGCCTCGGTTAACATGCGCGCCATCAATTGCAAACAAGGATGTGTTGTGTCACTGGGTTGCGCTTCACCCCGCTCGCCGTTGGTACTGGCGCTGGTCTTCAGCTCGCCATTGCTGGCTGACGATTTGTTCCTCGACAGCGAGCCGTTGCCGCAGGTGCTGACGGCCACGCGCCTGAAACAGTCGCCGGCTGCCGTGCCGGGAAGCATGACCGTGATCGACAGCGCACTGATCAACGCCAGTGGCGCCCGGGACATCAGTGAAGTGCTGCGGTTGGTGCCGGGGATGATGGTCGGCAACATCAGCGGCAACCAGGCGACGGTGAACTATCACGGCACCAGCGCCAGCGAAGCACGACGCATGCAGGTGCTGATCGACGGTCGCTCGGTGTACCGCGCCGGCCTGTCCACGGTGGACTGGAGCGACATTCCGGTGGCCATGGAGGATATCGAGCGCATCGAAGTTTTCCGCGGCCCGAACACCGTCAGCTATGGCGCCAATGCATTGATGGCGGTGGTCAATGTCATCACGCGCAACCCGGCCGACAGCCATGGCACGCGGATGAAGGTCACTCGCGGCCAACGCGGCATCAACGACTTTTACGCCAGCCAGGGCGTGGGTTGGAGTGACGGCGATATGCGCCTGTCCCTGTCCGGCCAGCAAGACGACGGCTTCGACAGCGACCGCAACGGCGCCGATTATCGCGACAGCCGCCGTTTGAATCGTTTCAACCTCGCCGTCAGCCAGGCGCTCGACGAACGCCAAAGCCTCGATTGGCAGTTGAACGCCAAAGAAGGCAGTAACCAGCGGCCTTATACCTACCGCCCAGTGTTTTCGGGGATTACCCGTGCCGGCGACAATTCCGACGTCACCGCCAAGGACTACGCCGGTTCGTTGCGCTGGAACCTCGACATCAATCCCGATCACAGCCTTTATATACAGGGCTCGGCCCAGCATTGGGATCGCCAGCAAACCTGGCGTGCGTGCGATGCCGAGGTGTCGTTCAGCCCGCAGCTGACCGAACTCTGGCAGCTCAACCCGGATTACACCGAACGCCTGGCACGCAACATCGAACGCTTCACCGGCCCCGGCGCCCCTCCCGGCGATCCAGCCCAGCAAGCGCTGGCCAACCAGGCGCTTGATCAATGGCGAAATGGCGCCCGGCAGACCGTCTGCGGCGACATCGACCAAAGCACCCGGGAAACCCGCTACGATCTGGAGCTGCAGGACACCCTGAGCCTGACCGATAGTCTGCGACTGGTCAGCGGCTTGAACTATCGTTATGACCGGGCAGATTCCGAGACCTACTTCAATGGCACGCTCGATGACACCACGTGGCGGACATTCGGCCAACTCGAGTGGCGCGCCAGCGAACACTGGTTGCTGCAAGGCGGCGCCATGTTCGAAGACACCCAGTTGATCGGCAGCTCGCTGACTCCGCGCGTGGCGGTCAACTACCTGATCAACCCGCGTCACGGCTTGCGTGCGGTGTACTCCGAAGCCATCCGTTCGCCAGACATGTTCGAGAACAGCGTCAACTGGAGTTACCGCGTTACTAACCTGCAACCGGCTGCCTATGGCCAGTCCAGCGCCCGTTATTTCGTCAAGACCCGCGGCCCCGGCGATCTCGACCAGGAACACATGCGCTCTCGTGAGCTGGGCTACAACGGTTACTTTGCTCAAGAGAGGCTGGCGGTCGATGTGAAGCTGTTCCATGACGAAATCACCGGCATGATCAGCGAACCGCTGCGCAACAATCAGTACATCGCCAGCAACGCCAACACGGCCCGATTTTCCGGAGCGCAAACCCAGCTTGACTGGCGAGTTGGCACCGCCGACCGTCTGCGCTTCACCTACGCCTACGTCGATGCCGACGCGAGCAATCCCCAGGATGTACAACAGACCGCACGCAACAGTGGTTCCGCCGGCTGGATGCGTGACTGGGGGCAAGACTGGAACAGCGCGCTTTTCTATTACGGTGACGACGCTTTGAACGGCTACCGCTTCGAACGGATCGACACGCGTATCGCCAAACGTATCCGCCTGGGTAAAGCCAGCCTGGAACTGGCCGGTGTGCTTCAGCAGCGCCTGGACCATCAACCGACCACCTTCGCCGACAACAATTATGACGAGCGCCGAGTGATGTACTTCAGTGCGGAGCTGGCGTTTTAAGATGGCGCAGTGTCCGCCACGCCAGACGCCAGGCCTGGGCCATCTGCTGGCCATGCTGTGCCTGGTGATTAGTGGCTGGCTAGGCAGCCTTTCGGCCAATGCCGCGGACATTCTGTTGACTGGCGCCGAAGACAGCGCCGGCGTGCAATCCTTCGTCGAGGCACTGCGCGAGTTGCGGCCCGCGGACCACGTGCGTTTTCAGGCGCTGGCCAAACTGCCGGCGCCGGGCAAACTGCCGGCGGATATCCGCTTGATCCTGCTCGATCTGCCAAGCCTCGACTGGCGCCTGCAAGACAACCAGGGCCCGGCGACTCTGGTGCTGCGCATCAGCCGCCTGCAAGCCCGGCAACACTTGGGCGACGCCCTGCCCCCGCGCCTGAGCCTGCTCTGGAGTGATCCACCGCTGGATCGCCAACTGCGCCTGACCCGGATCCTCCTGCCCCAAGTGAAACGGGTTGGCGTGCTGTATGACAATCACAGCGAATTCCTCTTGAAGGAGTTGCGTCAGGCCGCTCACCCGCTGGGACTTGAGGTGGTCACCGAACGCTGGGACAACACTCAGGACAGTCGCCCCTTGCAAACCCTGCTCGACAAAAGCGACGTATTGCTCGGCCTCGATGATCCCGACCTGTACAACTCGAAAACCGCGAAAAACCTGTTGCTGAGCAGCTATTCACGACAACTGGCGCTGATCGGCCCTAACGCCGGGTTCGTCAAGGCCGGAAGCCTGGCCAGCAGTTACAGCGATCAGAGCGATTGGCTGGTGATTCTCGATCGACTGCTGGACCAGCCAACCGCCACCTGGCCGCGCACGTATTATCCGCCGCGCTTCAAAGTCTCAAGCAATCCACAGGTCGCTCGTTCATTAGGTATTGAACAGATAAACGAAGCGTCTGTCGCAACACTGTTGGCTGAAGGAGAACGCCGCCCATGACCTTCCGACGCCGTTGGGACATCAATACCCGCACCCAGATCATCAGCCTCGGCCCGGCCCTGCTGCTGACGTTGCTGTTGATCAGTTTCTTTACTTTCGTGCGGATCCAGGACCTGCGCCAGGAGCTCAACCACACCGGCCAGCTCATCGCCAACCAACTGGCGCCCGCCACGGAATACGGGGTGATATCCGGCAACAACGAAGTGCTTGAAAGCCTGCTCAAAGCCACGCTCGCCACGCCCAACGTGCGTTTTCTGGAGGTCCAGGACAGCGCCAACCGGATTCTGGTGTACGTCGAGCAGCCGTCGGCAAGCCATAACCGCCCGCATCAGGTCGAAGTGTTCCAGGCGCCCGTGCGGCTGCAGCGGGTCCCGCTGCACAACGATTTCTTCCAGAACAACAAGGTCGTCGCCACCGCTCCCGCCGAGGATTATCTGGGCCGGGTGATCGTCGGGTTGTCCAACGACGCGTTCAGTCAGCGCCAGCAGGAAATCCTGCTCAAGGCGGCCATCCTGGCACTGTTCGCCCTGCTATTTACTTTCCTGCTGGCTCGACGCCTGGCCGGGAGTCTGTCGCAGCCCATCCGTGATATCGGCAACGCGGTCAAGGCGATTCAGGAGGGCGACTACAAGACGCCGCTGCCGATCGTCGACGACACTGAACTGGGCGCGCTGTCGCAACACATCAACAACCTCGCCAGCGGCCTCGAGCAGGCCAGCCGCGAACAGCATCAAGCGATGGCGCAACTGATCCAGACCCGCGAAGAAGCAGAAAAGGCCAACAACGCCAAGTCAGACTTCCTGGCCATGATGAGCCACGAATTGCGCACGCCCATGAACGGCGTACTCGGCATGCTGCAGCTGCTGGAAACCACCGAAATGACCGAGGAGCAGGTCGAGTACGCGGCGCTGGCCTCGGAGTCCACCGAACACTTGCTCAAGGTCATCAATGACATTCTCGATTTCTCGCGGATCGAACGCTCGGAGCTGGAGCTGGAACACATCCCGCTCAACCTTGCCGACCTGATCAGCGCCTGCGCCCAGTCCTTCCAGCACAGCGCTGCGCAACGCGGGCTCGCATTGCAGTTGCAGATCCCCGAGGACATGCGCGCGTTGCAGGTTCAGGGCGATCCGACGCGGATTCGCCAGATCCTGGTGAACCTCATCGGCAACGCGTTGAAGTTCACAGAACAAGGCCGCGTGACGATCGAACCACAGTGGCAATCGCTGGACCACGAGCTGTTGTGGTTTACCTGCAGCGTGCGCGACAGCGGCATCGGTATTGCGGCCGACAGCCTGGAGTTGATGTTCAATGCGTTCCAGCAGGCCGACAGTTCTATCTCAAGACGCTACGGCGGCACCGGCCTGGGCCTGCCGATTGCCCGCACGCTCGCCGAACGCATGGGCGGGACCTTGCGAGCCCAGAGCGAAGAAGGTCGTGGCTCGGTGTTCACGCTGGAAATCCCGTTGGCGCTCTATCAACAGGCCTTGCCGGTGCTGGCCGCACGCACGCCCTCGGGCAATGGCGATGGTGAGGGCCGCAATGTGCTGCTGGTCGAAGACAACCCGGTCAATCAAACCGTCATCGAGGCAATGTTGCGCAGTCTGGGCTTTACTGTCAGCGTCGCTGCCGATGGCGCGCAGGCTGTGCGCAGTGCCGAGAGTCTGATTTTCGAAGCGATCCTCATGGACTGTCGTCTGCCGATCATCGACGGTTATGAAGCCACCCGACAGATCCGCCAATTGCCCGGTTGCACCGACCTGCCGATCATCGCCCTGACCGCCAATGCCTTGCAGGGCGACCGCGAAGCCTGCTTGTCGGCAGGGATGAACGATTACCTGGCCAAGCCGTTCAAACGTAATGATCTACAGCAAATTCTGCAGCGCTGGGTGCAGTAGTACAGGCCTTTCGACCATCTGTGACTGGCGTGAAAGGCGAAAGTGCGGCAGTCTTAGGCACCCGAACAGGCCCGAAAAGGGGCTTGAATAAAAATTTCAGTGCACAAGTGTACATTCATGTCCTTGGTGCTGTGACTTTCACCACAACGCAATAGTCTATGAGTAGGCTGCCGGTTCGAGGCATGAACGCTTCGATCGGCCGGGAAGATTTGCCCCACCTGCCGCATGGGACTATTGAGGAGCTCGCATGACCAAACAAAACGCCTTTACCCGGGAAGATCTGCTGCGCTGCAGTCGCGGTGAGCTGTTCGGCCCAGGTAACGCGCAACTGCCCGCCCCGAACATGCTGATGGTTGATCGCATCACCCTGATCAGCGAAGAGGGTGGCAAGTACGGCAAAGGTGAATTGGTCGCCGAGCTGGATATCAATCCGGACCTGTGGTTCTTCGCTTGCCACTTCGAAGGTGATCCGGTGATGCCGGGCTGCCTGGGCCTCGACGCCATGTGGCAACTGGTCGGCTTCTTCCTGGGCTGGCAGGGTCTGCCGGGCCGCGGTCGTGCATTGGGTTCGGGCGAAGTGAAATTCTTCGGCCAGGTCCTGCCGACCGCCAAGAAAGTCACCTATAACATTCATATCAAACGCGTCCTCAAGGGCAAGCTGAACCTGGCCATCGCCGACGGTTCGGTCACTGTCGACGGTCGCGAAATCTACACCGCCGAAGGCCTTCGGGTCGGCGTGTTCACCTCCACTGACAACTTCTAAGGGTTATTCGCATGCGCCGCGTCGTTATCACTGGTCTGGGCATCGTTTCGTGCCTGGGCAATGACAAAGAGACCGTCTCCGCTAACCTGCGTGCAAGCCGCCCTGGCATCCGGTTCAACCCGGAATATGCTGAAATGGGTCTGCGTAGCCAGGTTTCCGGCTCCATTGACCTCAACCTTGAAGAACTGATCGATCGCAAGATCTATCGTTTCGTCGGCCACGCGGCAGCGTATGCCTACCTGGCCATGAAAGACGCCATTGCTGACTCCGGCCTGACCGAAGAGCAAGTATCCAATCCGCGTACCGGCCTGATCGCCGGTTCCGGTGGCGCATCGACCCTGAACCAGATGGAAGCGCTGGACATCCTGCGCGAAAAAGGCGTCAAGCGCGTCGGCCCATACCGCGTAACGCGGACCATGAGCAGCACCGTTTCCGCTTGCCTGGCCACTCCGTTCAAGATCAAGGGCCTGAACTACTCCATCGCGTCTGCCTGCGCCACCAGTGCTCACTGCATCGGTACCGCCATGGAACAGATCCAGATGGGCAAGCAGGACATCGTTTTCGCCGGCGGCGGTGAAGAAGAGCACTGGAGCCAGTCGTTCCTGTTCGATGCCATGGGCGCACTGTCCAGCAAGCGTAACGACACCCCGGAACAAGCCTCCCGCGCCTACGACGCTGACCGTGACGGTTTCGTCATCGCTGGCGGTGGCGGCATGGTCGTGGTTGAAGAGCTGGAACACGCTCTGGCCCGCGGCGCGAAGATCTACGCGGAAATCGTTGGCTACGGCGCGACGTCCGACGGCTACGACATGGTTGCCCCGAGTGGCGAAGGCGCGATCCGCTGCATGCAGCAGGCGCTGTCCACCGTCGACACCCCGATCGACTACCTGAACACCCACGGCACCTCGACGCCGGTCGGCGACGTCGCGGAAATGAAAGGTGTGCGTGAAGTGTTCGGCGACAAGGCTCCGGCCATCAGCTCCACCAAGAGCCTGTCGGGTCACTCCCTGGGCGCCGCCGGCGTTCACGAAGCGATCTACTGCATGCTGATGATGGAAGGCAACTTCATTGCCGGCTCCGCCAACATCGACGAGCTGGACCCTGAAGTGGCCGACCTGCCGGTGCTGACCAAGACCCGCGAAAACGCCACCATCAACACCGTGATGAGCAACAGCTTCGGTTTTGGTGGCACCAATGCCACGCTGGTGCTGAAGCGCTGGGAAGGCAAGTAATTCCCCGCTGAGCCGCACATAAACGCCCCGACTGGTTCGGGGCGTTTTTTTATCCCTCAAAAACACTCCCTTGTGGGATCGACCTGCTCGCGAAGGCGGCGTGAGCGTCGATAATTTTGTTGACCTTGATGCCCTCTTCGCGAGCAGGCTCGCTCCCACAGGGTCAGCGTTTTGCCCACGGGTCTTGCGCATGAACATGAAGCTTTTGTCATGAAACTTAAGGCCCTGCGACTGAATGTCGCGCATTTCAAGGCCTGCAGGATTTTTTCCGGTTTTGCAAAAATCCCTTTCCAAATTCAGTCGTTTACTTAGCAAGCTACCAAATCATATAACTGAGTCCTGCACACGCCTTGCTGCAGATAACAGAAATTGGAGCTAGCAGATGACTGTAAAAGTAACTGAACGCGACGATTCACATATGTCCCATGAAGGCGTAGCCGCCGGCATTCGGATCTGGGACGTGTACCAACAAGACCTGCTGGTCGGGATGTTCCACTCAGAGACTGACGCTCACAATTACAAGACCGAACTGGAAACCCAGGAGCAGCAACGAACGCTACGCTCCGCTTGAGCAATGACAGCATTGAAAACGACAAACCCCGCCATGAGCGGGGTTTGTCTTTAATGCAGACTTGAACGACTTACCACATCAGATCGTCAGGGATCTGATAGGCCGCGTACGGATCGTCCTCGATAGCAACCTCTTCAGTCTTCACGTTCAACTGAACGATGCGCTGTGGGTCACGCTCCTGGATCTTCAGCGCCGCTTCACGTGGAATCACCTCGTAACTACCGGCGTGGTGCACGATGGCCAGGGAGCCGTTGCTGAGCTTGTTGCGCATCAGCGTGTTGACCGAGAGGCGTTTGACCTTCTTGTCGTCGACGAAGTTGTAGTAGTCCTCGGTCGTCAACTTCGGCAGGCGCGTGGCTTCGATCAATTGCTTGATCTGCGCAACACGGGCCTTGGCCTCGGCTTTTTCCTTCTGCTGACGATTGAGCTCCTGATCGCGCTTGACCTTCTCGGCCATGGCTTCCTGAGCGGCACGTTGCTGGGAATCATCCAGTTCAACCTGACCTTTGTGGGCCAGACGCTGTTGCTTCTGTTTGTCTTTGCTGACCTGCTTGGCCTGCTTCTGGTTGACCAGCCCTGCTTTGAGCAACTGGTCGCGAAGGGAAATGCTCATGGTGCTTATTACTCACTTAGGCAACTGCTCAACCGCAGCTGGGCAAATTCTTTTCCTGACGTTTGGCTTCACCCCATAGGGCGTCCAACTCTTCAAGGGTGCAATCTTCTATGGGACGCAGGGTATCGCGCAATGCCTGTTCGATAAAACGGAAGCGTCTTTCGAACTTGTTGTTGGCGCCACGCAGTGCGGTTTCGGGATCGACCTTGAGATGTCGCGCCAGATTGACCACGGAAAACAGCAGGTCGCCGATCTCGTCGGCCACCGCTTCAGGATCGTTCTCGGACATGGCTTCGAGAACTTCGTCGAGTTCTTCGCGCACCTTATCGAGTACCGGCAGCGCGTCCGGCCAGTCGAAACCGACCTGCCCTGCACGCTTCTGCAATTTTGCCGAGCGTGACAACGCCGGCAACGCAGTGGGCACGTCATCGAGCAACGACAGCTGCTCGGGCGCCGAGGATTTCTGCGCACGCTCCTCGGCCTTGATCTCTTCCCAGCGCTGCTTGACCTGCTCTTCACTCAAGCGCGGGACATCCAGCGGTGCATAGAGATCGCCTGTAGGGAACACGTGGGGATGTCGACGGATCAGCTTGCGGGTGATGCTGTCGACCACGCCATCAAACTCGAAGCGCCCTTCTTCCCGGGCCAGCTGGCTGTAATAAACCACCTGGAACAGCAAGTCGCCCAACTCACCTTGCAGATGATCGAAGTCCCCCCGCTCGATGGCGTCGGCGACTTCGTAGGCCTCTTCAAGTGTGTGCGGGACGATGGTGGCGTAGGTTTGCTTGATGTCCCACGGGCACCCGAACTGCGGATCACGCAAGCGGTTCATCAGGTGCAGCAGGTCTTCAAGGCTGTATGTCATTTTTCTGTCTCACCACAAAACCTGTGGGAGCTGGCTTGCCAGCGATGGCATCACCTCGATCTTCCAGAGAGACCGAGTTGTCTGCATCGCTGGCAAGCCAGCGCCTACAATGGATCGAAGTCATCTTCAAGGCGTACGGTTACGCCGGGTTTCGATGATGTTCGGCAATTGGGAAATCCGTCCCAGCAACCGCCCCAATGCATCCAGCCCCGGAATCTCGATGGTCAGGGACATCAGCGCGGTGTTGTCCTCCTTGTTCGAGCGGGTATTGACCGCTAGCACGTTGATCCGCTCGTTGAGCAGCACCTGCGAGACGTCACGCAGCAGACCGGAACGGTCGTAGGCACGAATGACGATGTCCACCGGATAGGTGAGCACCGGCACCGGCCCCCAGCTGACCTGGATGATCCGCTCCGGCTCGCGCCCGCCCAGTTGCAGCACCGAGGCGCAGTCCTGGCGGTGAATGCTGACGCCGCGGCCCTGGGTGATGTAACCGACGATGGCGTCCCCCGGCAATGGTTGGCAGCAACCCGCCATCTGGGTCATCAGGTTGCCCACGCCCTGGATCTGGATGTCACCGCGCTTGCCCGGTTTGTAACCGGTGGCCTTGCGTGGAATCAGTTCCAGCTGCTCGTTGCCGCGCTCCGGCTCGACCAGTTGCTGCGCCAGGTTGACCAGTTGTGCAAGGCGCAAATCGCCGGCGCCGAGGGCGGCAAACAAGTCTTCGGCGGTTTTCATGTTGGCCTTGTCGGCCAGCTTTTCGAAATCCACCGCCGGCAGGCCGAGGCGATTGAGCTCGCGCTCAAGCAGCGTTTTACCGGCCGCGACGTTCTGGTCGCGGGCCTGCAATTTGAACCAGTGAACGATCTTCGCCCGCGCCCGCGAGGTGGTGACGTAACCCAGGTTCGGGTTCAGCCAGTCACGACTCGGGGTGCCGTGCTTGCTGGTGATGATCTCGACCTGTTCACCGGTTTGCAGGCTGTAGTTGAGCGGAACGATGCGCCCGTTGATCTTGGCGCCACGGCAGTTGTGGCCGATTTCGGTGTGCACGCGGTAAGCGAAGTCCAGCGGCGTCGCGCCCTTCGGCAAGTCGATGGCGTGACCGTCCGGGGTGAAGATGTAGACCCGGTCAGGCTCGATATCGACACGCAGCTGTTCCGCCAGACCGCCGATGTCGCCCAGTTCCTCGTGCCACTCGAGCACCTGACGCAGCCAGGAGATTTTCTCTTCGTAGTGATTGGAACCGGATTTGACGTCGGTGCCTTTGTACTTCCAGTGAGCGCAAACCCCCAGCTCGGCCTCTTCGTGCATGGCGTGGGTGCGAATCTGCACTTCCAGCACCTTGCCCTCAGGCCCGATCACCGCAGTGTGCAGCGAGCGGTAGCCGTTTTCCTTCGGGTTGGCGATGTAGTCGTCAAACTCTTTCGGGATGTGCCGCCACAGGGTGTGGACGATGCCGAGCGCGGTGTAGCAATCACGCATCTCCGGCACCAGCACGCGCACGGCGCGCACGTCGTAGATCTGGCTGAACTCCAGACCCTTGCGCTGCATTTTGCGCCAGATCGAATAGATGTGTTTGGCCCGACCGCTGATGTCGGCATCGACACCGGTGGCCTGCAACTCGTTTTTCAGCTGGCTCATCACATCGCTGATGAAACGCTCGCGATCCAGTCGCCGCTCATGCAGCAATTTGGCGATCTGCTTGTACTGGTCGGGCTCGAGGTAACGGAAGGAAAGGTCCTCCAGTTCCCATTTGATATGACCGATACCGAGACGATGGGCGAGCGGCGCGTAGATGTCGAAGACTTCACGGGCCACGCGGTTGCGCTTTTCGTCATCGGCGGTTTTCACCGCACGAATCGCGCAGGTGCGTTCGGCCAGTTTGATCAGCGCGACACGCACGTCGTCGACCATCGCCACGAGCATTTTGCGCAGGTTTTCGACCTGGCCTTGAGTGCCCATCACCATGGATTTACGCGGACTCAGGCTGTCGCTGATCGCCGCCATGCGTTGCACGCCGTCGATGAGTTTGGCCACCACCGGACCGAAGCGCTGGCTGACCGCCGGCAACGGGATCTGGCCTTCGCGCACGCCTCGGTACAGGACCGCGGCGACCAGCGAATCCTGATCGAGTTTGAGGTCGGCGAGAATCTCGGCGATCTCAAGGCCGGTGCGGAAACTCGAGTTCCCTTCCGACCACAGATTCTTGGCCGCATTGGCCTGCTGCTCAGACTCGCGAGCGAACTCGCAAGCCTCCTTCAAGGCTTCGCGATCCAGTGCCAGATCGACACTGACCGCATGATCGAGCCAAGCCTCGAGATTGATACTGCCGTCAGTATTGATCGGCTGGTGTGCTCTCACCTGTACCATCTTGCTTACCTTCCCTACGACGCAGATTCAATGCGTCAAATCGCTGACCTTCGTTGCCCATGCGCCCACGTAGGGCTGGTGCGCGGCTGCACGGGCGGGCCAGTCGGACCAGACGAGCATCCTAGCTCGCTTCAAATAACGCCATGGCCTCGACATGTGCCGTCTGAGGAAACATATCGAGAATCCCGGCACGTTTTAACCGGTAGCCCTGCTTGATCAATTCGACCGTGTCGCGCGCCAGAGTTGCAGGGTTGCACGACACATACACCAACCGTTCGGCACCCAATGTCCTGAGCTTGCGCACGACCTCGAAAGCACCGTCACGCGGTGGGTCCAAGAGTACCGCACAAAAGCCTTCCCGCGCCCATTCGGCGTCGGTCAAAGGCTGGGATAAATCGGCCTGAAAAAACTTCGCGTTATGCAGATTATTGCTAGCCGCGTTCGCCGCCGCCCGGTCAACCATTGTCTGCACGCCTTCCACCGCCACCACTTCGCGAGTGGCTTTGGCCAGCGGCAAGGCAAAGTTGCCCAGACCACAGAACAGATCGAGAACGCGTTCAGCCGCCGTCGGTTTCAACCAGTCCAGCGCCTGGGCAACCATCGCTTCGTTGACCCCGGCGTTGACCTGAATGAAATCCCCTGGACGATAGGCCAGTTCCAGATCCCACTGTTGAAGACGATAGCCCAACGACTGATCGGCCTCGACCGGTTGCGGCTCACCCTCGCCGTGCAGCCACAACTGGGCTTGATGGAACGCGCAGAAATCCTTGAGGATCGTCAGGTCGGCTTCAGACAACGGCGCCATGTGCCGCAGCAACACCGCCAGCGACGAACCGCTGAACAACTCCACATGCCCGAGTGCCTGAGGTTTGCTCAGGCGTCGCAACATTTCCGGCAAGCCGGTCATGATCGGTTGCAAGGGCTGTACCAGCACCGGACATTCATTGATACCAACAATGTCCTGGCTGCCAGCGGCGCGGAAACCGACTTCGAGCTTCCTGGCCTTCATGTCCCAGCGCACGGCGACGCGGGCGCGACGCCGGTAGCCGAACTCCGGACCGCTCAATGGCGCGGCCCACTCTTCGGGCTCGACACCCGCGACCCTGGACAACTGCTCGGCGAGCATGCGCTGTTTCAGGGCGAGCTGTTCGTTATGAGGCAGATGCTGCACGCTGCAACCGCCGCAACGACCGGCATGGGCGCACGGTGCCGGCCGGCGCAATTCACTGGCCTTGAATACCCGTTCGGTGCGGGCTTCGACCACCTTGCCGTGAGCGCCAAGTACACGCGCTTCGATCTCCTCACCGGCCAGTGCGCCGATGACGAACCAGGTCCGACCTTCGAAAAACGCGATACCGCGACCGTCATTGGCCAGGCGCTCGATCGTCAGGCGCTGCTTTTTGCCGGTCGGGACTTGCGGGGCCTTGCTGCCGCCGGTGGGCTGGAAGCGCAGGCCTCTCTCTTGCTTGGCCATCAGTTGGGCGCGTCGAAAATGCCGGTCGACAGGTAACGGTCGCCACGGTCGCAAATGATCGCGACGATCACCGCGTTTTCAACTTCTTTGGACAGACGCAGCATCGCTGCCACGGCGCCGCCCGAGGACACGCCGCAGAAGATGCCTTCTTCACGGGCCAGTCGACGGGTCACGTCTTCAGCTTCGCTTTGTGCCATGTCGACGATCCGGTCCACGCGATCAGCCTGGTAGATCTTCGGCAGGTATTCCTGAGGCCAGCGACGGATGCCCGGAATCGCCGAGCCTTCCATCGGTTGCAGTCCGACGATCTGCACGTTGTCGCTCTGCTCTTTCAAGTAGCGCGAAACGCCCATGATGGTGCCGGTGGTGCCCATGGAGCTGACGAAGTGAGTGATGGTGCCCTGGGTCTGGCGCCAGATTTCCGGGCCGGTGGTGGTGTAGTGCGCCTCGGGGTTATCGCCGTTGGCGAACTGATCCAGCACCTTGCCGCGGCCTTCCGCTTCCATTCGCTGTGCGAGGTCGCGGGCGCCCTCCATGCCTTCTTCCTGGCTGACCAGAATCAATTCGGCGCCATAAGCAGTCATGGCAGCCTTGCGTTCAGCGCTGGAGTTGTCCGGCATGATCAGGATCATCTTGTAACCCTTGATCGCGGCGGCCATGGCCAGCGCAATGCCGGTGTTACCCGAAGTCGCTTCGATCAGCGTATCGCCAGCGTGGATCTGCCCACGCAACTCGGCGCGGGTGATCATCGACAGCGCCGGACGGTCCTTGACCGAACCCGCCGGGTTGTTCCCTTCAAGCTTGAGCAAAAGGGTGTTGCTGGTGGCGCCGGGCAGGCGCTGCAAACGAACCAGCGGAGTGTTGCCGACGCAATCGGCGATGGTTGGGTACTGCAAGGTCATGGCGTATTCGCAATCCAGACTGCGGGGGCGCCTATCATACCGGCAAACGTTCGCCGGCCATATCACGCAAAGTGTGGTGCTTATGGCGTATGGGAATAAGCCGCGGATTCACTGTTCGTCTGCGTGCGTAGCGTTCAGTGTGGTTGACCCAGAAATTGTCGCACCCGCGGGAGACTTTCCAAGGCGCGATAAATGGAGGTAAGCAGTCAGTTTGCGATTGTAGAGTAAGAAATCGCTGTCAGAAAATGGACTTTTCTGTAGGAAAAAAGAATGTGTTCATCAGAAACTTCCTGCACCTTGCAACGGCATGCATGAACTAGTGGACACCAGAAGTAGCAGATAATCTTTTTCAATGTTCAGTCGGACATGACGTCTCGCTGAGCATGGGTACCGGGCAGCACGAAATTTCGTTTGTGATGCTCACCCCCTAATTTTTTGCAATGCTGGATTTAACTCAAGGAAGAAGAAATGAAGACTTTACTTGCACTGCCTTTCGCAGCGCTGATGTTTGCGAGCAGCCACGCTTCTGCTGCATGCGTTTATATTCAAAATACTTATAGTGGAATAGTGCCTGCCAATTCATTTGTAGTTGTGCAGGGGCCATTCACCATCACGGGTGCAAATGGTTGTCGACAGGCAAATATCACTTCTACCATTACAGGCTTGGGACTTGGTTCTCCACCAAGTCTTGTAATTGAAAAACTGGATGGTTCAGTCTGGAAGCACATTGACGGTGGCAACCGCAGCACAGCTTCCACACTTGGAGCGCTAGGGACTTATCGGGTTCGTCATGTAAACGATCATAACGTAGCAAGAGGTTATTCAGGCACAACGCGTTATGGACGCTAAGCTGTAAGATCAACGGCGCCCATAGGCTCTAGCCTCGGGCGTCGGTGATCTCAAGCTTGAATGCTGATGGACAGGTCGCTTTGAACTGAGCTAGCAAAATAGGAGAGCGCGCCCAATACATGATTTGCGCGAATCAGGCCTTTGGTGAATTCATGAAACCCAGCGGCTTCAGTTGCGCCATGTTCCAGTCTTTCCTCAAGCATCTGATTGAGCATGGCTATCGCATTAAATTTGACATCTGCTCCAGCTTGATGACCATTGTCATCCGTCGCCATACTGCCTGAAGTAAAAATGATCGACACATAATTGTCTATCAAACCATTCTCACGAAGCAAAGAGCCAACCTTGGCAAGTTCATAGGTACTCACCGACGTGAAATCATACCCCTTCAAAGAGTTTTTCAACTCGTCAAGTGAAAGCTTTCCATTAAGCGCCAACACATCACTAGCATCTTCGGCCGTCGTCTTTGTGTAGCTATTTGTAACTTCAAGTGGATTCTTGACGAAATAGGCATCTGCCCTCATCGACAAGACCGGATAATTAATATTCATCAACCATCTCCCTGAATTTTATTCTCAAATTGGATATCGCCACCCAACTTCAAACCTTGAGAACTTTATCCAGGGATTGTCCTGCGAAGATGTTGCGAATTATCTCAAAACAACAATCTTAACCTCGCCGATTAAACCGGCGACGCATGAACCAACAACTTCATATTCATCCGCAGCCCGCTCCCGGTGTTCTGTGCCCAAAGCTTGCCACCCTGTCGCTGCACCGCGTTCCTGGCGATGCTCAGGCCCAGACCAAACCCGCCATGGCCCGGTCGCGAGCCATCCAGACGAGTGAACGGCAGGAAGATTCGCTCCAGATCAGTTTCTTCGACACCGCCGCCCTGGTCTTCCAGCCACAGGCGCCAGAAATCGCCTTCCCGTCGGCCACCCAGGGCGACGACACCACCGGCCGGCGAATGCCGGATGGCGTTGCGCAGCATGTTCTCCAGTGCCTGGGCCAAGGTGTTGAGATTGCCGCGCACCCAACAGGCTGCATCGACCTCGCAGCGCAATTGAGCGGCCGGCCAGCCACTTTCATAGCAGGCGTTTTCCGTCAGCATTTCCCACAACGCCTGGACCTGGATCGCTTCGTCAGGCAGTCGGGTGCGTTCGGTGTCGAGCCAGGCCAGTTGCAGCGTGTCGTCCACCAAGCGCTGCATGCCGTCGACTTCACGACCAATGCGCTCGCGCAACGCGTCCAGGCTCTGCTCGCTTTCACTGGCCACTCGAAGCCGACTGAGCGGCGTGCGCAGTTCGTGGGACAGGTCGCGCAGCAATTGCTGCTGCAATGCCACGGTGCTTTGCAGGCGTTCGGACATGTGATCGAACGCTCTACCCAATTCCCCCAACTCATCCGAGCGATTGGTTGTCCGACTCGACAGGCGCACATTCAACTGGTCGGCGCGCCAGGCATTGGCCTGTGCTCGCAAGTGATTGAGCGGCACCACCAGCAAACGGTAGAGCCCCACGCACAGCAGCAGCGTGAACAACCCCGGAATCACACCGTTGGTAATCACCCGCCAGAACAATCGGTATTGTCCCGGCAGAAAGCGTTCAGGCAGTTCGATCACCAGACTGCCGGTGGACGGGTCGCCGGGGAACGGTATACGCATCCACGGTCGACCTTTTATGTGAACGGGCCAATCGAGGCCGCGCAGAGAGGTCAGGCGTTCGATTTCCTTGTCCGTCAGGGTCTGGTTGCTCAAGGACTGCAAATCACCGCCAATGACACCCACCCAGCCTTTTTCCCGCTGGTGCATGGTCTGCAGCCAGTCATCGATGCCGGCGCTCTGGCGCTGTTGCCAGGCCTGCTCGGCTTCGGCGGCGTAGCGCGTCAGGGTGCCGCGGGCCTCACCGGAGAGGAACTGGTTGCGTTGCTCCATGTAACGCCCCCAGGACCAGCTCAACCAGATCATCAGCAGACAGAACGCCACCAGCAAGCAGGCGAGCTTCCAGAACAGCGAATGCCGGCTCGGCAAATTACATTTCATCACTGGCGCTCAGGATGTAGCCCTTGCCCCAGACCGTGCGCACTTCGCGCTCGGTATAGCCGATGGCCTTGAGCTTGCGGCGGATCTGACTGATGTGCATGTCCAGGCTGCGGTCATGGGCGGCGTAACCGCGTTGCAGCACATGTTGATAGAGGAAAGCTTTGCTCAACACTTCATCGTCGTTGCGGTTCAGGGTTTCCAGCAGCCGGTATTCGCTGCGGGTCAGGCCGGCGGCTTGCTCGCCGTAGAAAACCTCGAAACGTTCATCGTCGAA
Source organism: Pseudomonas sp. TNT2022 ID1044 (assembly GCF_028656895.1). Taxonomy (NCBI): domain Bacteria; kingdom Pseudomonadati; phylum Pseudomonadota; class Gammaproteobacteria; order Pseudomonadales; family Pseudomonadaceae; genus Pseudomonas; species Pseudomonas sp. TNT2022 ID1044. The sequence continues at coordinate 38,432 of NZ_JAMDHB010000007.1, read as the reverse complement.
ATGAAGGCTGTCTACCGGCGTAGCAATCGCCGCCGGCGTCGGTCGACGATCGAGCGCGACGCGGCGCAGAATCGCTTCGATGCGCACCCGCAACTCGACCATGCTGAAGGGCTTGGGCAAGTAATCATCGGCACCCAGCCGAAAACCGCTGATGCGATCGGCCTCGGCCCCCAGCGCCGACATCAGCAGCACCGGAGTGGAGTGACTCTGGCGCAATTGCGTCAACACCGACAAGCCGTCCAGCCCGGGCAACAGAATGTCCATCAGCACCACATCGAAGGCTTGCGCGCGGGCAGCGTCGAGGCCTTCCTGGCCGTTCTGGCACCAGGTCACCTGAAAGCCGCTTCGGCCCAGATGCTCATGAACATAGGCACCGAGTACAAGGTCGTCTTCGATGGAAAGGATGCGCGGATGACCAGAGGCGATGGGAGTCATGAGTATCTGCAAATAATTCTCAGTTGATAATTATTGAAGATTGCGCCGCGCGAGGCAACCCGACGCGGATGCAGCCAGCGAAAACACTCGAATTGGCCGACGAATGACGACATCAATTTTACGAAGATTGCCCGCCTGCAAATCGCTACACTGCGCAGGTGGTGCGTGCCGCACGCTAGTGCAGGTCTATCGATAGCTGGATGCAGGAGAGATGCGTGCTCAAGAAACTGGGAATCAAAGGCCGCGTGCTGTTGCTGACGTTATTGCCGACCAGCCTGATGGCGTTGGTCCTGGGCGGTTATTTTACCTGGATGCAGCAATCCGACCTGCAAACCCAACTCATGCAGCGCGGCGAAATGATCGCGGAGCAACTGGCACCGCTGGTCGCGCCAGCCATGGGCCATAAGAATAGCGAGTTGCTCGAACGCATCGCCACTCAGTCCCTCGAGCAACCGGACGTGCGCGCCGTGACCTTCCTCGCGCCTGACCGCACGTTACTGGCCCACGCCGGTCCGACCATGCTTAACCAGGCGCCGATGGGCGATGGCTCGCAAATGTTGCGACGCAGTGGCAGCGATGCGACGCGTTATCTGCTGCCGGTGTTCGGCAAGCATCGCAACCTGGCCGGCGATGTGATTCCCGAAGAGGCCGATCGCCTGTTGGGCTGGGTCGAGCTGGAACTGTCGCACAACGGCATGCTGCTGCGCGGTTACCGCAGCCTGTTCGCCAGCCTGATGATGATTGCCGCCGGCCTGTGCGGCGCGGCGTTGCTGGCCCTGCGCATGGGCCGCACCATCAACCGACCGCTGACCCAGATCAAGCAGGCCGTAGCCCAACTCAAGGACGGTCACCTGGAAACCCGTCTGCCGCCCCTTGGCAGTCAGGAGCTGGACGAACTGGCGTCCGGCATCAACCGCATGGCCGGTACCCTGCAGAATGCCCAGGAAGAATTGCAGCACAGCATCGACCAGGCCACTGAGGATGTACGCCAGAACCTCGAGACCATCGAGATCCAGAACATCGAACTCGACCTGGCGCGCAAGGAAGCACTGGAAGCGAGCCGGATCAAATCCGAGTTCCTGGCCAACATGAGCCACGAAATCCGCACGCCACTCAACGGTATCCTCGGTTTTACCCATCTGTTGCAGAAAAGCGAGCTGACCCCGCGCCAGCTCGACTATCTGGGTACCATCGAAAAGTCCGCCGACAGCCTGTTGGGGATCATCAACGAGATCCTCGACTTCTCGAAAATCGAGGCCGGCAAATTGGTGCTCGACCATATTCCGTTCAACCTGCGCGACCTGCTGCAGGACACCCTGACCATCCTCGCCCCCGCCGCCCACGCCAAACAACTGGAACTGGTGAGCCTGGTGTATCGCGACACGCCGCTGTCGCTGGTGGGCGACCCGCTGCGGCTCAAGCAGATCCTCACCAACCTGGTCAGCAACGCCATCAAGTTCACCCGCGAAGGCACCATCGTCGCGCGCGCCATGCTCGAAGAAGAACACGATGACAGCGTGCAACTGCGCATCAGTATTCAGGACACCGGCATCGGCCTGTCGAACCAGGATGTGCGCGCGCTGTTCCAGGCCTTCAGTCAAGCGGACAACTCGCTGTCCCGGCAACCGGGCGGCACGGGGCTGGGGCTGGTGATTTCCAAGCGCCTGATCGAACAGATGGGCGGCGAAATCGGGGTCGACAGTACACCGGGCGAAGGTTCGGAATTCTGGATCAGCCTGAGCCTGCCGAAAACCCGCGACGACGCCGAAGACTTGCCCGGCCCGCCGCTGTCCGGTCGTCGCGTGGCGGTGCTGGAAAACCACGACCTGGCGCGTCAGGCGTTGCAGCATCAACTGGAAGATTGCGGCCTCGCCGTCACCCCGTTCAACACCCTGGAAAGCTTGACCAATGGTGTGACCGGCGCCCACCAGACCGACCAGGCCATCGACCTCGCGGTGTTGGGCGTGACCAGCAACGACATGCCGCCCGAGCGCCTCAACCAGTACATCTGGGACCTCGAGCATCTGGGCTGCAAAGTGCTGGTGCTGTGCCCGACCACGGAACAGACGCTGTTCCACCTCTCGGTGCCCAACCCGCACAGCCAGCTCCAGGCCAAGCCGGCCTGTACCCGCAAGTTGCGACGCGCGCTGTCTGATCTGGTCAACCCGCGTCAGATTCGCAGTGAACCGGGCGAGCCGGTTTCCAGTCGAGCGCCCAAAGTGCTGTGCGTCGATGACAATCCGGCCAACCTGCTGCTGGTGCAGACCCTGCTCGAAGACATGGGCGCCAAGGTGCTCGCCGTGGACAGCGGTTACGCCGCGGTCAAAGCCGTGCAGAACGAGACCTTCGACCTGGTGCTGATGGACGTGCAGATGCCGGGGATGGACGGACGACAAAGCACCGAAGCGATCCGCCAATGGGAGAGCGAGCGGCATTGCACTCCGTTGCCGATCGTGGCGCTCACCGCCCACGCCATGGCCAATGAAAAACGCGCCTTGTTGCAAAGCGGCATGGACGACTACCTGACTAAACCCATCAGCGAGCGGCAACTGGCGCAAGTGGTGCTGAAATGGAGTGGCCTGGCGCTGCGCAACCACAGTCCGGAGCGCGCCAGCGATAGCCACGCCGGTGCCTATGAGCTGCAGGTACTCGATCACGAAGAAGGCCTGCGCCTGGCCGCGGGCAAGGCCGATCTGGCGGCGGACATGCTGGCCATGTTGCTGGCGTCGCTGGAGGCCGACCGCGAAGCGATCCGCCAGGCCCAGGAAAGCCGCGATCACAACGCGCTGATCGAACGTGTCCATCGCCTGCACGGCGCGACCCGTTACTGCGGCGTGCCGCAACTGCGCGCCGCCTGCCAACGCAGCGAAACCCTGCTCAAGCAACAGGACCCGAAAGCCTTCGGCGCACTGGAAGAACTCGACCGGGCCATCAATCGCCTGGCCGCCCAGGCACGCATCAACGCCTGACGTGGCGCAAAGACGCCGCCAGCGCGAAGGACTAAGGTAGGCGCGCAGGCTGCGCCTGCACAGAGAGTGAATACGCCGAGTCTTCAGGGAGAACACATGCGCACAATTCTATTCAGCAGCCAGACTTACGACCGCGACAGTTTCCTCGCCGCCGACTTGCCCCCCGGCATCGAGTTGCACTTTCAACCGGCGCGGCTGAGCGTTGATACAGCGGCGCTGGCCGATCAGCATGAGGTGGTCTGCGCCTTCATCAATGATGACCTCAGTGCGCCGGTGCTCGAACGCCTGGCGGCGGGCGGCACACGTCTGATCGCCCTGCGCTCGGCCGGTTACAACCATGTCGACCTCGCGACCGCGAAACGTCTCGGGCTGGCGGTGGTGCGCGTTCCGGCCTACTCGCCCCATGCGGTGGCCGAACATGCCGTGGCGCTGATCCTGGCACTCAACCGCCGCTTGCACCGCGCCTACAACCGTACCCGCGAAGGCGATTTCAGCCTGCATGGGCTGACGGGTTTCGACCTGGTGGGCAAAACCGTCGGCGTGGTCGGCACCGGGCAAATCGGCGCAGCGTTCGCGAAAATCATGCACGGTTTCGGTTGCCAGTTGCTGGCCTACGACCCGTACCCCAACCCGCAGGTCGAAGCGCTCGGCGCCCGTTACCTGAGTTTGCCGCAACTGCTGGCCGAGTCGCAGATCATCAGCCTGCACTGCCCGCTCAACGATCAGAGCAAGCATCTGATCAACCGCGAATCCTTGGCGCACATGCAACCGGGGGCAATGCTGATCAATACCGGTCGCGGTGGCCTGGTGGACACGCCCGCGCTGATTGACGCCCTCAAGAGCGGGCAATTGGGTTATCTGGGGCTGGATGTGTATGAAGAAGAGGCGCAACTGTTCTTCGAGGATCGGTCCGACCTGCCGCTGCAGGACGATGTTCTGGCGCGGTTGCTGACGTTCCCTAACGTCATCATCACGGCCCATCAGGCCTTCCTCACCCGTGAAGCCCTTGGCGCAATTGCCGCGACCACCTTGCACAACATCTCATCCTGGAATGCCGGTAACCCGCAAAACCTGGTCATGGCTGACTGAACCTGATCGAAGGTCATGCGCCCGCGCCATGCAACGCGAATGCCCGTGCTAGCATATCGCGCATATTTGGAGGACCCATGGTCGAACACGATTTCCGCTACAGCCTGATGAACCCGCAACACACCCTCACCGAATGCCGCGCCCTGGTGCCGGGGCGTTATCAAGTCACCGGCAACGGCGGCTCGATTCGTAATAACGACGTGTTGGTAGTGACCCTCAAGGGCGCCAAGGACTTGTCCATGCGCCTGACCGTCGAAACGGTTCGCCACTTGATCAATCCGCCCGGCCAATGGGTCGCGGTGGCCAGTGGCCCGGTGTTCGGCGAACTGGCGATCCACACCTGGCAGGTCAACTGCGACAGCTGTGCGAAAGAGCTGAGCTTCGAGTTCGCCGTCGACGCCAAGCTGGGCAACAAGGCTGAGAAGCCTGCCGCCACCGCGCGGATTGCCGAATTGGGCTGGACCACCGTTGGCGAAAAGCACCTGTGCCCGACATGCCAGGAGCCTGCGTGATGAAACGCCTCGCTCTGACCGCCATGGTCGGCGCAAGCCTGATGGGCTGCGCTGCCGATCCGGTGCAATTGCAACAAAACCGCAGCTACATTCTGGAATGGATCGGTGAACGTCCATTGATGGATTACAGCCACCTGACCATCACCCTCGGCGAAGATGGTCGCGCCTACGGTAACGGCGGCTGCAACCACTGGTTCGCGCCGTACACGCTGGAAGGCAACAAGCTGAGCTTCGGCAAAATCGGCAGCACCCGTAAACTCTGCGCGCCAGCACTGATGGAGCAGGAAAAACGCTTCCTTCAGGCGCTGGAGAACGTGCAACGCTGGGACGTCTCGTCCATCGAGCAGATGCGTTTCTGGCCGGCCGAAGGCAAGCCGCTGCGCTGGTGGCTTGAAGAGGGTTGATCCCCTTTTCAACCTGCAGGAGCCGGCAATCCGGCTCCTGCAGAGTTCGTCTGCTCGTCATCATCACTGCGATTAATTCTTTGCCTGCAACGCCTCCAGCTTCGCCATCACCCCCGCCGCTGTCTGCTCGCCCATCAACTGCTCGCGCACCTTGCCCTTGTCATCGATGATGTAGGTCACGGGCAGTGCTTCACTGCGCGGCAACTCGAACACCTCGGAAGGGTCCTGGGCCAGCACGGTGAATTTGATTCCGAGTTTCTCGCTGGCGCTTTTCAGTTCCTCGCCCTGCACATTGTCGAAGTTGACCCCGAACACGCCGATCTTCTTGTCCTTGAGTTGATCGGCCAAAGCGTTCAGTTCCGGGATTTCGGTACGGCACGGTCCGCACCATTCAGCCCAGTAATTAAGCACCAGCCATTTACCGTCCAGACGCTCGGCGGCGACCTTCTGCCCATTCTGATCGGTCCCGAAGTCGTTACCGCAGCCCCCCAGCATCAACGCCCCAAAGATCGTCAATGCTGCTGCCAGTCGCCTTGTCATGTCGTGTTCCTTATCAAAAATTGATTGCGCCTGCGACCCATCGCCTCCCAAGGTTCTGGATTACGCGCTGCACAGTTAGAATAGCCGCCACCTTACGCAAGATGCGACCCGCTCATGACCGATCTGACGCTTTATCACAACCCGCGCTGCTCGAAATCCCGCGGTGCGCTCGAATTGCTCGAAGCCCGTGGCCTGGCCCCGACCGTGGTCCGTTACTTGGAAACCCCGCTCGACGCCGCGCAAATCCAGCGCCTGCTGGGCAAACTCGGGATCAGCGCCCGGCAACTGCTGCGCCCTGGCGAGGACGAGTACAAGACCCTCAACCTCGCCGACAGCAGCCTCGGCGAAGCGCAATTGATCGCCGCCATCGCCGCCCACCCGAAACTGATGGAGCGGCCGATCCTCGAAGTCGGCGACAAAGCCGTCATCGGCCGTCCACCGGAGCAGATTCTGGAACTGTTGCCATGAGTGCGCCGTACATTCTGGTTTTGTATTACAGCCGCAGTGGCTCGACCAATGAAATGGCCCGGCAAATTGCCCGCGGTGTCGAACAGGCCGGTCTGGAAGCGCGGTTGCGCACCGTGCCGGCCATTTCCACCGAGTGCGAAGCGGTATCGCCGGACATTCCGGACGAAGGCGCGCTCTACGCCAGCCTCGACGACCTGAAAAACTGCGCCGGCCTGGCGCTCGGCAGCCCAACCCGCTTCGGCAACATGGCGGCGCCGCTCAAGTACTTCCTCGATGGCACCAGCAATCTGTGGCTGACCGGCGCATTGGTGGGCAAACCTGCGGGGGTATTCACTTCCACGGCGAGCCTGCACGGCGGCCAGGAAACCACCTTGCTGTCGATGATGCTGCCGTTGTTGCACCACGGCATGCTGATTACCGGCCTGCCCTACAGCGAATCGGCCTTGCTGGAAACCCAGGGCGGCGGCACGCCGTACGGCGCCAGCCACCACGCCGGGGCCGATGGCAAAAGCGGTTTGGACACTCACGAAGTGGCGTTGTGCCGCGCGCTGGGCATGCGCCTGGCCAAGACAGCTCAGAAGCTGGAGGGCTAAGGGTGGCCAAGAAGCCGAAGATTCTGCCCGCCATCGAATGGCTCGAACCGCGCGTCAAGGCGATGCGCGTCATCAGCCTGCTGTGCTTCTTTGGCCTGGTGGGATTGCTCTGCGTTTACTACCTGATGGTCGCCGATCTGCACGGTGCGCGGCCGTGGGTGATTTTGCTGATCGAGCTGGTGCCGCTGCTATTGCTCGCACCGGGGATGATTGTCGGCAACGCCCGAGGGCATTCCTGGATGTGTTTCGTGGTGAACCTGTATTTCATCAAGGGCGCATTGGCTGCGTATGACCCGAACCGGCAGATCTTCGGGGTGCTGGAGATGGCCGCGAGCCTGGCGGTGTTCTGTTCGGCTTTGTTGTATGTGCGGTGGCGGTATCAGCTGAACCGCAAGCTGGCTGGCGAGGGGGATGTTTCCGTCGCCTGACAGATTGCAATCGCTAGCAGCTAGCTCCCACAGGGGACTTGTTCGGCACAGATCCAATGTGGGAGCCAGCCTGCTGGCGATTGATCACAACTCGGTCTCAATGATTGACGGTATAAGCCAGCATCATCGAAATTTCGCTCATCGACCGCCCGCCACTTTGCTCGTGCCACTGGTTGAACACATCCTGCACCAACGCCAGGTCGCGCAGACTGGTCGGCACCTTGTCGATGATCTTCTGCGCATTCAACGCCGCGACCACGTCGTAGCTCGGCACAAACGTGTCCTTGCCCACCATGCGCAGGAAACGCGGCGCCGACAGACCACCCAATTGATGGCCGCGCTTTTTCAGAAAGGTCCACAACCCGACGATATCGGTCACCGGCCAGTCGGCGATCATGGCACCGAAACTGCCCTTCTCGTGGGCCACGTCCAGCACGAACTGCGCATTGCGCGGCACGCTCTTGAGCTTGCCCAGGTGGCGGATAATCCGCGCGTCCTGCATCAGGCGCTCCAGGTGTTCGGCGCTCATCAACACGACTTTTTCCGGGTCGAACTTGAAGAACACTTCTTCGAAGGCCGGCCACTTGGCGTCTACCAGGCTGTGCTTGAGCCCGGCGCGGAACACGCGCAAAGCCATGGTCGAGAGGTAACGGTCATCGCTGATCTTGCGCAATTGTGCCGCAGACTTGGGAACGGGCAGATGGGCTTCCAGTTCAGCCGCCGAACCGAAACGGTTCAAGCAGTATTCATTCAGCCACTTGTAATCGCGCATGCCCTCTCCTGGGGATTGAAAAATGAACTGCCAACTTGTGACAAAACCCGTGGGAGCCAGCCTGCTGGCGATGAAGGGGTGTCAGTCAACAATAATGTGCCTGACACACCGCCATCGCCAGCAGGCTGGCTCCTACAGTGATTACGGTTAGAGGTTGACCACGTTGACGAAGCGCGAAGCCGCCGTTTCATCGATCTTGAGGTTGGTGAAGTCGAACAGGTTGCGGTCCGCCAGCTGCGACGGGATCACGTTCTGCAAGCTGCGGAAAATGCTCTCGGTGCGCCCCGGTGTCTTGCGGTCCCACTCCTGGAGCATTTCCTTGACCACCTGGCGTTGCAGGTTTTCCTGGGAACCACAGAGGTTGCACGGGATGATCGGGAACTGCTTGAGGTCGGAATAGGCCTGGATGTCTTTTTCGTTGCAGTAGGCCAACGGGCGGATCACCACGTTGCGCCCGTCATCGGCGCGCAGTTTTGGCGGCATGGCCTTGAGCGAACCGTTGAAGAACATGTTGAGGAAAAAGGTCTCGACGATGTCGTCGCGGTGATGACCCAAGGCCATTTTGGTCGCACCGATCTCGTCGGCGAAGGTGTATAGCGTGCCGCGACGCAGGCGCGAGCACAGCGAGCAAGTGGTTTTCCCTTCGGGAATCAGTTCCTTGACCACCGAATAGGTGTCTTTTTCGACGATGTGATATTCGATGCCCAGCTCTTTGAGGTAGGCCGGCAGCACGTGCTCGGGGAAACCCGGTTGTTTCTGGTCCATGTTCACGGCCACGATCTCGAACTTGATCGGCGCGACCTTCTGCAAGTGCATCAGCACGTCAAGCATGGTGTAGCTGTCCTTGCCGCCGGACAGGCAGACCATGACCTTGTCGCCGTCTTCAATCATGTTGAAATCGGCAACAGCCTCACCGGCCTGACGGCGAAGGCGCTTTTGCAGTTTGTTCTGGTTGACCGTAAGAGTGCCCATGACGCGAAATCCGTGAGGTGTGACGAAAGGCGGGCATTTTACGCAAAAACGCCTTGAGGGCGAAGTGCCCACTATCGCCACTGTCGTCACACAGGCACATCCACAGACACTTCCGCGATTACCCCACCTCTTTACAGCGCAATTTGCTCTAAGCCCTCTCTCCTTGTGCGGTTAACTCCTTTCTATACTGCGACATAAGGTCGCATTGGAATTCAGACCTATGACTTGCTGGGCCGTATTGGTCCGTAGGCGCTCCACTGGGGGGCGACGGTAAAAAAGAGGAGTGACTGGCATGATCCATCACGTAGTGGGGCTCTTCACCCACCCTGACCAAGAATGGAAAGAAATCCGTGGCGACCAGGAGGAAAGCATCAGCCACATGTACCTGACCCACACCCTGATTCTGGCGGCGATCCCTGCCGTGTCGGCGTTTATCGGCACCACGCAGGTCGGCTGGGTGATCGGTAATCGAGCGCCAGTGATGTTGACCATGGAAAGTGCGCTATGGATGACAATCATGTCGTACCTGGCGATGCTCGGCGGCGTTGCGGTGATGGGCGCGTTCATCCACTGGATGGCTCGCACCTATGACGCCAATCCCAGCCTGGCACGCTGCGTAGCATTTGCGACCTACACCGCGACACCGCTGTTCATCGGTGGCCTGGCGGCGCTGTACCCGCATATGTGGCTGGGGATGATCGTCGGCACTGCGGCGATTTGCTACACGGTCTACCTGTTGTATGTCGGGCTACCGACGTTCATGAACATTCCATCTGACGAGGGCTTTCTGTTTTCCAGTTCGGTACTCGCCGTAGGCCTGGTGGTGCTGGTGGCCATCATGGCGTTTACAGTCATTGTCTGGGGACTCGGCGTGGGGCCGGTCTATACAAATTAGCAACACTCCCCCTAATAATCAGATCTGCCGACACAGGCCGCCGCAAGGCGGCCTTTTGATGCATCTGCCAGGAGAAACGCAACGACCATTCGGCGCTCAAACGATTCGCAAGGCCCGAGGGTTGCGGCATACTCGACGTCTCTGGAGATCCATCAAGCATGCCCGAGCAACTCAATACCCGCGTCGAAGACTGTTTCCAACAAGCCGAATCTTTTTTCAAACGACCTTTCAAACGCCCCGTGGTGAGCCTCAAGCTGCGCGGGCAAAAAGCCGGCGTCGCGCATTTGCACGAGAATCTGCTGCGTTTCAACCTGCAGTTGTACCGGGAAAACACTGAAGATTTCCTCAAGCAGACCGTGGCCCATGAAGTCGCGCATCTGATTGCTCATCAACTGTTCGGTGACCGCATCCAGCCCCACGGCGAAGAGTGGCAATTGATCATGCGCGGCGTTTACGAACTGCCGCCCAATCGCTGCCACACCTACGACGTCAAGCGCCGCAGCGTGACCCGCTACATCTACAAGTGCCCGTGCCCCGACAGTGATTTTCCCTTTTCGTCACAGCGCCATGGGCTGGTGCGGCAAGGGCGGCGGTATTTGTGTCGACGCTGTCGCAGTACGTTGGTTTTCAGTGGGGAGATGCGGGTCGAGTAGCTGGGCTTTTGTTGTGGCTGCACTGGCCTCATCGCCAGCAGGCTGGCTCCCACAGGGGATCAACGGTCCACCATAGATCCATTGTGGGAGCCAGCCTGCTGGCGATTACTATTTATCAGGCACTAAAGAACCACCTTGGACCGCCGCAACTCTTCTATCCGCTGCGCACTAAACCCCAACTCCCCCAACACCTGATCCGTATGCTCCCCCAACGCCGCGCCAATGTGTCGAGGTTCCGGCAACCCATCCGAAAACTTCAGCGGACACGCCATCTGCGCCTGGCTCGAGCCATCGCCACGCGGCACTTGGGTGACCAGCTCCCGCGCCTGCAACTGCGGATGCCGCAGCGCTTCGCCCACGCTCAATACCGGCTCGACACAGGCATCCAGCTCGGCAAACAACGCGCAGAGTTCGGCAAAGTCATGCTTCTCGAACTCAACCGTCAACGCATCCTTGAGCGTCTTCTGCTGCGCCGGTTGTGGCGACAGTCCGAGGCTCGCCAGCTCTTCCAGGCCCAGCGCCACACACAATTGTTTCATGAACGCCGGTTCCAGACTGCCCACCGACAACCAGCGTCCATCCCGCGAGCGGTAATAGTCGTAAAAACTGCCACCATTGAGCACTTGGTCTTCCCGGCCCGGCTCGACACCGCAGGCCAGATACCCCGCGCCCGCCATGGCGTTCAGGCTGAAGGCGCAATCGGTCATGCTCACATCCAGGTGCTGCCCCTGCCCGGTTTGCTGCCGGGCAATCACCGCCGCCAGCAGTCCGATCACCCCGTGCAGCGAACCGCCGGCGACATCCGCCACCTGCGGCCCCAGAGGCAGCGGTCCGCTGTCGGCGCGGCCGGTGTAGCTCGCCAGCCCGGCCAGCGCCAGGTAATTGATGTCATGGCCGGCGCGGTCCTTGTAGGGGCCGGTCTGGCCATAGCCGGTGATCGACACATAGATGAGCTTCGGGTTGATCGCCTTCAAGGCTTCATAGCCCAGCCCCAAACGCTCCATGACACCGGGGCGAAACTGCTCCAGCACGATGTCGTAGTCCTGCAACAACTGTTTGATCACCGCCAGTGCATCAGGCTGCTTGAGGTCCAGCGCCAGGCTGCGTTTGTTGCGGTTGAGGTAGGCATGGCTGGCCGATACACCCCGGTCGTGGGGTGGCAGCACGCGCAGCAGGTCCATGCGGGTTGGCGATTCGATGCGCAGCACCTCAGCGCCCATGTCCGCCAGCAACAATGAGGCGAACGGCCCCGGCAGCAGCGTCGAGAAATCCAGAACCTTGAGTGATGCCAGTGGACCGAGCATGGATATTCTCCCTGAATGATGCTCCCAGCCTAGGCAGCCGGACGCTCAGGGGCAATAACCTTATGTGCCAGTGACGCTGACCGTTGCGCTCAAGTCGCAGGCAGAAAAAAACCCGCCGAAGCGGGTTTTTCATTGCAGCCGATTTACTTGGCGTTAACCGGGGCCAGCTCATCGGCGTGGCCCAGAACGTCGTCTTTAGGCTCTTCGGCAATGCCGCGACCGCCCGAGGCCAGTTCGGCTTGCAGCACGTCGGTGTCCAGTTCCTTGACCCACTTGGCCACGACGATGGTCGCCACGGCGTTACCCACCAGGTTGGTCAGGGCACGGGCTTCGGACATGAAGCGGTCGATACCGAGGATCAACGCCAGGCCGGCAACCGGCAGGTGGCCCACGGCGGACAGGGTGGCAGCCAGTACGATGAAGCCCGAACCGGTCACGCCAGCAGCGCCTTTGGAGGACAGCAGCAACACCACCAGCAGGGTGATTTGATGGGTGATGTCCATGTGGGTGTCAGTTGCCTGGGCAATGAACACGGCCGCCATGGTCAGGTAGATCGCAGTACCGTCGAGGTTGAACGAGTAACCGGTCGGGATCACCAGACCCACGACGGATTTCTGCGCACCCAGACGCTCCATCTTGATCAGCATGCGCGGCAGTACCGATTCCGAAGAGGAAGTACCCAACACGATCAGCAGTTCTTCACGGATGTAGCGGATCATTTTCAGGATGCTGAAGCCGTGAGCGCGTGCGATACCGCCCAGCACGATCAGGATGAACAGCAGGCAGGTGATGTAGAAGCAGATCATCAGTTGACCCAACTGCACCAGCGAGCCGACACCGTAGGCACCGATGGTGAACGCCATGGCACCGAAGGCACCGATTGGCGCGAGCTTCATGATCATGTTGATGATGTTGAACATCACGTGGGCGAAACGATCGATGAAGTCCAGCAGCGGCTTGCCGTAGGCACCCAGGCGATGCAGGGCGAAACCGAAGATCACCGAGAACATCAGCACTTGCAGGATGTCGCCCGTGGCGAACGCGCCGACGATGGTGGACGGGATCACGTTGAGCAGGAAGCCAACGACGCTTTGGTCAGCACCGGCCGACACATAGGCAGCGACTTTGGAGGCGTCCAGGGTACTCACGTCGATGTGCATACCAGCGCCTGGTTGCACGATGTTGACCACGACCAGGCCAACCAGCAACGCGATGGTCGAAACGATTTCGAAATACAGGAGTGCGTAACCACCGGTCCTGCCGACCGACTTCATGCTCTGCATGCCGGCGATACCGCTGACAACCGTACAGAAGATGATTGGGGCGATGATCATTTTGATCAGTTTGATGAACCCGTCACCCAGCGGCTTTACGGCCACACCGAGCTGTGGATAGTAGTGACCGAGCAAAATACCGATGACAATTGCAACGATCACCTGGAAATACAGGGATTTGTACAGTGGCTGACGAGTCGTCATTGCAAAGTTCCTCAAGAGTGCGCGCAGGCAAATCCATCTGTTGCCCGGGACACCTCAATTGCGAACCCTCCTGCACTGGAGGGATTTGTTTTTTCGAGCTGCGCGACGGCAGGCCTCTGCCCGTTGTATCGCAAAGCCCGTGCCACCTCCGCTGAAACACCCGCGAGCCTTTTGATATCAAGGGTTGCCGGTCGTGCCTGGTCATTGCTCGACTGAAGCGCAATGGCGGATTTCCGCCCTTCAAACAAATCAGGTCCTGCAATTTGGCGGATATCCGCCTTGTTCATCGATTGGAACCGCAGCTACCATCCGTCGCTCAATGGACGGATTTGCCCGCTATGCGCGAACGCACCATCGCCAGTCACTTTGCCCGCGCCGTCCTGGGTGGCGCGCAACGTCGTGGCCTGGACTATTCGAGCCTGTTGCAACAATTGGCGATCAGCCCCGAATTGCTCGACGAGCCGCGCGCGCGCATTGCCCCGGAACAGTTCACCCGGCTGATTCAGGGGTTGTGGCTGGCACTGGATGACGAATACCTGGGTTTCGGACGTGGCCCCAGCAAGCCGGGCAGCTTCGCGATGATGTGCCATGCGGTGATCCACTGCCGTAACCTGGAGAAGGCGCTCAATCGTGGTTTGTTGTTTTATAGCCTGTTCCCCGACGCCCCGCGCCTGACCCTGAAGCGCGAAGACGACATGATCCGCCTGAGCCTCGACGATTCGCAGCTCTGGGACCCGGATCATTTTCTCAGCGAGAGCTTGTTGGTGATCTGGCATCGCTTCGGCAGCTGGCTGATCGGCCAGCGGATTCGCCTGGAGCAGGCCGCCTTCAGTTACCCGCGACCGGAACACGGCGCCGAGTACGACTTGCTGTTCTCCTGCCCGTTAACGTTTTCCGGAAATCAGAGCAGCCTGCTATTTCACAGCCGCTACCTGAACATGCCGCTGTTGCAGGACGAACGCACCCTCAAGCATTTTCTCGAACACTCGCCGGCCGATCTGCTGTCACGCCCGGACGACGGCAACAGCCTGAGCAGTCAATTGCGCCGCTTGCTCAGCCGCGACGATGCTCGCTGGCCGGACCTCGACGCAGTGGCCGCGCATTTACACATCAGCCCGCAAACGCTGCGTCGGCATCTGCGTGAGGAAGGCACCAGTTTTCAGGAACTGAAGGATCAGTTGCGTCGGGACATCGCGATTTATCACCTGAGCCGCGCGGACCTGTCATTGCAACAGATTGCCGAGCAACTGGGGTTTTCCGAGCCTTCGGCGTTTCACCGGGCGTTCAAGAAGTGGACGGGGCTGACACCGGGCGCGTATCGCGCGCAGGAAAATTGAGCTTCAGACTCGACTTTTTCGGTGCTCAAACCACCCCCATCGCGGGCAAGCAAGTGCAGTAACGATCTGCCGGTCAAACCACCGGAAAATGAATCCGGAACGCCGCGCCGCCCATGGGTGAATCGCCCAGGGTCAATTTGGCGTTGTAGCTTTCGATGATGTCCTTGACCACCGCCAGGCCGATGCCCTGCCCCGGATGTTGTCGATCCAGTCGCTCGCCGCGTTCGAGAATCCGCGCCCGCTGGTCCATCGGCACGCCGGGGCCGTCGTCTTCGACGCACAACTCCATACCGATGAGAGATTCCCGCACGCTGATGCGCACTTCGCCCAGGCACAGGCGATAGGCGTTCTCCAGCAAGTTACCGAGCATTTCCAGCAAGGCCCCCTGCTCGATCGGCACGAAGCATTCTTGCGGCAGATCGAAGGCGACCCGCACACGTTTGTCGCGGTAAACCTTGTCCAGCGTGTCGCACAGGCTTTGCAGCACCGGCCGCAGGCGCACCTGATGCCGTACGAGACCGCTTTTGCGCAGGCTGGCGCGCTGCAGCTGGTAGCTGATCTGCTGGCTCATGCGTTCGATCTGGGTTTGCAGCACCCACGCCTGATCGCGATCTTCCGGGCGTTGCGCCATGTCTTCACTGACGCCTTGCAACACCGCCAGCGGCGTTTTCAGGCTGTGTGCCAGATCATCCAGGGAATCCCGATAGCGACTGCGCTGTTCGCGCTCGCTGTGCAGCAAACGGTTGAGCGAGCCGGTCAGTCGTAACAGTTCCCGGGGATGCTCTTCGCTGAGGCTTTCGCGAGTGCCGCCTTCAATCTGGTCCAGTTCCTGACTCAACCTACGCAAGGCTTGCAAACCCCAGGTCAGGCCGAACCACAGTAACGCCAACAGCACCAGCAACGCCGCGCCGAAGCCCAGGTAGAGGTTTTCCCGCAGGCCTTCGAGGGTGACTTCGTATTCGCGCACCGGTTGCAGGGCAACAATGCTGAACGCCGCACTCTTGCCCCCCAGCAGTTTGACCTCGACGTCATAGACGAAGAATTCCGCGCCGTTGGCCTCGCTGATTCTCGCGAACTCGTTGCCGCGCCCGTCGTAGCGCGGCTTGTAGTTGATGTGTTCTTCCTGAGTGGCCTTCGACCGCCAGACCAGACGTCCTTCGCGGTCGAAGATGTAGCCGAGCAAACGGCTGTCGGTAAGATTGAAGCGCTCGTCGGGCAATTGCGCCGGCATCTGCAAGCTGTTGTTCTCAACCCGGGCGGCAGAAATCAGCGTCGTCACGTCGGACGCCAGGCGCTGCTCGATGGAGTCCTGCAAGGCGAGACTGAACGCGCCTTGCATGGCCGGCAGCAACGCCAGCATGAACAACACCGCCAGCAGTGTGGCGGCGAGCATCAAGCGAACGCGAAGAGAACGAATCAAGTGCAGCGCTCATTGAACAGGTAGCCGAGACCGCGCACGGTGTCGATCGGCTTGAAGCCTGCCGGGCCTTCGAGTTTGCGGCGCAGACGGCCGACCAGCACTTCGATCACATTCGGATCGCGCTCGTCGTCATCCGGGTAGAGCTGCTCCATCAACCGGTCCTTGGCCACCACTTGCTGATGATGACGCATCAGGTATTCGAGGATGCGGTACTCGTAGGCTGTCAGCGCCAGCGGTTGCTCGTCGAGGGACGCCTGCTTGCGATTGAGATCAAGCAGCAACGGGCCGGCAACAATGGTCGACTGGGTAAAACCGCTGGAACGGCGCAGCAAGGCATTGAGCCTGGCGTCGAGTTCTTCGAACTGAAACGGCTTGACCACATAGTCGTCGGCCCCGGCGGCCAGGCCTTCGACCTTGTCCTGCCAGTTGCCCCGGGCGGTGAGGATCAGGATCGGGAACGTCTTGCCACCCGAACGCAACTGGCGAATCAGATCAAGCCCGCCCATGCCCGGCAGGCCGAGGTCGATCACCGCCAGATCAAAATTGAACTGCCCGGTTTGATACAAGGCTTCTTCGGCATTGGCCACCGACTCGACCACGTGGCCGCTTTCCGTCAGGCGGGTTTGCAGGTGATGGCGCAACAGCGCTTCATCTTCGACAACCAGCAGTTTCATAACGCTCTCCCGGGTAAATCAGAATCTCCAGACCTTAGTAGTCTGTGGGAATTAGCCTGCAAGGCTCCTCCAGACTACTAAGGCGAACCGCTTTAGAACGCGTAGTTGGCCGACAGGTAAGTCTGCGCGCTGCTGGTCAAATCCAGCGAGCCCTGTTTATTACCACCGTTCACACTCATTTCGGTGCTGGCATTGCTGCGCAGGTAGCGGTAACCCAATTCAACCGAGGCGTTTTGCGAAACCTGTTGCAGGACGCCCAGTTGCCCGCCGATGGCGTAACCGATATCGCTGTCGCGGCTGTAGCCGGGCGAGTCCTGGGTCAGCTTGGTCAAACCGGCCGTGGCGCCCCCGAACAACTTGGTGCTGCCGCCCACCGGATAGAACAGATCGTAGCTGCCCAGCAGGTTTTCCTGACGCAGTTTAATCCCATTGTGCGAGCCAGACACGTTGTCGTAGGTGGCGTAGTAACGGCCCTGACTGTTTTGCTGCCCCAGACGCACGCCCCAGGTGTTGTCCTTGCCGATCACACCATCGGCATTCGGGTGGTTGAGGTTGGAGTCCAGCGCGTTGGACTTTTTAACCTTGTCGCTGGTCTGTCCAAAAGTAAGGCTGGCAAAATTTTCATCGGCCGCGTGGGCAGCGACGCTGGCGCCCATCACAGTGAAAGCCAACAGCAGTTTTTTGAAAGTAGTCATTGCGGAGTTACCTCATGCGCTATCTTGCTTTTCGGGTATGGCGCAAGGTTACGGCCCCCGCCCTGAACTCCCCCTGAACGCTCTCTGAACCTGAGCTGAACCCACTCGACCTGACTGTTTCGGCACGTTTCAACAGGAGATTCGCCCCTGCGCATGTTTCTCGTTGTTCTCTTGCTGGCCCTGAGCAGCCCCGGCCAAGCCGCCATCAAGCCCCCTCGCCACAAAAGCCCTTTTGCACTACCCAGCCGCAGCTCAACCCGGCAAAATGTCCGCCATGAATTCCGTCCCTGCCATGCCCGCCTGCTGCACCCCCCTCGATGCCCATTGGCCGCTACCGATTGCGCTGCCAGATACGGTGCTGCTCAGTACCCACTTCGATCCTGCGCAACTGCTCGGCGATGACTTCCAGCGCAGCGCCATCGAGGCGCCAGCGAGCATCCAGCGCTCCGTCGCCAAGCGGCAGGCAGAGTTTCTCGCCGGGCGAATCTGCGCCCGTGCCGCCCTGCAGCAACTCGAAGGTTTGGGCTTCAGCCCGGCCATCGGCGAGGACCGGGCGCCCGTCTGGCCGGCGCACATCACCGGTTCGATCACCCACAGCACCGGTCGGGCAGCGGCCATCGTCGCGAAAAAAAGCCATTGGCGCGGGTTGGGCATGGACCTGGAAAACCTGCTCAACACCGAACGCGCCGAACGCCTGGCCGGGGAAATCCTCACCGCGCCCGAGTTGCAGCGCATGGCCGCCGGCCGACGCGATCAATTGGCGTTGCGGGTGACCCTGACCTTTTCGGTGAAGGAAAGCCTGTTCAAGGCGCTCTACCCGATCGTTCAGAAGCGCTTTTATTTTGAACACGCCGAAGTGCTGGAATGGACCGACGCCGGTGCGGTGCGATTGCGGTTGCTGACGGATTTGTCCAGCGAGTGGCGCAACGGTACGGAGCTGGAGGCGCAGTTCGGAGTGCAGGATGGACAGTTGTTGAGTCTGGTCAGTATCAGGGCCTGAGGCCGCCGTCGCCAGCAAGCCGGCTCCTGCCATTCCCCACACCTCTCAACGCCGCTCCTGATTTCTCGGCCAACTCAAACTGAAACAAGCCCCACCCAGGCTTTTGCTCTTGCCGATCAACGCCCGTCCGTCATGCCAATGGATAATCCGTCGCACAATCGACAAGCCCAGGCCATGCCCGCCCGAGGCCCGGGTGCGGCTGTCGTCGAGGCGCAGGAATGGGGTGAAGATTTTCTCCCAGGCGATTTCCGGGACGCCCGGCCCGTCATCTTCGACATCCACCCGGCAACGCTGCTGCCCCACCTGATAACTGATGGTCACCCGTGATTGCGCATGGCGCATGGCGTTGCTCACCAGATTCTGGATCGCCCGATGCAGGTAACGCGGTTCGGCCTCGACCCAGGCGTCGTCGTTATCGGCCGCCGACAGGCACAACCCGCGTTGCACCGTGACATCGGCGCGCAACGGCGCCAGCTCCTCGATCACCTGATTGACCAAAGCATCCAGATCGATGCGCTGAAAATTCAGCGCCGGCGACCCCTGCTCCAGTCGCGCATACGTCAGCATTTCATCCACCAGGCGATCAAGGTCCTCGATGTCGTGGTCCATGCCTTCGCAGTACTTTTCCAGGGCTTGCGGCGTCGTGGCCGAGCCGATCATCTCCAAGCCAAACCGCAGGCGCGCCACCGGTGTACGCAGTTCATGGGACACCGCGCGCACCAGTTCACGCTGGATCGCCAGCAGTTGTTGCAAGTGCTCGGCCATGCCATTAAAGGCCGAAGCCAGTCGCCCGACCGAGTCCGCGCCGCGCGCCGGTACGCGGGTTTCCAGGCTGCCCTTGGCAATGCGCGTGGCCGCGGCTTCCAGACCGCGCAAGCGCCGCTCAAGTTGACGCACCAGCAGGTAGACGATCAAACCGATCAGGGTCAGGCCCAGCGCGGCAATCAGCACCAGCCATTCCGGTGGATAGGGATTCATCTGGTACAACGGACCGATTTCCAGCACCCACGGCGTGCCGACCATCCCGGCGAACACCCGGATCGAATCGCCGCCCTTGCCCAGCGCCATCACCGTGTCACCTTCGGACACGCGACGGCTCTGGTCTTCGTCCATGTCGGCGTCTTCGACCGTGACCAGGCGCAAGTCGAAACCAAAGCCCTTGTCCTGCTTCAACTGCGCCAAACGCACCGGCTGCTCGCCCACCGGGTAGCGCACCAGTTCGTCGGCCAACAGGTAAATTGTCGCCCGGGCCAGTTGCTCGCTGATCTGCTGCACTTCCCCGGTAAGGATCAGTTGTTCCTTGTCGCTGACCAGGCGGTAAACCTTCGCCGCATGCGGTCCGGTTTGCTCCACCAGCGCCTCGCCGTGCAGCACGCGGGTGCGTTGACGCAAGTCGAGTTCGGTTTCGCTGAAGGTTTTCAGCGCCAGCGGAATCCCCAGCAAGCGCTCCCACACCAGCAATGCCCGGTGGCGCTCGGTCTGGTTCATCGGTTGCAGGTTGTCGGCCATCAACGAAAACGTGCCGTGGGCCAGACGTTCGCGGTACTGCTCGCTGCGCACCTGGTTGAGCATTTGCAACGCCAGCACGCCAAGCACCGCTACCAGAATCAGCGCGGCGCACATGCCGCCATAAATACGCAGGAAGATCGAATTCACAGGGTTTGGTCTACGCAGGCCTCGGGAACGAACAAATAGCCTTTGCTGCGCACGGTCTTGATCAGCCGTGGATGATCCGGGTCGTCGCCGATCTTCGGACGGATGCGCGAGATGCGCACGTCGATGGAGCGGTCCTGGCCGTCGTAGCCGATGCCGCGCAGCGCGGTAAAGATTTCTTCCCGGGACAGAATGCGCCCGGCGTTGGCCACCAGCAGCCAGAGCAAGTCAAACTCGGCGCTGGTCAGTTCGATGCCATTGTCGTTCAGCCAGGCTTCGCGCAAGGCGTTGTCGACCACCAGCGGGCCGAACTGCAGACGCCGTTGTTTTTCCGGGACCGGCTCAGGGGTTTCACTGCGTCGCAGCAACGCCTGGATCCGCGCCAGCAGCAAGCGCGGACGCACCGGCTTGCATACGTAATCGTCGGCGCCCAGGTCGAGGCCGAGGATCTGGTCGGTGTCGTCGCTGCGCGCGGTGAGCATCAGGATCGGGCCGTCATAGCGGTCACGGACCTTGCGGCAAATGCTCAGGCCGTCTTCACCGGGCAGCATCAGGTCGAGGATCACCAGGTCCGGCTGTTCCTTGATGATGCGCGCCGCCGCCAGGGCACCATTGCCCTCGATCGACACACGCAGGCCATTGGCTTCCAGGTAATCGCGGGTCAGCTCGGCCAGACGCTGGTCGTCCTCCACAATCAATACCTGCCAGGCTTCTTGCTCCACGGGTGACCTCTGCTTGCCAATGACGCTGATAAGGAAGGATCCGCCCGTCTTTTTGTAATGATTCGGGGGATAGATTGCATACACGCTAACCGATTGTATAGAACGTCGCCCGCACAGAACACAAGCCGGTAAATGCGTTCGGACGTGGCGTTTTTTTGTGATAGGGTTCGCGCCCTTAAAAATCCGGCCGGCCGTTTTCAATCATTGAAAACTGGAGAAAAAAGGTCCGGTCCAGCAGCATCGCGGCCTACACGCCGGTTCGCTCTTTCACACACAATTTACGCACAGGTTTATCCACAGGTAGTACGTTGCAATCGCCCCCCAAAACGCATTATCTTGTACCCCAGCGCCAAAAAAACCCTAGATGTAGGGTTTAGCGCAAAAAACCAAACACAAACCGGACACCAATTTCAAGCGCTTTTCTTGCCTCTGTCCGGTTGATTCAAGCGTATTTTCGAAAGACCAAACCGCGCATGCGGATGGCTACTGTATTTCGGCCCGAAGGGGTGAAAACGGTACGGGTGTTGCAGTCCTGAACTGTCACCTCAAAGGACCCCGGTCTTGCGCCCAAGGCGCAAGACCAAAGACTTCGGCATGGAAGCGGCGCCCAATAGCCCCCTTCCTGATCTGTCCCGAAGTTGGTATGCCCGGCCCTTGCCGGTTGTAGTGCTTCAGGACGGAACGGTGGGCACTGTGATGGTGCCCAAACAAACATAGAGAATGTGGAGACAACCCCCCATGCAAACCGACACAACTCGCGAGAACCCGCAGGGCACCTTGCCGCAGGCTACCGATTCGAATCAGGATCTGTCCGCCACCGCGCCTGGCCAACTGCGCGTGATCAAGCGTAACGGCACTGTCGTTCCTTATACCGATGACAAGATCACCGTCGCCATCACCAAAGCGTTTCTCGCAGTTGAAGGCGGTACCGCTGCCGCTTCGTCGCGAATCCACGATACCGTGGCCCGCCTGACCGAACAGGTCACCGCCACCTTCAAGCGTCGCATGCCATCGGGCGGCACCATCCACATCGAAGAAATCCAGGACCAGGTCGAACTGGCCCTGATGCGCGCCGGCGAGCAGAAAGTCGCTCGTGACTACGTGATCTACCGTGACGGTCGCTCCAAAGAACGCGCGGCCCATGCGCCGGCCGAAGAAGCCGTCAACGCTCACCCGTCGATCCGCATCACCCGCGCCGACGGCACTTTTGCACCGCTGGACATGGGTCGTCTGAACACCATCGTCACTGAAGCGTGCGAAGGCCTGGAAGAAGTCGACGGCGACCTGATCCAGCGCGAAACCCTGAAAAACCTGTACGACGGCGTGGCCCTGACCGACGTCAACACCGCCCTGGTGATGACCGCCCGTACCCTGGTCGAGCGTGAGCCGAACTACTCGTTCGTGACCGCCCGCCTGCTGATGGACACCCTGCGTGCCGAAGGCCTGGGCTTCCTCGGTGTGGCCGAAAGCGCTACCCACCACGAAATGGTCGACCTGTACGCCAAGGCCCTGCCGGCCTACATCGCCAAGGGTATCGAATTCGAATTGCTGAACCCGGTCCTGGCCTCCTTCGACCTGGAAAAACTCGGCAAGGCGATCAACCACGAGCGTGACCAGCAGTTCACTTACCTGGGCCTGCAAACCCTGTACGACCGTTACTTCATCCACAAGGATGGCGTGCGTTTCGAACTGCCGCAGATCTTCTTCATGCGCGTGGCCATGGGCCTGGCGATCGAAGAGAAGCACAAAGAAGACCGTGCGATCGAGTTCTACAACCTGCTGTCGTCCTTCGACTACATGTCGTCGACTCCGACCCTGTTCAACGCCGGTACCCTGCGTCCACAGCTGTCGAGCTGCTACCTGACCACCGTGCCGGATGACCTGTCGGGCATCTACCACGCGATCCACGACAACGCCATGCTGTCGAAATTCGCTGGCGGCCTGGGCAACGACTGGACGCCGGTTCGTGCGCTGGGTTCGTACATCAAGGGCACCAACGGCAAATCCCAGGGCGTCGTACCGTTCCTGAAAGTGGTGAACGACACCGCCGTCGCCGTTAACCAGGGTGGCAAGCGCAAAGGCGCTGTCTGTGCCTACCTGGAAACCTGGCACATGGACATCGAAGAGTTCATCGAGCTGCGCAAGAACACCGGTGATGATCGCCGTCGTACCCACGACATGAACACCGCCAACTGGATCCCTGACCTGTTCATGAAGCGCGTCTTCGATGACGGCAAGTGGACCCTGTTCTCGCCATCCGAAGTACCGGACCTGCACGACCTGACCGGCAAGGCGTTCGAAGAGCGTTACGAGTACTACGAAGCCCTGACCGAGTACCCGGGCAAGGTCAAGCTGTTCAAGACCATCCAGGCCAAAGACCTGTGGCGCAAAATGCTGTCCATGCTGTTTGAAACCGGCCACCCGTGGCTGACCTTCAAAGACCCGTGCAACCTGCGTAGCCCGCAGCAGCACGTTGGCGTGGTCCACAGCTCGAACCTGTGCACCGAGATCACCTTGAACACCAACAAGGACGAGATCGCCGTTTGCAACCTGGGCTCGATCAACCTGCCGAACCACATCGTCAACGGCAAGCTGGACACCGCCAAGCTGGAACGCACCGTGAACACTGCCGTGCGCATGCTCGACAACGTGATCGACATCAACTACTACTCGGTGCCGCAAGCGAAGAACTCCAACTTCAAGCACCGTCCGGTCGGCCTGGGCATCATGGGCTTCCAGGATGCGCTGTACCTGCAGCACATTCCTTACGGTTCCGATGCTGCCGTGCAGTTCGCCGACACGTCCATGGAAGCGGTCAGCTACTTCGCGATCCAGGCGTCCTGCGACCTGGCTGACGAGCGTGGCGCCTACGAGACGTTCCAGGGTTCGCTGTGGTCCAAAGGCATCCTGCCACTGGATTCGCAACAGATCCTGATCGAAGCCCGTGGCCAGAAGTACATCGACGTTGACCTGAAGGAAACCCTGGACTGGGCACCTGTGCGCGCCCGTGTGCAGAAAGGTATCCGTAACTCCAACATCATGGCCATCGCACCGACCGCGACCATCGCCAACATCACTGGCGTATCGCAGTCGATCGAACCGACCTACCAGAACCTGTATGTGAAATCGAACCTGTCGGGCGAATTCACCGTGATCAACCCGTACCTGGTTCGCGACCTGAAGGCTCGCGGCCTCTGGGACTCGGTCATGATCAACGACCTGAAGTACTACGACGGTTCGGTGCAGCAGATCGAGCGCATCCCGCAAGAACTCAAAGAGCTCTACGCGACCGCGTTTGAAGTGGACACCAAGTGGATCGTTGACGCCGCCAGCCGTCGTCAGAAGTGGATCGACCAGGCTCAATCGCTGAACCTGTACATCGCTGGCGCTTCGGGCAAGAAGCTGGACGTGACCTACCGCATGGCCTGGTACCGTGGCCTGAAAACCACTTACTACCTCCGTGCCCTGGCCGCGACCAGCACCGAGAAGTCGACCATCAACACCGGCAAGCTGAACGCTGTTTCCAGCGGCGGCAACCACGGTGACGACTCGGTCCTGGCAGCCCCTGCCGGTCCTGCTCCAGTGCCAAAGGCCTGCGCCATCGACGAGCCGGATTGCGAAGCTTGCCAATAAGCTGAGCCGTTAAGCGCCGCATGGCGCTGACCTGAAACCCCCGATTAGTCCTCTGGATTGTCGGGGGTTTTCTTTTTTCAGGAGCCGGCTTGCTGGCGATGAACGATGACGCGGTCTGTCTGGAAAACCGAGGCGCCTGGATCGCCAGCAAGCCGGCTCCTACAAGGTTCGGGAGAATGTGATGTTGTCAGCTACAAAAAAGCCCCTCTTCCGAGGGGCTTTTTATGAAGCGCAATCCAGCATCAGGTCATCTGAATGATGGTCTGCATGATGGTGCTCTGGGTGGAGATGGTCTTGGCGTTCGCCTGGTAGTTGCTCTGCGCCTTGATCAAGTCGACCAGTTCGTTGGTGACGTTGACGTTGGATTCTTCCAGGGAGTTGGAGTGGATCTCACCGAGGGAACCGGTTTGCGGTGCGTCGTAGCCCGGCTGACCCGAGGCGAAGGTTTCCTTCCAGCTGGTGCCGCCCACTGGCTGCAGGCCTTGTTCGTTGGTGAAGCTGGCCAGCGCCAGTTGACCGATCGGCTTGGTCTGGTAGTTGCTGAAGTTGGCCAGCATCACACCGCTGCCATCGATGGTCAGGTTGGTGATCTGGCCGGTGGCGTAGCCGTTTTGATCAGGAATGGAACGAGCGCTGTCAGCGTTGAACTGCGTGGTGTTGCCCATGGCGACAGTCACACCCGCCGGGTCGGCGGCTGCGCCGTTGGGCGCCCAAACGCCATTGGTCACTTTGCCCGGAATCCAGCCAGTGATTTGCAGATCAGGGCTGACGACTGGCGGAGTGCCCGGCGTGGTGACCGAAACCAGCTTGCCACTTGTGTCAAAAGCCATGGTCGAAGGGACCGGACGCGAAGCTGCGTTCATCGGATCGCTGCCGTCCGGGTTGCGACCATCGATCAACGTATAGACATCCCAGGTGTTGGCCGCCGTCTTGACCATGTATTGGTCCATCTGGTGCTTGTTACCCTGAGTATCGTAGATCTGGGTAGTGAACTGCTTTGTGAAAGCGGTTCCCGGCTTGCTCGGGTCGAACGGGTTGGCCACTTGGTCGATCACATCGGACTTGGAGTCCAGGTTGATCGTCGACGAAACGTTGGTGGTAGTTTTCGGTGCCAGGTTGGACGTGTCGATGCGCAGGTCCGTCAGCACGCCATTGATGATCTTGCCATTGGCGTCCACGCCATAACCTTGCAGACGCGCGGTACCGTCGGTGTTGGTGACGTAGCCTTCCTTGTCGACCTTGAAGGTACCGGCACGGGTGTAGGACAACGATCCGTTGTCGTTGAGCACGAAGAAACCCGAGCCATTGATGCCCATGTCCAGCACGTTGCCGGTGTTGTTGATGTCGCCCTGGGTGAACTGCTGGGAAACGTTGGCCAGACGCACGCCACTGCCGGTGGTCTTGCTGCCGGTGCCCAGCCGGGTCGCCGAGTACACATCTTCGAATTCCGCACGGGACGATTTGAAGCCAACGGTCGCGACGTTGGCGATGTTGTTGCCGGTCACGTCCAGTTGCTTGTTGGCGGCATAGAGACCGCTAAGGCCGATGTTGAAAGACATATTCCACTCCTTTGTGCCGGGTTAGTCGGCTCTATATACCAATGGTTTGCACTTTGGACAGGGCAATGCTGCCCAGCCCGGCGAGGTTGAGCATCAATTCACCACCGGTCTGGCTGAGCGTCACACTGGTGACGGTCGCCGGCAGGTTGGTGATCAGCGCAACAGCCTGATCATCGATGGTGGTGGTTGCCGCGAAGGTGTAAGTACCCGCCGGAGCCACATTGCCTGCTTCGTCCTTGCCATCCCAGGTGAAGCTGGCATTGCCGGCTTTCTGGTCGGCCAGGGTGATGGTGCGAATGACTTTGCCGTCCTTGTCGGTGATTTTCACTTCGGCTTGAGCCACCGACTGTGGCAGTACGACCGCTCCGGTCATTCCCTTGGTGGTGTCGACCACAGCCTTGTCACCCGGCGCGATGACCGAACGGCCCACCAGCGACGAGGCCTGCAGTGCCTGGGATGAACCGAAGGCGCCGGCAATGCCGCTCACCGTATCGTTGAGTGTGGTGATGCCTTCAAGGCTGCTGAACTGCGCCAGCTGCGCCACGAACTCGCCGTTGCCTTGCGGCTCCAGCGGGTTCTGGTTTTTCAGTTGCGTCACCAGCAACTGCAGGAATGCGTCTTTGCCCAGGGCCTTTTTACCGGTGGCGCTGCCGGCCGCCGACGCCAGGGAATCAGTGTCCTTGTTGGTCTTGATCGAGGAGTTGGCCAGGATGTCGTTGAGGGACATACCGCTGGTGGTATCGCTAACACTCATCTGAGTCGCCCCTTATCACTGACCCAGGGTCAGGACTTTCTGCATCATGGTTTTGGCGGTGTTCATCATTTCGGCGTTAGTCTGGAAAGAACGGCTCGCGGAAATCATGTCGGCCATCTCTTCCACCACGTTGACGTTCGGGTAGTAGACGTAACCCTTGGCATCGGCTGCCGGATGGTTCGGTTCGTAGCGCGCGTCAAGGTTGCTCTGGTCTTCGACTACGCCGAGCACCTGCACGCCTTGACCGGCGGCATCCTGGTTCTGGAACAGCGAATCGCTGCCACCGCTCTGGCCGCCCTGGAACATGGTGGCAAACACCGGGTGACGCGCGCGGTAGGTCTGGTCGATGCTCGACGAAACGGTCTCGGCGTTGGCGATGTTCGACGCGACGGTGTTCAAGCGAGTGGTCTGGGCACTCATGCCGCTACCGGCAATGTTGAAAACACTGGATAGAGACATGGCTTACTCTCCGCGCAGGGCTGACACCAGCCCTTTGAATTTGCTGTTGAGCAGGGTGAAGCTGGCCTGGAAGTTCACGGAGTTTTCCGCGTAGTTCGACTGTTCCAGTTGGGCGTCCACGGTGTTCTGGTCGATCGAAGGTTGCATCGGCGTGCGGTACATCAGCGACTCGTCGCCATTGCCCAGGCCTTCGGCTTCGATATGCCGGCTGTTGGTCATGTTCAAGGCGAACGTGCCGTTCCTGGCTTTGTCGTTCTGCGCCTCGAGCACTTTCGAGAACTCCAGATCCCGCGCCTTGTAGTTCGGGGTGTCGGCGTTGGCGATGTTGTTGGCCAGGACTTCGGCACGCTGGGCGCGGAAGCCCAGAGCCTTTTCGTGAATGCCGAGCGCTTTATCGAAGCTGATGCTCATGTCGGGAAACCTTCGGGTGACCTGATTTTTCGTACGATGAACATAGCAAGCGTCATGCCAATTCAAAAAAGCCCGTAAACCGGGGCTTTGCGGGCAGTGGCAAGACGGCAATGCCAGAAAAGCGGCAACCGGTTTCCGCTGAATGCCGCTTTTCTGCCGCTTTCTCAAGAGCAACGCAGATCCCCTTGTGGGAGCGAGCCTGCTCGCGAAGGCGTCTTGTCTGTCGACACCTGCGTTGCCCGACCCACCGTTCGCGAGCAGGCTCCCACAGGGTTTAGTGGTGTGGGCGGGAAATCATCAGGCATAAAAAAACGGGAGCCCCTTGAGGACTCCCGTTTTCGTTACCGCCATCAAATCATTTCGCCTGGTAAATGATCCCCGGGCTGCACTGGACCATCTGGTAATGATCCGGCAATCCGTTCAGCGCCTCGGAAGCACCCAGGAACAGATAACCACCGCGCTTCAACGTGCTGTGAATGCGCAACAGGATGTCCTTCTTCACTTCAGCAGAGAAGTAGATCAGCACGTTGCGGCAAAACACGATGTCGAACTTGCCCAGGCTCGCGTAGCTGTCCAGCAGGTTAAAGGAGCGAAATTCAACCCGGCTCTTGATCGGCGCCTTGATCGCCCAGCGCCCCGGCCCTTTCGGGTCGAAGTAACGCTGCAAGCGCTCCGGTGACAGACCACGGCCGATGGCCAGGCTGTCGTACTCGCCGGTCTTGCAGTTGTTCAACATGGTGCCGGAAAGGTCGGTGGCAACAATCTGCACGCCCATCCTCAACTGCCCGGCATTGACCCGCTCGAACTCGTCGATGGACATCGACAGCGAATACGGTTCCTGCCCCGACGAACACGCCGCCGACCAGATCCGCAGACGCTGGCCGGGACTGGCCTTGATCGCCTCGGGCAGCACCTTGTTCTTCAAGACTTCAAACGGATAGGTGTCACGAAACCACAGGGTTTCGTTGGTCGTCATCGCGTCCACCACCATCTCGCGCAAACCACTGCGCGGCTGCGTCTGGATACGCTGCACCAGCTCACCCAGGGACTTGATGCCTTGCTGCTCCATCAGTTTGTTGAGACGGCTCGAGACCAGATACTGCTTGTTTTCACCGAGCAAAATGCCACAGGCTTTTTCCAGGAATACCCGGAACTGTTCGAAATCCAAATTACCCGTAGACAATGCTGCCGCCTCTTAAATCGTGTTGACTGCCGGGGGCCAAACGCCCCTAGCTGATATCTGCTGCTTTGATCCGGTCAACGACCCGGGATGCCAGGTCATCAGGTCGGAATTTGGCCAGAAAGTCATCGGCACCGACTTTCTTGACCATCGCCTGATTGAACACACCGGACAACGAAGTATGCAGGATGATATGAAGCTTTTGCATGCGAGGGTCGTTGCGGATCTCGGCCGTCAGCGTGTACCCGTCCATCTCCGGCATCTCGATGTCGGAAATCATCATCAGGAACTCTTCTTCCGGCTTCTTGCCCTCGTCGACCAGTTTGCGCAGGTAATCCAGCGCTTGCCGACCGTCGTTCAACGCCACCACTTCCACACCCACCGTCTGCAGGCAACGCGTCACCTGCTTGCGCGCCACCGACGAATCGTCGACCGTCAGCACGCGCAACGAAAGCGCCTTGTGCTGGGTTTCGACATCCACCACGCCAGCCGAAATCGCTTCCGGTGTCGGCGCCACTTCCGCCAGCACCTTCTCGACGTCGATGATTTCCACCAACTGATTGTCGACCCGCGTCACTGCCGTCAGGTAGTGATCGCGTCCCGTCCCCTTGGGTGGCGGATGGATCTCCTCCCAGTTCATGTTGACGATGCGCTCCACCGAGCGCACCAGGAAACCCTGGGTCTTGGTGTTGTACTCCGTGATGATCACGAAGGGATTGTTCTTGTCCTTCAAAGCACCGGAGCCGGTCGCCATTGCCAGATCCAGGATCGGAATGGTCGCCCCCCGAATATTTGCCACGCCGCACACGACAGGACTGGATTTGGGCATCAACGTCAGTTGGGGGCATTGCAGCACCTCCCGAACCTTGAACACGTTGATCCCATACAGCTGCTGGCCGTCGAGACGGAACAACAACAGCTCAAGGCGATTCTGCCCCACCAGTTGCGTGCGCTGGTTCACCGAATCCATTACACCAGCCATGCCCAGACTCCTACACCAACGCTAAGTGTTGTTGCGACGCACATTCATCTCTAAACGGCACGGCGCTTGCTTTTTATCTTTCTATGAACACAGAACCGACATTTTTCCGACGCCTGATCACCCCCTGCCGCCAATGGCTCGGTGTGCTCGCCGCTGCTTGCCTGTTCAACGCTGGCAGCCCTGCCCTTGCCGACACAGTTACCTTGCCTGACATGCTTATCGGCGTCACTCAGGGCTTTCTTGAGTTCACCGTAGAAGACTATCTGGCTACCAGTCAAACGGAAGGTCGCTACGAGATCCAGGTCAACCAGCTCGATCCACGCCTGCGCATGCCAATGTGCGACAAGGAATTGACAGCCACTCTGGAGAGTCCGGCCAAGCCGTTGGGCCGGGTAACGGTCAAGGTCCGCTGTGAGGGAACATCCCCGTGGACCGTCTTCGTACCCGCTCAAGTTCGCCTGTTTCGCGATGTTGTGACCACCACCCGGCCCCTGCGCCGTGCCGGTATTGTCGAACCCGCGGACGTCACCTTGCGTGAGCGCGATGTCAGCCTGCTCAGCCAGGGCTATCTGACGTCTTTGGACCAGGCGATCGGGCAGCGATTGACCCGACC
Organism: Pseudomonas sp. TNT2022 ID1044; assembly: GCF_028656895.1. Classification (NCBI taxonomy): domain Bacteria; kingdom Pseudomonadati; phylum Pseudomonadota; class Gammaproteobacteria; order Pseudomonadales; family Pseudomonadaceae; genus Pseudomonas; species Pseudomonas sp. TNT2022 ID1044. The sequence continues at coordinate 7,828 of NZ_JAMDHB010000007.1, read as the reverse complement.
AATGGTCAACGACCAGGTCATCAGCCTGGTGCACATCGAACAGGCGGAAGTCATCCGCAAAGGCGATCAGGTGGTGATTACCGCCCGCAGTGGTACGCTCAGCGTGCGAATGCCCGGCGAAGCACTGGCCAACGGTGGCTTGAGCGAACAAATCCGGGTGAAGAATCTCAATTCAAATCGAGTGATCAAGGCGCAAGTCATCGCGCCGGGGCAGGTCGAGGTGCCCATGTAGGTCGCTCTGCTTGTGCAGATGTGGCGCTAACCGAGGCTGTTCCCTAAACTGTGCCCTGTGCAGGGCAAGCGCTGGCGCGCGCAAGCTCATTGATAAATGAGCCTAAAGTTTTTCCGGGTATGGCCGAAAACATGGCAAGCGTCCAAATTCCCAGAGGTTTTTTATCATGGTCATCGATTTCAGCCGTTTGAACAGCTCCTCGTCACTCACGGGCAGTACACGTACCAGCGTTGCCAAGGAAACCGCCGATGCCGGCAAATCCGCGCCGCTGAATACCCCGGCCGAACAGGCCAGCACCGTCACGAGCGGGGAATCGGTACATCTCAGCAATGAGGCTCAACAGTTGCAGAAGGTCACTGATACGCTGCGCGATCAGCCAGCTGTCGACAAAGCCCGTGTGGCCGAGTTGAAAGCAGCGATTGCCGATGGCAGCTATAAAGTCGACAGCAACCGTGTAGCCAGCAAACTGCTCAACTTCGAAGCCCAGCGCTAGGCCACGGCCAGCGCGAGGCTTTTGGACGCTTAAACCCCAAGGCCAGCCATGCACGACACTAATTTACTGCAACTGATCACCGACGATTTTGCTCCGGCGCAACAATTGCTGGAGCTACTGCGCATCGAATCCCTTGCCTTGCATGGTCGCGACATGAACCTGCTCGAAGGCATCCTGGCGCAGAAGCAGGCATTGATCATCTTGCTCGAACAGCATGGCCGCAAGCGCAGCGAAATTCTTGCCAGTCTCAATTTGCCCACCAACCGCAGTGGACTTGAGCAACTCGCCAGCCAGTCCAGCGTTGGCGAAGCGTTGCTGGCGCAAAGCGATGTCCTCACCGACCTTCTGTCCCAGTGCCAAGCGGCCAATGCCAACAACGGTCAGTCGATCGTGGTTCAGCAGGTCGCCACGGCCACCCAGCTGAAAATCCTTACCGGCGGCGAACCTCCAGCGCTCTACGATGCCAGTGGAACCTTTTCCAAGCTTGTGAAACCGCGTCCGCTCAGTCAGGCTTGAGCCCATCGATGAGCGCGCTCTATCAAGACGCGAAACATGCTGGCAATATGATGGCCAGTAGTAGTCAAAATTTGTCTGGAGATTGATTAACCGTGTCCAATGCCTTAAATGCGGAAGATGCTCCGCAGCCACCCAAGGTGCTCAGCACGCCCCTGGAAATCTCCGGCAACCTGCGCCAGCTGCAAGAAAGTCATGACCCGCTGATCATCACGTTCCATGAGCGCACCCAGCGCTTCCAGAGCTATCTGGTGGACATCGACCGTGAAAGCAACATGATTGCCCTGGACGAAATGATCCCCCGTGACGGCGAGCGCTTTCTGCTGGCCGGCGAGCCGTTCAAGGTCGAAGGCTTTCACGAGGGCGTCCGCATCGCCTGGGAAAGCAATGGCCCGTTGACCATCGACGAATCCGGTGGCGCTCGTTGCTACCGCGGCACGCTGCCCGATGAAGTGGTCTACCACCAGCGCCGCAATGCGTTCCGCGCGGCGTTGAAGCTGGCCCAACTGGTCAACGTCGACCTGGACGGCGAAAAACTCAAGGCCCCTATCAGCGGCAAACTGCTGGACATTTCCGCTACCGGCTGCAAGTTACGCTTTGAAGGCGACATCACCGGCAGCCTGCAACTGGGTCAGGTCTATGACCGCTTCTCGGCCGCCCTGCCCTTCGGCAAAATGACGGCCCCGGTCGAACTGCGCTACCTGCACTTCGAAGAAAGAATCTCCACGACGTTCGCCGGTGTTCGCTTCCATAACATGAGCGGGCTGGTGCAGCGTCAGGTCGAGCGATTCGTCTATCAGTTGCAGCGCGAAGCACGCCGCTTCGACAAAGACGATTTCTGATAGCAACGTATCAATAAAAACGGGCAGTCCCTCGCGGTGACTGCCCGTTTTTTTTGGCTGAAGGTTAAGGCCTGGCTTCGGTGAAGCTCTGCTCCCTCCCCGCATCCGGATCTTCTGGCGGAGTATCAGAGGGGGACTCAGGATCGGGCGTCGGCTCAGGGGGAACCGGGTTCTGCATCTGATCCTGCACCACTTGCTCATCCACCCGCGGATCGAGAGCAGCCACCAGTGGCGAGCTCGACATACTGTCTGGCATCGCAACGTGATGCAGCGGTGCATCGTCCACCTGATGCAAGTTGGTCACCGCTTTCGGGCGAATGCGCCACACCAGCACCAACGCAAAGAAACTGAAGAACGCATAAAGCATCTGACTGCCGAACAACTTCATCAGCACACCAGCCACCAGCGGCCCGATGCTGGCACCCACGCCGTAGGTCACCAGTAACATGGCCGTCAGCGAGACCCGGCGATCCCCCTCGACGTGGTCGTTGGAGAACGCCACCGCCAACGGGTAAAGGCAGAACTGCACCAGCGAACACAGGAAACCGGCGATGAACAACACCTCCAGTGGCACCTGCGTCATGATCGCCAGCGGCATGGCGGCCAGCGCCAGGCTGAACGCAAAACAACGAATCAATAGCGCCCGGTCATAGCGATCGGATAGCCAGCCCAATGGCCACTGCACCAGCAACCCGGCAAAAATGCAGCTACCCATGAACAGACCCACCTGCTCGGTGGACAACCCTTGCTGCGAGGCATACAGCGGCGCCAGACCGTAGAAGGAGCCAACGATCAAGCCCGCCCCTAACACCGTACTTAGCGACTGCGGCACACGCTTGATGAAGAACCGTGGCTCCATCGGTGCAGGATGCAAAGGCGCAGGGTGAATCCGTCGTGTCAGGGTCACCGGCACCAGGCACAAAGTGAAGCACAAGGCGACCAACATCAGCAGTTCAAGACCGAGCCCCGGGTGCATGACCAGAATCAGCTGACCCAGCACCAAGCCCAGGTAGGAAGCGATCATGTAACCGCTGAACACCAGACCGCGCTGCTTGGCCTCGGCCTGCTCGTTGAGCCAGCTTTCGATGACCATGTACTGGCACATCATGCCAAGGCCGACGATCACCCGCAGGAACAGCCACGCGGGCAGCCAGTTGACCAGACCATGGCCCAGCACCGCCGCACCGACGATCCCGGCGCAGGCGGAATAGGCTCGAATATGCCCGACCCGGGCAATCAGCCGGTGGCCGATCTTGCCGCCCAGCACCAGGCCGAAATAGTTGGCTGCCATCAGCGCACCAACCCACAGGCTATCGACATTATCGGCAGCCAGGCGCAACGCCAGGTAAGTACTCAACAGGCCTGAGCCGATCAACATCATCAGCGAGGCGAAATAAAGCGCTCGAAAGGATTTCCAGATTTGGCGCATCGGCGTTCCGAGCGGCTCCTTGCAGTGAGTAACGGGCTACCAAACGATAGCCCGGTGTCGATATTTCGTCAGGCCTGAGCGGCTAGAACACGTCGTTCCCAGGGCGTGATTTCATCATAAAAGCTGGTCAGCTCCATGGTCTTCGAAGCGATGTAGCCTTCGATGAACTCCTTGCCGAACAGTTCCTTCGCCAAGTGACTACGCTTCAGACGTTCGAGAGCAGCGTGCAAGGTACACGGCAACGAAAGATTATCCGGCACCTCGAATTCCCCCTGGATCGGCTCGCTCGGCTCCAGTCGTCGCTCAATACCATGCAACCCCGCTGCAAGGCTCGCGGCAATCGCCAGATAGGGGTTGGCGTCGGCACCTGGCAAGCGGTTTTCAACCCGGCGAGCGACCGGCGCACTGGCGGGAATACGCAAACCTGCCGAGCGGTTGTCATGGGACCAGCACGCATTGTTCGGCGATGCGAAGGGATGACACAAGCGCTGGTACGAATTGACGTTCGGAGCAAACAACGCCGTGAAATCCGCCATGCCGGCCTGCTGCCCAGCGATGAAATGCCGGAAGATTGCCGTCGGTTGCCCGGCATCATCACTGAACACGTTCCGCCCGGTATCGATGTCTACGATGCTCTGGTGAATGTGCATCGAACTGCCCGGCGTGTGCGCCAACGGCTTGGCCATGCACACCACGGTCAGGCCATGCTTGAGCGCGACTTCCTTGAGCAGGTGCTTGAACAGAAATGTCTGGTCGGCCAACAACAGCGGATCACCGTGCAGCAGGTTGATCTCGAACTGGCTGACACCCATCTCATGCATGAACGTATCGCGAGGCAAACCCAGCGCCGCCATGCACTCATACACTTCATTGAAAAACGGCCGCAAGCCGCTATTGGAACTGACACTGAACGCCGAATGACCGTCTTCGCGGCGACCATCCAGGCCAATTGGCGGCAGGAAAGGTTGCGTCGGATCAGGATTGGGGGCGAAGACAAAAAACTCGAGCTCAGTCGCTACCACCGGCGCCAGGCCGAGTGCGGTGTAGCGTGCGATGATGGCCTTGAGTTGGCCGCGAGTCGACAGGCTGGAGCTTTCGCCGGTCAGTTCATCCGCATCACAGATGGCAAATCCGCGCGGCTGCCTGCTCCAGGGCAAACGGTGAATCTGCGTCGGGTCTGGCACCAGAGCAAGATCGCCGTCATCGCTGCCGTAAAAACGTGCTGGCGGATATCCGCCCATGATGCATTGCAGCAGTACGCCCCGCGCCAACTGCAAACGCCGCCCTTCGAGGAAACCCTCGGCGGTCATCACTTTGCCCCGTGGCACGCCATTCAAATCCGGCGTAACACATTCAATCTCATCAACGCCCGTCAATCGCTGCGCGAGTGAGCCCTGGCCATCGGTTGTCATGACGCTATCCTTGTTATCGTACGAGCCGCGAACGGCGACCCGTACAAAATAGGCTTCGCGTGTTCGGAATATCAAGCAGCGCCCAACAAAAAGCTTCGCGCGAGAACAATCAGGGCAGATAAATACTGAACACGCCGCCACCCAACGGGCCGCCGTTGCTGATTTCGGTGCGCCCGCCGATACCGTTGCGCTGATGCAAAGCGGCAATCCGGCCGGCGAAATACAAACCAAGGCCAGTGCTGCCACTGCTTTGATTGATGCCCTGCACGTAATCAGCCTGACGCTCGATCATCTCGCCTGGGTAACCGTCACCATCGTCGTTGATAGTCAGCACCAATTGGCCCGCCTCGTCGCTGACACTGATCAACACAGCATGACGCGCATAACGAATGGCGTTGTTGATGGCGTTGGCCAGCACTGACGCGATCAATTCACGGTCGAAGAAACCCAACGGACTCAACGGATCCACTTCAAACGTCGCAGCGATACCGCGACTGACGAACACATCCTGATGACACGCCAACTGCGCCTCGATGAAGTCGTCCAGTTCGTGATAGGCGGGCTGCAAGGGCATCTGATTGACGCCCAGCTTGTACAGGCCCAGTAACTGCACGAGCATTCCGTTGAGGTGAGCAAACTCGAATTCGATCACACCCTGCTCCGGCGTATGCCGAGCCGGCTCTGGCAGCCCGGTCAGCCACTGACTGTGGGCCTGCATGAGCATGGCCAACGAGTTCTTCATATCGTGCACGGTGGACGCGATCACCGTAGAAAAATCTAGGGATTGCGAGTCGTCATTCATTCGCCAAACGCCTTGCTTTTGAGCTTCTGGTATCGCGGATAACGTGCATCGGAGTCAGGCATCAAACCAACCATTTTCAGGCAGGTGCGGCATTCTTCAAGTTCAGCCGACGCGACATTTGTATCAGTGCCATGCAACAGCGCCTGCGCCAGGTTCAACGCGATACTGATGTTCTTCGGTTGCAGCGCCAGCGCTTTGCGGAACACCTGTCGGGCCTCCACCAGATTGCCGGTCTTGTACACCCGCACGCCCTGACGATTGAGTTCAGCAGCATCGTTACCCGAATTGAGAATGCTCGGGTCATCGGTCAGTTTGGCAATGCCCTTCATGACCGCCGGATCATCCCCGTAGATTTCCGCGCAGTTTTTCAACATCGAGGCGCCTGCATCGGCTTGTCCAAGCATCTGCAACTGCTTGGCGACCAGCAGCGCCGCCTCAGCGCTCATGAACTGCTCCATACCGTCGAGGCGCATCATCGCTTGCTCAGTGAGCTTGTCGGCGGTTTCGGCATCGTTGAGCAACAAACTGGTGGCCTTCATCAACCGTGCGCGAATCTGCAGGCCCGGATCGGTTGGATTCTCCTTGGCCACGGCACTCAGCGTTGTGTTGATCTCCAGACGGCTCCGGGTATCCAGACCTCTTTCGCTGCCTTTGCTGATCAAGGCATGGGCCAGTCCGAGGTTGCTCTCCGCATCCTTGAAACGGGATTGCGCACCTTGAGCAACAGCCTGGCGATAGGCTTTGGAGGCGGTATCAAAATCCTCGTTGGTCATTGCCAGTTTGCCTAGCTGTGCCTGCCGACGCACTGCCAAGGGCGAAAGGCGAATCGCCTCTTCCAATACTTTCTGGGCGGCCTTGGTATCCCCTTCCGCGACCAGTACATCCGCCATGCCATCGTAGAGCGCCGGCATCATCGGGAACACCTTCAATGCCTTTTCGTAGACACCTTTGGCCTGAGCGACCTGGCCGCGCTTGAACAGTAGCTTGCCAAGCCCGGCGAATGCCCAAGGCAAAGGTCGATCGGCAATGATGCTGTCGTATAGGCGCTCCAGCGCCTCATTCTGATTGAGGTCACGCAGGGCGTCGGCACGGTAACGCAGGCACAACGGCGAGTAACGAATGTCTTGCTTACACAGGGCGATGCAAGCGTTGAGCACTTCAACCGGTTTGCCTCGATCGAGCGCCTGAAGAATCGGCTTGAGCAAGGTTTTTCGCTGCTCCAGCCGCTCGAGACGCTGGGCCAGACCGGAACGGTTGAAGGGTTTGGTCAGGTACGCGTCGGGCTCGTGCTCCAGAGCACTCAGCACCATGGCCTGGCTGGTCTCGGCGGTGACCATGACAAACACACTTTCATGGCTGATCAGCTTTTCGATCATCAGGTCTTCGAGCACTTGCTGGCCATTCTTCTTGCCATCGCCCAAGTGGAAATCCTGCAAGATGAAATCATAGGACTTCTGCGAACACATTTTCAGCGCCTGTTCGCCAGTGTCTGCCGTGTCCACATCCTTGACACCCAACTCCCGCAGCATGGACCTGACGGAACTGCGGAAATCCGAGAAATCATCGACGATCAGAAAACTCTTTTGGTGATACGACAGCATCGAAGATTTCCAGGCAGATTAAGAAGAAGAGCCAAAAACACAAATACACAAATAAGATCAACTGCCCCCTTTACGGCGCGCAGATGATAGCCAGTAGCCACGGCCTATCAAGCGTTTTCTCTTGAACTGCAAATACGAATGGAAACGGCGAGAAGTGAAGACCGCTTGACCCTAAGGTTATCGGCCAGTGGTGGCGTTCCCTTGAAGCCTCATTAACGCTCGAGCACAAAAAAAGGGATGGCCCATCAGGCCGTCCCTTTTTTGATCTTGCGACTTTTTCTACGCGCAAAACAAAACCCCAACTGCTTTCGCAATTGGGGTTTCGGAATTTAATCTTGACGATGACCTACTCTCACATGGGGAAACCCCACACTACCATCGGCGATGCATCGTTTCACTGCTGAGTTCGGGATGGGATCAGGTGGTTCCAATGCTCTATGGTCGTCAAGAAATTCGGTGTGCCGACTCGTCTTTCGACGCTTCAGCAAATTGGGTATGTGACAG